>JBFFUJ010000011.1:0-21237 GCA_041571375.1 Lysobacterales bacterium | reverse complement strand
TGCTGCCGGCTGGCCGGCGGCTCCATGGCGATGAGGCACAGCAGTTGCATCATGTGGTTCTGAACCATGTCCCGAAGCGTGCCGACCTGGTCATAAAACTCGATGCGGCTTCCGACGCCCAGCTCCTCGGCGACAGTGATCTGCACGTGGTCTACGTTACCGCGGTTCCAGAGCGGTTCGAACAGGGAATTGGCGAAGCGTATGGCCAGCAGATTCTGGACCGTTTCCTTTCCCAGATAGTGATCGATGCGGTAGATGCTGTTCTCGGGAAAACACGCTCCCACGGTGTCGTTGATGTTGCGGGCGGACTCGAAATCCCGGCCGACGGGTTTCTCGAGCACGATACGGCTGCTGTCCTGAATCACGCCGTTTTTCCGGCAACCCTCGGCGATGCTGCCGAACAGACCCGGGGCGGTGGCCAGGTAGAAGACGCGAACGCGTTCGTCGTGTTCATTCAGCGCGGACGTCAGCCCATCCCAGTCATCGGAGTCCGTGGCGTCGGCCCGGATGTAGTCCAGACGCTGCAAGAACGGCTGCAATCGTTCCCGGGCACAGGAATCCCCGGTCAGTTCGCGCAAGGCGGAGCCGACCCGGTCCCGGAACCCGTCCCGGCCCAGGTCGCGCCGACCGACGGCCAAGACACGGGAATCATCAGGCAGCTGCCCCACGCAGTCGCGATGGTACAGGGCCGGCATCAGTTTGCGCAGCGCGAGATCGCCGGCGCCGCCAAAAATGACCAGGTCAAAAAGGTCGATCGGGGTAAAGTTCGACATGCGAAGTCCGGGTGGCAGTCCAGCAGTCCACGAATTATAGATTGTCAGCAGCATGGAATCCCGGTCGGCCCTCCCGCACCGCACAGGCCGGCCGGCCCGCCGCCGGCGAGTGCCCCCTGTCGCGCGGGCTAGCGAACGCCTGTTGCACGCCCGATCGCGGACGATGACAAGCTTCCCGTACAAAAAGGCGCTTGGTTTGCCGCCGAGGTGGCTTATACTTCCCGACCATGGCCGGATCCTCGAAAATCGCGATTTATGGCGCGATCGTCGCCAATTCCGCCATCGCGGTCAGCAAATTCGTTGCCGCCTTCTTCACCGGGTCCTCCGCCATGCTGTCCGAAGGGATTCACTCCCTGGTGGATACCGGTAACGGAATCCTGTTGCTGGTGGGCATCCGCCTGAGCCAGCAGCCGCCGGACGAAAAGCATCCGTTCGGCTACGGCAAGGAGATTTTTTTCTGGAGTTTCGTCGTCGCCATCCTGGTCTTCGCGCTGGGCGGCGGCATCGCCATTTACGAAGGGGTCGCGCATCTGCTGCAGCCGCGGCCGCTGGAGAACGTACAGTGGAACTACGTGGTCCTCGTTCTCGCCATGGTCTTCGAAGGTTCGGCTCTCCGCATCGCCCTGAAGGCATTCAACGCAGGGCGCGGGGATAAGCCGTTCCTGGACGCCCTCCGCGACAGCAAGGACAGCTCGACGATCGCGGTGGTTGTCGAAGACGGTGCGGCCCTGCTGGGTTTGATCATCGCTTTCCTCTCGATTCTGCTCGGTCAGTTGACCGGCTGGCTGTATTTCGACGGTTTGGGATCTGTATTGATCGGCGTGCTGCTGGTTGCCGTATCGCTGTTTTTCGCGGCCGAATGCAAGGCCTTGCTGGTCGGGGAAGGCCTGTTGCCGGAGGATGTGGAAAAAATCGCCGTGATCCTGCAAGAGGAACCCCGCGTGGCCCGTTTCCGCCGTCCGCTGAGCCTGTACTTCGGACCCAACGAGGTTCTGGTCAATCTCGACGTGCATTTTGTCGACGACCTGGCATCGGATGACATCGAGTTGGCCATCGAGGGGATCGAGGCACGCGTGCGGGAGGCGATCCCGACCGTCAACCGCATCTTCATCGAGGCGGACAGAATCCGCGCGAAGCCCAAAACGTCTATAGTTTGAATCAGAACCAAGGGGCCGGACCTGGTATGAACAGACTCGCACAATTCCTGATGTTCTTCGACAGCGACTCCCCGGCCGGCGACAGCATGCCGGCCGAAGACGATGAGAGTGTGGCGTCGACACTGGCCGATGCGATCGTGGGCTGGGACCCGTCACCTTACCTATCTGAACCTATGAACGAGATCTGGGAGTTCCTGAACGACTATCCGCTGCTGTTTGCGACCGTGCTGGTCGCGATCGGATACGGTATCGGCTGGGTGCTCAAATCACTGGTTCACCGTCTGCTTGACTGGCTGCGCAAGAGCGAGAAGTCGGAACTCGACTACGAGATCGTGCACTACCTCACTTCGCCGGTTCTGCAGACCATGGTCACGCTGTCCCTGGTGCTGGCTCTGGCAACGCTGGACTTTCCCGGCGCCATCGAACACGTGCTGGTCCAGTTCTGTTTCACCGCCCTGCTGATCTTCTGGGGGCGCGCCTGGTTCCGCGCGACCAGGGTGATCCTGCAGGCCCTGGAAGCGGAGCGTCATCGCTTCCACCTGTTCCAGCCGCGCACGGTTCCTCTGTACGAAATGGGCATCAAGCTGCTGCTGCTGGCCCTGTTCGTCTATATCTTCTTCCGCATCTGGGGGATCGACGCGACCGCCTGGGTGGCCTCTGCAGGCATCATCGGCATCATCGTCGGCTTTGCCTCGCGCGACACTCTGGCCAACCTGATCTCCGGAGTTTCCATCGTCGCCGATTCGCCCTACAAGATCGGCGATTACATCGTGCTCGATACGGGCGAGCGCGGCCTGGTGACGAGTCTCGGAATCCGCTCGACGCGAATCCTGACGCGCGACGATGTCGAGATTTCGATACCTAACGCGATCATCGGCTCGGCGAAGATCATCAACGAGAGCGGCGGCCCCTGGGTCCGGCATCGCGTACGACTGCCCGTGGGCGTCGCCTATGACAGTGACATCGACAAGGTGGTCGAGACGCTGCAGGACATCGCGAACGAGAATGAGAGCGTTTGCGAGGAGCCCGCGCCGCGAGTCCGCATTCGGGGTTTCGGCGACAACTCGATCAACCTGGAGTTGCTGGGCTGGATCAAGCAGCCGGCCGAACGGGGTGCCATCGTCCATGCGCTGGCGCGCGAAGTCATCACGCGTTTTCGCCGGGAAAACATTCAGATCCCGTTTCCGCAGCGCGACCTGCACTTCAAGGACGGCTCAGGCGAGGCCGGGCCCCGCAAGCAAGCAACCCCCGGGGAAGCGGTTCAAGGGTCGGGACCGGGCGAGCCAAATGGTTCTTCGTCCGACGGGTAGGGGAGGCCCCGGAAGAGCCCCCGTGGCCTCCGCTCAGCGTTGCGTCACCAGGTAGGTGGCGAAACTGGCCAGCCAGTGGCTGCCTTCGTAATGTTCCGCCGAAACGCTGGCGATTCCGGCGCGGGCGTGGATTTCGCCGGCCGCCAGCAGGGCGGGCCTCCGTTCGTCCTCTACTGGCAGCGCCGCGGCGATGTTCCTCAGGTTCCAGGCGCGCGAGAGATTGACGCCATCCAGGTGCACCAGCTTGCCGTCACTGGGATCGTTGACGATGCCGACGGCCAGCCAGTCGCCGCGCCCGTCTCGCGGAATTGCAGGCAGGAAGGAATCGAGCCAGCGCACGAATTCCTGCTGCGGGAGAACACGCCGCATGAGGTCGGCCTCCATCAGGCAGGGCGACAGGAAGTCCTCGCCCGAAGGCTCGTAGGCGAGGGGGCAACCGCGGTCACCGCGGTGGAACGCGAGGGAGCGCTCGACGAGCAGCGCCTCCATCTCCGAGTTGCCGGCCGTTCGGGCCCAGTCGAGCATCAGGGTGAAGGCGAACATGCTCTGGTTGTGGGTGCCCAGCCGGATCGGATATGCGAGCTTCGGCAGCCAGGACGAGATCAGGCCGACGAGTTCCCGCTCGAGGGGCAGCAGGGTTTCCAGCCAGGAACGGGCGCGCGGATCGTCCCATTCACGGAGTTCGGAGGTCAGCTGCAGAAACCACGCCATGCCGTATGGCCGCTCGAAACTGCCCCGGTTCTCGCCCTGCAGGTAGGCCACCTCGCTGGCGGCGCCCTGCGGGGTAAAACTGCGATTCAGGGCCTGCTCGATTTCCTCCTCCAGACCCTGGGGGAGTCCGGCACCGGCAGTGGTCCGGAGCAGACGCACCAGCAGCCAGTGCCCGTGCACGGCCGAATGCCAGTCGAAGCAGCCGTAGAACACCGGATACAGCTGCGAGGGTGGCTTGGCATCGGCAGCGCTGTTGAGTACGTGCGCGATCTTGTTCGGGTACTCCCGGTGGACGCAGTCCAGCGCCAGGCGTGCGAACCGGGCGGCCAAATCGGTATCGACCGCCGGGTTTGCGGGAGCGTCTGCCTCGGCCACGGCGGCGCTCAGGCATCCGCAGAGCATAAGAAGCGCAAAGGTCCTGTAAATACTCATATCTGGTGATGTCGTCTGTCTATAATGTCCGCGAAGTCTTCCCGGCAATCGATTATAAAGGACAATTTCTATGAGCCATCTGCCATTTCTGCGGCGCGGAGCCGCCCTGGCCTTCGGCCTGGTGTTCGGTCTGCCATCGGCCGCACTTGCTGCAGATCCGGGCGGTCGCCACGTCCTGCCGAGCCTGAACGGCAACATTGTCGCCGAGCGCCTGCTGGCCGACCTGTCGCAGCCCGCAGCCATCCAGTTTCTGCCCGACGGCCGCGCGCTGGTGCTCCAGCGCGATCGTGGGCTGGTTACGCTGGCTGATTTCCGCGGCGGCAAGGCGGAAGCTGTCGAGGGGCTGCCACAGCTCGTCGTGTCCGGCGACGCGGGCGTCCATGATGTCGAATTGCACCCGGATTATGAGAACAACGGCTGGATCTACCTGAGCTATACGGAGGGTGAACCCTACCACTGCACGGCCGTCGTCGACCGCTTTCGCCTGAATGGCAAGCGGGCCCGGGACGTGGAGCGCGTCTTCACTGCCGACGCGTACTCCGAGGGCGCCTACCATCTGGCGGCGCGGATCCAGTTTGCGGACGGCAAGCTGTTTCTGGCGCTCGGCGATCGTGAGCACCCCCCCACCGCGCAGGATCGCAGTAATCATGCCGGCACCGTGGTGCGTATCAACGATGACGGCAGTGTGCCGCAAGACAACCCCTTCGTCGGCGTCGAGGAAACCGGTCAGCCCGCCCCTCGCCCCGAGATCTGGAGTTATGGCCATCGCGATCCGATGGGGCTTTACGTCCATCCTGCGACCGGCGAACTGTGGCTTCACGAGCATGGCCCGCGCGGGGGCGACGAGGTGCAGGTGGTCAGTAGAGGCGCCAACTACGGCTGGCCCACGGTGTCCTACGGGTTCGAATACGATGGCGGCCCCGTCGGGATGGGAATCCCCTGGCAGGAAGGCATGGAGATACCGTCCTGGGTCTACGTGCCGTCGATTGCGCCGAGCGACCTGGTCATCTACCGTGGCGCCGCTTTCCCGGCATGGCAGGACAGTTTCCTGATCGGCGCCATGGCCGGCATGCACCTGAACCGGCTCGTCTTCCGCGACGGCGAGGTGGTTGCGGAAGAGCGCCTGGCCCAGCGAGTGCTCGGTCGCATCCGTTCCATCGCCGTCGACAAACAGGGGCTGGTGTACCTGGGGAGCGACAACGGGGAAATTTGGCGGTTACGGCCCGAATGAAGCCTGGTTGAAAGTCGCGCGCAGCGATGACATCCTGATTTGCAAAGCCCCGCTCATTGTCGCGATGCATAACGTCGGTACTGAAACACCCTACGCTGAACACGGCCCGCTGGACGCGATCGTGTTGGCCGGTACGGATAGCAACCCGCGCCGCATGATCATGGGTCAGAACAAGGCCTTTCTGGAAATCGGCGGCCAGACGCTGGTACAGCGTGTGGTGGCCGCCCTGCAGCGGGCATCGACCATAGGCCAGGTGTTCGTTGTCGGACCGGCGGAGCGACTGCGCAAGGCCTTGCCGGACGACTCCGGGCAGCTCGTCATCGTGCAGCAAGTGGGCAAGATGCTGGGCAATGCGTGGCAGGCAATCCGGGTTGCAGAGCAACGGTTCCGTGAGAACCACGGCCGCGATGATCCGCTGCGCCCAATGCTGTTCATCTCCTCCGACCTGCCGCTGGTCGCGGCGGAGGCGATCGATGATTTCGTGGCGCGTTGCAGCATCGAGGATCGCCGGCCGCAGGGCGCCTTTTCGATGCTCGCGGGTGTTGCCGAGGAGGATTCCCTCAAGGCTTATTACCCGTCGGACCGCGCTCCTGGCATCTGGCGGCCGTACGTTCATCTCGCGGAATGCCGGGTGCGGTTGGCCAACATTTACATCGGCCGGCCGCGCACCCTGGCCCATCAGGAATTCCTGCAGACCGGTTTCGACCACCGGAAGGCGGAGAAATGGAAGAATGTCCTCGGCCTCGCGTGGAACTTTCTGGGTCAGGCCGGTGGCTGGCAGGCCGCCCGTATCACGCTGCGGCTGCAGGCCACCCTGCTGGCGTCGCGAGGGCAGGGCGCGCTCTACCGGACATTGCGCAGCGCCAACACCACCAGGCGGATCGAAAAAGCGTGCGGCACCGTGCTCGGCGGTCCGGTCCGCATGGTCATCACGCCCTATGGTGGGCTCAGTCTCGATGCCGACAATGAAGACGACTACCGCGTCATGCGCCAGCGTTTCGAGGACTGGTTGCCGATCCGCCCCCCGCCGTCGGGTTCCGGACGGTGACACGCCCCCAAACCGCCTGAAACGGCCCGAGAAGGGTGCTGCTGTCTGCTGCGCCACCGGAACCCGACCCGCGGCGCGATCTGCGCTTACGAAGCCTGTGAGAGGGCCGCAATTCACCGAGGCACTGCAAAACGACGCCAATCGGCCCAGAATGTAGTCAATGAATGACCCGAGAACACAGCGCATTCTGTCTTCCTGCCTCGAAGATAATTACGGCGTTCGAGGAGCGTTTTCCCGCCTTTCTGGCGAAAACCTCAATTTCCTGGTGCGCGTCGGCCAGGACCGCAAATACGTCGTGAAGATCGTGGACGAAGCCGTGCCGCCGGCTGCCATCGAGCTGCAATACGCGGCCATAGAGCATGCCGTCGAGGCCGGATTCCCAGTGCGATTGCCGCGCATTATCAAAAATCAATTTGCGAATATAGAAACACGATTACAAAATTCATTAAACGGGTTTGACAGATTGATTTTGATGGAATTTATTGATGGCAATGAAATGTCTTCTTTGTCTGATATATCAGAAATTTTGGTTTTTGAGGCTGGGCAGACGCTGGGGCGCTTCGATATGGCCATGCGTGACTTCCAGCACTCCGCTGCCCGCCGTAATCATCGCTGGAATCTGGCCGCCGCAGACCAGCACGCGGACAAGATCGAGCTGATCGAGGGTGCCGACCGCCGGGATCTTCTGGGATGGGCGTTCGGGTCCTGGAGGGCCGCGCGAGCCGGTCTTGAGTCCGTGCCATGGCAATTCATCCATGGTGATGGTCACGATGAAAATCTGTTGGTGTCCGGGGGCCGGGTCGTGGGTCTGATCGACTTCGGGGACTGTTGCCATAACCCGCGCGTTTGTGAACTGGCGATCTGTGCCACCTATCTGATGATGCGCTGCGCGGATCCGATCCTCCGGGCGGCGACCGCCCTGTCCGGTTACCAGGAGCACACCGTTCTGTCCGCGGATGAGCTGGGTTTGCTGTATCCCTTGATCTGCGGGCGTTTGGCCGTGTCCATCGGCGTGGCGAACGAGCGCAAGACGATCGATCCGGACAACCCGAACTGGTTCGGCGGAGAGCAGTCGGCATGGGATCTGCTGGATTACCTGAGGGGTATCGGGCCGCAGGCATTCGAGCGTAAAGTGGCACGATCTGTTTGAATGCCCGTTACCGCCTCCATGGTAATGAAATGAGATATATCAGAGTGAAGGGCGGGCGCTGGCACTCAGCGCTGGCCGCCACGCTGCTCGCGCTGGCAACGCTGGCGTCGGGCCAGTTGCTGGCGGCGGATTCGGCGGTGGTACTGATGTACCACCGGTTCGGCGAGGACCGCTACCCGGCCACCAATATCCGCGTCGACCAGTTCCGGGAGCAATTGCAAATGCTGGTGGACGGAGGGTTCGAGGTGATCCCGCTGGCCCGTCTGCTGCAGTCACTGGCCGATGGCGGGTCCTTGCCGGAACGGGCGGTGGTCATCACGATCGACGACGCATACCGGTCAGTCTACGAAGTGGCTTTCCCGTTGCTGCGCGAGCGGGGATACCCGTTTACGGTGTTCGTTGCGACGGACGCCGTGGACCGAGGCTATGCCGACATGATGACCTGGTCGCAGATGCGGGAAATGGCGCCCCATGGAGCCCGTTTCGCGAATCATGGCGCCGGCCACCCGTCCTACCTGGCGCCGCTGCCGGATGAATCACAGCCGCAGAGGGTGGCCCGCGTACTGGCCGATGCCGCGCGCGGCAGGCAGCGGCGCGTCGCGGAACTGCAACCGCTCAGCGGCGTGTTTGCCTATCCCTATGGCGAATACGACCGGGCCGTTGCCGACGCGTTGCGGGACCGCGGCTACGTGCTTTTCGGGCAACACTCCGGCGCGGTCGGCCGGCGCAGTGACCTGCGCGCGCTGCCGCGGTTTCCGGTCGCCGAGGCTTTCGCCGATCCGGCCGACTTCCAAATCAAGCTGCTCAGCCTGCCCCTTCCGGTCACAGCGATCGATCCCTGGGAGCCGGTGACCGGCGACCGACTTCCTGCCGTCGAGGTGACGCTGGACGCGAGTGACGCCCACCTGGACTTGCTCAGCTGTTATGTCAGCGGTCAGGGCCGCGTGCCCGTCCAGTGGCTGGAGTCAGCGACTGTGTTTCGTGTGGCTGCTGTGCGGCCATTCGGACCCGGCCGGCACCGCGTCAACTGCACGGCGCCCTCGGACCGGGGGCGCTACCACTGGTACAGCCATCCCTGGTTCGTGATGCCGCAATAAGGGCCTGCCGCCCTTAGGATTGCAGCGGCCGTCAGCCCTCCTCCTTCGGCTTGTAATCCGCCTCCAGTTGTTGCTGCACGGCATGCGGCACAGGATCGTAGTGGCTGAACTCCATCGTGAAGTTGCCCTGGCCCTGGGTCATGCTCTTGAGCTCGGTGTGGTAATCGCTGAGCGCGCTGAACGGCATGTCGGCCTTGACGGTCACCTGGCCCCCGCTGAGGCTCTCGGTACCGCTGATGCGGGCGCGGCGGCCGGCCAGGTTACCGGTCACGTCGCCCATGACGGAGTCGGGAACCGTTACTTCGACGGTTACGATGGGCTCGAGAATCTGCGGCCCTGCGTGGTGTATGGCATCGAGGAAGGCGTTACGGGCGGCGATCACGAAAGCGATTTCCTTCGAATCCACCGGATGGTACTTGCCGTCATAAACCTCCACTTCCATGTCCTGCATCTGGTAACCGGCGATTGCCCCCTCGTCCATGATCTGCCGGATGCCTTTCTCGACCGCCGGTATCAGGCTGGTGGGGATGGAGCCGCCGACGACCTTGTTGATGAACTCGAAGCCTTCGCCCCGGGCCTTGGGCCGCACGCGCAGGAACACTTCGCCGAACTGTCCGGCCCCGCCGGTCTGCTTCTTGTGCCGGTAGTGTCCCTCGGCCGGCCGGGTGATGGTTTCGCGGTAGGCGATCCGTGGCGGCCGGGTATCGACCTCGACGTTGTAGCGGCTGCTCATGCGCTGCAGCATGATACGCATGTGGTGCTCGCCGAGACCCCGGATCACCGTTTCGTTCAGTTCCTGGTTGTGCTCGACGACGAAGCAGGGGTCCTCCTCGGTCAGTTTGTGGATCGCCTGCGCCAGCTTCTGCTCCTGGCCCCGGCTCTTCGGCTGGACGGCGAGGCCGAACATCGGCTGCGGAAAATCCAGCGGCTTCAGGTGGAAATTGTCCTCGTCGTGCGAATCGTGGAGGATGGCGTCGTAGTGGATCTCGTCGACCTTGGCCACGGCGCAGATGTCGCCGGGGACGCCGGCGTCCACTTCCTCATGCTTGCCGCCCTGCACCTTGAACAGGTGGCCGACCTTGAACGGCTTGCGGCCGTCGCCGATGTACAGCTGCGTGTCCGGCCTGACCGTGCCCTGGTAGATGCGGAAAACACTCATCTTGCCGACGAAGGGGTCGTTGGTGATCTTGAAAACGTGCGCAATCACGTGGCCGTCCGGGTCCGGGCGGATCTCCGCAGGCACGGCATCCCGGCCTTCACCCTTCATGATCAGGGGCGGGTTGCCTTCTGCCGGGTTCGGCAGCAGGCGCTTGCAGAGGCGCAGGAACTCTCCCAGGCCGGCACCGGTCACGGCTGACGTGAAGCAGATCGGTACCAGGTGGCCCTCGCGGAGGGCCTGCTCGAACGCGTTATGCAACTCGTCCCGGCTCAGTTCCTCGCCCTCGAGATACTTCTCCATCAGCGTTTCATTGGTTTCCACGACCTGGTCGATGATCGCCTCGGGCGCTTCGGCCAGTGAGAACACATCGGTTTCTCCCTCGGTTCCGAAAAAACAGTCGCGCACGGTGCTGAGACCTTCCGCCGGCAGGTTGATCGGCAGGCATTCCGGGCCGAATTCGTCACGTATTTGCTCGACCACGCGCTGCAGGTTGGAGCCCGGCTGGTCGATCTTGTTGATGATGATGATCCGGCACAGGCGGCGGCGTTTGGCACGGCGCAGCAAACGGCGTGTCGACAATTCGATGCCGTTGTGCGCATTGATGACGAGAGCCGTGGTCTCGGTGGCAGCCATGCCGGTCAGCGTCGGGCCACGGAAGTCCGGAAAGCCCGGCGTGTCGATCAGGTTGACGTGAATGCCCTCGAAATCGAGGCTTGCAATTGCCGAATCCAGAGAGTGCTGAAATTCCTTTTCCAGCGGATCGTGGTCGGTCGTGGTGGTGCCGCGCTCGATCGTACCGGCCTCGCCGATTTTGCCGGACCTCGCCAGCAGCGCTTCTATGAGCGTCGTCTTGCCTGAGCCGGAGTGCCCGACCAGGGTG
Source organism: Lysobacterales bacterium (assembly GCA_041571375.1). Taxonomy (GTDB): domain Bacteria; phylum Pseudomonadota; class Gammaproteobacteria; order Xanthomonadales; family SZUA-36; genus CALKKN01. The sequence continues at coordinate 10,289 of JBFFUJ010000011.1, read as the reverse complement.
ATGTTGCGGATATCCTCGGTACGATAATTCGGCATGCGGTTTTCCTGAAATCTGAGTACGGGACGGTCATCCTAGTACAGAATCGAGGATGCGCCAAATTCCCTCAAACGAACCCGTTTCGCCCCATCCGTTGCGGTTGTTCAGCGAGGATTCAGCCTGCGCCGGTTAGGCTCTGACGGTGCGTGCAAAGAGCGGCAGTCATGTTAGGCGAGAACCCCGGCACGGGCCTTGATGTCGGTCAAGGAGCCGACGGCTCCGGCACCCGCATCGCGATTTCCGGGCCGCAGGGAACCGAAGCCGCTTTTGCGTTGTCACAGGTTGAAGTTGAACACTCATCTATGCACTGAGGTTCTGCAAACACTCCTCAAGGGAAGTCATCCAATCTGCACGACTCCCTCCATTACGGCGCCAGGTAACTGGCGCCTTTTTTTTGGAAATCGGGCAGAGCCGGGGCAGCGGCGGGAAAAACCGGGGGCCTGCCCCGCCCGCGGCTGTACAGTTCCGGGCGCATCGGTTAACGTGCCTGCAGCCTTGGTTTCCAGCGGCAGCGTAGCTCTGTATGCAGTCAGATTGGGTCGTATTGAAATTCGGCGGCACCAGCGTGGCAGGTCGCCCGCAGTGGGATACCATCGCCTCGCTGGTGAATGAACGCCGGGCGGCGGGCTGTCACGTTGTGCTGGTCTGCTCGGCGGCTGCCGGCGTGACGGACCGGCTGGCCATGCTGGCCGATGACCCCGCGTCCGGGACCGTCGCGGACGAGTTGATTCAGCGCCACCGGGAACTCGGACTGGCGCTGGAGGTGCCCGACACGGATTGGCTGCCGCAAGCGGAGGCCTTGCTGCAGGAATGCCTCGAGCGGCTGGGACGGGATCCTGCGCCCTGGGCGCGTGCGGAACTGCTGGCACTGGGCGAATGGCTCAGCACGCAACTCGGCGCCTGTTTCCTGCAGCGGCAGCGGTTGGATGCGGCCTGGGTCGATGCCCGCGACGCGCTGCAGACCAGCGACGAGGGAAACCTCTCGCCGACTCGCGCCTGGCTCTCGGCGGACTGTCGCGCCGGGCCGGACCCGGATCTGGCAGCGCGCTGGTCCGAGATCGCGCCGGTCCTGGTCACGCAGGGCTTCGTGGCGCGCGGCGTCGATGGCCGCACCGCCCTGCTGGGCCGGGGCGGCTCCGATACCTCGGCGGCACTGCTGGCCGGACGCCTCGGTGCGGAGTGCGCGGAGATCTGGACCGATGTGCCGGGCCTGTTCACTGCCGATCCGCGCCTGATTGCGTCGGCCCGGCTGCTGGGCGAGGTCGATTATGCGGAGGCGCTCGAGATGGCTGCCAGCGGAGCGCGGGTGGTGCATCCGCGTTGTATCCGGGCGGCGGCGGAAACAGGAACCACCCTGAGGGTGAGAGACCTGAACCGGCCGACTGTCGCAGGCACGACGATCGGGTCGGCCGGCCCGGAATCCCGCGGTGCCAAAACCGTGACCTGCCAGGAAGACATGGCCGTCCTGCTGCTGCAAAACCTCGACGCCAGGCGCCAGGTCGGCTTCCTGGCCGGTGTCTTCGAGGTGTTCCGGCAGCGCGGCGTATCGATCGATCTGGTCGCGACGTCCGAGACGACCACGACGGTGGCCATTCACCGTGCGACGAACCATCTCGACGGAAGCGGGCTGGACGGCCTGGTCCAGGATCTCGCCGCATTGTGCAGCGTCAGGCGTTACGACGACTGCGTCTGCGTCAATCTGGTCGGGCGCGGCATACGCACGGCCCTGTCCCGGCTGCACACGGTGATGCGCCGCTTCGACGATGCGCCGCTGCTGATGCTGTCCCAGTCAGCCAACGATCTGTGTCTCAGCCTGCTGGTTCCGGCCAATGACCACCTCGCGCTGCTGCGGGAGGCGCACACGGCGCTGATCCCCGATCGTGCCGGCGGCATATTCGGTCCGAGCTGGGAGCAGATCTGCCGCCAGCAGGGGGCGCCCACCGGATGACTCCAGGCAAAGGACAGAGCAACCGGGCATGCCTCCCGGACCCCCGGGAGGCGCAGGCCTTCGTCTTCTCGAGGGCCGAGTACGACCCGGACAACGGGGAGGCGCGGCTGGTCTACCGCTTCGACGATGGCCCCGAGCTGGTCGAGCGCATCACTTTTCCCGAAGCGCCGTGGCCCGCTGAGCCGGAAAGGCGGGCAGCGTTCCAGCGCGCTCTCGAAGTCCTGCACGGCATTGCCGGTGTCAGCTACTACAAGGCCGGATTCTGCCCGACCCTGCAGATCGAAGCGGGCCTGTGCGGTTCGGCCCTGGTCGAGTTCCTCGCCGAGCTGTACCGGCACGGCCTGGCAGAATGTGCCTATGTCAACGGCCTGCAGACTGCGGGCGGCCTCCGTTTCCTGAGTTCCCTGCCGGCTTCATCGGCGCCTGGTCCGCCGGCCGCGCTGGGATTGAGTCGCCGCGTGTTGCTTGCCATGGGTGGTGGCAAAGACAGCCTGGTCGCGCTCGACCTGCTGCAGAATGCCGGTATGGAGCTGCAACCGGCGTGCATCGGCGAGTCATCACTGATCAGCGAGACCGCTCGCACGGCCGGCCTGCCGTTGCTGCAAATCCGGCGGCAATTGGCGCCGGAACTTGCCGAAATGAACCGCGCCGGCGCCTGGAACGGTCACGTACCCGTCACGGCCATCAACTCCGCCATCCTGCTCTGCGCCGCCATACTCCATGACTATGGATACGTGGTTTTTGCCAACGAGCGTTCGGCGGACGAGGCCACCCTGAGCACCGAATCGGGCGAGGCGATCAATCATCAGTACAGCAAAAGTTCGGCGTTCGAAATCCGCTTCAGGCATCTGGTGCAGCAGTGCATCGCCCCGGATATCGAGTACTTCTCGATTGTCCGGCCATACTCCGAGCTGGGCGTGCTGCAGCGTTTCAGTCGACTGACCTCGTTCCACGGCGTGTTCTCGAGCTGCAACCGCAATTTTCATCTCGAAGGGCCCCGCATCGAGACACGCTGGTGTCTCGATTGCCCGAAATGCCGCTTCGCAGCGCTGGGGCTGGCCCTGTTCCTGTCACCTGCCGAGCTGAGGTCGATACTCGGCGGCGACTTGCTCGACGACCCGGAACAGCTCGAGGGCTTCCGCGCCCTGTGCGAACTCGGCAGCCACAAACCCTTTGAATGCGTGGGCGAGGCCGGGGAGTCTCGTGCTGCGCTGCTCGAGCTCGGCCGGCGGCCGGAGTGGCGAGGGCAGACGGTGGTCCGGGCGCTGCAGGCGGAATTGGGCCGGGTCGGCGTGCCGCCTCTCGGGGCTCTGCTGGAGCCTTCGGGGCGTCACTGCATTCCGCACGAACTTTGCACCCGGCTCGGCTTACCGGAGCCCGCCCGTGACTGAGCCGGATTTTTCATCCGCCAAAACCGCCATTCTGGGCCTGGGGCGCGAAGGGCGCGCCGCCTGGCGCTTTCTGCGCGCAAGGTATCCGGAAATGGAACTGACCCTGATCGACGAAGGGTCCGTCGATGCGTCGGTCGGTGGGCTGCTCAGCGACCGGGACCACCTGGTCCACCGGCCGTTGTCCTCGGCCGACCTGGAGCGGTATGGCATCCTGGTTCGCTCGCCCGGCATCAGCCCGTACCGGGAATGCCTCCGACGGGCTGCAGAAGCGGGCGTCATCATCACGACACCGAGCAACCTGTGGTTCGCCGGGCATTCGGACCAGAAGACCGTCTGCGTTACCGGCACCAAAGGGAAAAGCACTACTTCCGCGCTGCTGGCGCATGTCCTCAGGCAGTGCGGTTTCTCGGTGCGCCTGGCAGGCAACATCGGCAGACCGCTGCTCGATTGCGACGACCACGACGTCGACTGGTGGGTGATCGAATTGTCCAGCTACCAGCTCGCAGACCTCCGGGCAACGCCCAGCCTGGCCGTGATGCTGAATCTGTCGCCGGAACACCTCGATTGGCACGGGGATGCGGAAACCTACCGGCGGGACAAGTTGAGGCTCGCAGCCCTGGCCGGCGAAAATCCGGTCGTCTGCAATGCCGCAGACCCCGAATTGCGCTCGGCGCTGACGGATCGCCGCAACGTGATCTGGTTCAACACAAACGGGAGCATCCGGGTCGAAGGCCGGCAGCTTTTCGAGGGCGATCGCGCAATCCCGGTCACGGTTCCCGAGGGATTGCCGGGTTCACACAACCTGTCCAACCTGGCGGCTGTCCTGACCGTGGCAGGAGTCATCGGCGTCGATGTGGTCAGGGCGGCCGCGGAGGTAGCCTCGTTCCGGCCGCTTCCGCATCGCCTGCAGGTGCTCGGCAGTCGCGACGGTGTCCTCTGGGTCAACGACAGTATCTCCTCTACCCCCGTGGCCACGGTCGCCGCGCTGGAAACGTTCGCCGGTCGGCCGGTCACGCTGATCGTCGGAGGGCTCGACCGGGGGCTCGAGTGGACACCCTACCTGCCGGCGTTTGCGCACAGGACCCCTTTCGCCGTGATTGCCATGCCCGATAGCGGGCAGCGGATCGTCGCCGAATTGGGCGCGGGGGAAATTCGGCCGGTCGGAGGCTTCCACGAGGCGGCAGATCTTGCGGCCGCGGTTGAGCTGGCCCGCCGGGTCTCGCCGCGAGGCGCGGTCGTGCTCCTGTCACCCGGGGCACCGAGTTTCCCGCGCTTCAGGGACTACCGGGACCGGGGGCGGCAATTTGCAGCCTGCTGCGGATTGGAAATCGAGGAATTCGAGCCAGCGTAAGGGATAAAAGTAAAGACCGCGGGTCAGGGTGAGGAGTGCAGAAATTTCCCTGATTGGTTGAGGGAGAGACCATCCCGCGGTCTTTGCACAATAGACCGCCGAAAAGGCAAAAAAGTTTCAAACCCGATGACAGGAGATCCAGTCAAGTGAATGCAACAAAAAAGGAAGTGACCGCGGTCATTGCGACCAGCAAGGGTCAGATCAGGCTGCGGCTGTTCGCCGACGAGGCACCGGTAACGGTCGCGAATTTCGTCAACCTGGGAAAGCGGGGTTATTACGACGGCCTGACCTTTCACCGCGTGATCGACGATTTCATGATTCAGGGTGGCTGTCCGCACGGCACGGGTACCGGCGGACCCGGCTATCGGTTCGAGGACGAGTGCAGCCCCGAGTTGAGGCACGATGCGCCGGGTCGGCTCTCCATGGCCAATGCCGGCCCCGGCACCAACGGCAGCCAGTTCTTCATCACGCACGTGGCCACGCCCTGGCTGGACGGGCGACACACCGTGTTCGGCGAAGTCCTGGACAGCAGCGACCAGGACGTGGTCGATGCCATCGCGCTGGGCGACCAGATCGTCTCGATCGAATTCGAGGGCGAGGAGGCTGTGCTGGAAAGCCAGGCCGACCGGATCAGGGACTGGAACCAGGTCCTCAGTCGCTGAAAACGGCCCGGCCGCGACTGCGGCCATCGCCGCGGCGGTCAGTGGTTGCGTTGCACGCTGTAGACGGTCAGGTCGAGCAGGGCGCTCTTCCACGCCGAATCCGGCAGAAGCGCGATGGCGCTTTGCGCCGCTTCCGCGCGCTGTCGAGCCACCGCCATGGAATCCTGCAGGGCACCGCTGTCGCGGATCAGGTCCGCGATGTGACCGATTTGCTCCAGGCCTCCGGCGCGGATTGTGGAGTCGATCAGCCCGCGCTGCTCCCCTGGCAGGTATTTGCGGGCCAGGATCAATGGCAGGGTGGGTTTGCCTTCTGCCAGGTCGTCGCCGATGTTCTTGCCCAGAATGTCGGCATCGGCCGTGTAATCCAGCACATCGTCCGTGACCTGGAAGGCCGCCCCGAGCTCTCGCCCGAACGCGGCCAGGCTGCCCTCGAGGTCCGGAAGCCCGCTGATCACCGCACCCAGCTGGCAGGCGGCCTCGAACAGTTTGGCCGTTTTCTTCTCGATGACGCTGAAATAGCGCTCCTCGGTGACTTCAGGGTCGTGCATGTTCAGCAGCTGTTCCACCTCGCCCTCGGCGATCGTGTTGGTGGCCTCGGACAGCACCTCCATGACCCGCATCGAATCGACCGTGACCATCATCTGGAAGCTCCTCGAGTAGAGGAAATCGCCGACCAGAACGCTGGCGGCGTTGCCCCACACGGCATGAGCCGACTCCTGTCCCCGGCGCAGTTTCGATTCGTCGACCACGTCGTCGTGAAGCAGGGTCGCGGTGTGGATGAATTCGATGATGGCAGCCAGCACGATGTGCCGGTCGCCGCGGTAACCGCAGGCACGGGCGGTCAGCAACACCAGCATCGGGCGCAGGCGCTTGCCGCCCGAACCGATGATGTATTCGGCGATCTGTCGAATCAGCGCGACGTTCGAATCCAGGCTGGCACGGATCAACTGGTCGACCTCCGCCATTTCCTGGCTGCAGAGTTCGAGAACGTGATCGATGCCCGGTGGATCGTCAGTCGGTGTTTGTCTGTGCAGGCCGGCCTGCTCCATGCAATTCCCCGGTGCCATGTTCGGGTCGGGCAATTATAAGGCGCGTCGGGTCGAACACAAGGTCACTGCGGCCGTCCGCCCACCGGGGCCGGGGTGTTTTGTGCCTTTCGAGGGCCTATAATGCCGCCTTTCCCAGGCCGGCCGTGCGCGATTGCGGAGGCCATCCGCCGCCCAGGAGTCCGTTTTGCCCGCAAGTCCTGAAAGCGCTCGCGAATTGAGGCTGGCCGCGACCCTGTCTGCGGTGATCGCCCTGCGGATGATGGGGCTGTTCCTGATCCTTCCGGTATTCATGCTGCTTGCCGCAGATATGCCGGGCTTCACGCCGCAGGCGGCCGGCCTGGCGGTGGGAGTGTACGGGCTGACCCAGGCAATCCTGCAGCAACCGTTCGGCTGGTTGTCCGACCGTTGGGGCAGGCGCCCGGTGCTGCTGCTGGGACTCGTGTTGTTCGCAGCGGGCGGGGCGGTCGCCGCGTTGGCGGAGACGATGGGCTGGCTGATCTTGGGTCGCGCCTTGCAGGGCTGTGGCGCAATCGCCGGCGTGGCGATGGCCCTGGCGGCCGACGTCACGCGTCCGCAACGGCGCGCGCTGATCATGGCGTTGATCGGTATCGGCATCGGAGGCGCTTTCCTGGCCTCGATGGTGCTCTCTGTTCCGCTGGCCCTGCTGCTGGGGCTGAATGGGCTGTTTTGGCTCACGGTCGCCTTCGCGGTGCTGGGCGTCCTGCTGGTGCTGACGATTCCATCGGCGCCCATGCGGGCCGTCGTGGCGACGGCGGACACGGCTTCCGCCGGCATTGCCGCAGTGTGGTTCCTTTCGCTGAGCGTGTTCCTGCTGCATGCCGTCATGACGCTGTTCTTCGTCGCGCTGCCCCCGATGCTGGTGACCGATCTGGGGCTCGAACTGGCCGGGCACTGGCGGCTCTATGTGCCGACGATGCTGGCCTCGGTTGTGGTCATGCTGCCCATCCTGCGCAAAGTGGGCCGTGAGGGATCCGAGCGGACGCTGCTGCCGGCTGCGTTCGCCGCTCTGGCCCTGGCGGTTGGATTGATGCCGACAGCTGCGGGATGGACCTTTCTCGCCGTCCTGATGACCCTGTATTTCCTCGGTTTCAACCTGCTGGAAGCGGCCATGCCGGCGCTGCTTTCCCGCCTGACGGGCAGCCGTGGGCGCGGGCGGCGCATGGGCCTTTACAGCACGTTTCAATTCCTCGGCGCGTTCTTCGGCGGAGTGGTCGGCGGGGTCCTGCTGGCGGGCTTCGGCAGCGCGATCACGCTTACTGCCGCGGGTACCATTACGCTGGCCTGGGGACTGTCATTGGGCCTGCTCGGCAAGCGCTTTTTTCTGACAGGAACGGGCAATTGACTGTGCTAAACTGGCGGATCACAGATATGGGAGGTGCCTGATGGCGCGAGGTATCAACAAGGTCATCCTGGTGGGCAATCTGGGCGCGGATCCGGAGACGCGCTACACGGCGAGCGGTACCGCGATCACGACGATTCGCGTCGCGACGAGCGAAAGCTGGCGGGACAAGCAGACCGGCGAGAACCAGGAACGCACGGAGTGGCACCGTGTCAAGTTTTTCGGCCGCCTGGCGGAAATTGCGGGTGAATATCTTCGCAAGGGCAGGCAGGTGTATGTCGAGGGCTCGCTGCGCACCGACAAGTGGCAGGATCAGAGTGGCCAGGACCGCTACACGACGGAAATCATCGCCAGCGAGATGCAGATGCTGGGCGGCCGTGGCGACGACTCGCCGGCGCGGTCGGCCCAGGGCGGATTCCGGGATTCTTCCGCTGGCCGTGTGCGTCAGGAAGCGAACGATCCTGCGGACCAGTCGCCGGCGCCTCAGGCCGAGGAAAACTTCACGGATGATGACATACCGTTCTGATCCGGCCTGACCTGCGCACATCATGAAGACCCTGCTCGTCACCGGCGGCGCCGGTTTCATCGGCGGCAATTTCGTTCTGAGGAACCTCGAAGCGGATCCGGGTCTGCGCATTGTCAATTTCGATCTGCTGACCTATGCCGGGAACCTCGATACGCTGGACAGCGTCAGGGAAGACGACCGCCACGTTTTTGTCCATGGCGACATTGCGGACGCGGACCTCGTGGCCGGGTTGCTGCAGCAGTACCAGCCCGATGCCGTGGTGAACTTCGCCGCCGAAAGTCATGTCGACCGTTCCATCGACGGCCCCGCGGCATTCGTGCAGACCAACATCGTAGGAACGCTGAACCTGTTGCAGTGTTCTCTGGACTGGTGGCGCGGCCGGCCTCAGGCGGCGCGCGATGCTTTTCGTTTCCTGCATGTTTCGACCGACGAGGTCTATGGCAGCCTCGGCGAGCAGGGGGCCTTTTCGGAGTCCACACCGTACGCCCCCAATTCGCCTTACGCAGCTTCCAAGGCCGGATCGGATCACCTGGTGCGAGCGTTCCAACACACCTACGGTCTGCCCGTACTCACGACCAACTGCTCCAACAACTATGGGCCGTACCAGTTCCCCGAAAAGCTGATCCCGTTGATCATCCTGAACGCGCTCGAGTTCAAGCCATTGCCCGTGTACGGCGATGGGCTCCAGGTGCGCGATTGGCTTTTCGTGCACGACCATGTTGATGCAATCAATACGGTTCTGGACCGCGGTACGGTCGGTGAGGTGTACAACGTCGGCGGACTGTCCGAGCGCACCAACCTGCAGGTCGTCGAGGCCATCTGTGATGCCCTCGACCGGCGATTACCCGACGCCGCGGCCGGCCCGCGCCGCGCCCTCATCCGCCATGTCGAGGACCGGCCCGGGCACGACCGTCGGTACGCCATCGACTGCAGCAAGCTCATGGGTTCGCTCGGCTGGCGCCCATCGGTGGAGTTCGAAACAGGGCTCGAGCACACTGTCGATTGGTACCTGACCCACGCCGAGTGGGTGGCTCGGGTGCGGGACGGCAGCTACCAGGGCGAGCGGCTGGGCCTGCCCGCCTGAATTGGGTTTGGCGGTAGCATGACTGAACGACCGGAGACCAAGGTGAGCATGCGAAAAGGCATCATTCTGGCTGGGGGCAGCGGGACCCGGCTCTATCCAGTGACGCGAGTAATCAGTAAGCAGCTGTTGCCGGTTTACGACAAACCGATGGTTTTCTATCCCCTGGCGACCCTGATGCAGGCGGGCATACGGGAGATCCTGATCATTACGACGCCCCACGAGCAGGCTTTGTTCCGGCAGCTTCTGGGCGACGGCAGCGACTGGGGTTTGCGCCTGGAGTACGCCGTGCAGCCCGAGCCCGAGGGGCTGGCACAGGCACTGATCATCGGCGAAGACTTCATCGACGGCCAGCCGAGCTGCCTGATTCTTGGCGACAATATCTTTCACGGTGGCGGATTGCAGGAGGTCCTGCAGCGGGCCAGCGCGCGCCAGCAGGGCGCCACCGTCTTCGGCTATTGGGTAAAGGATCCCGAACGCTACGGGGTGGTCGAATTCGACGGGCAGTTCCGGGTACTCAGCATCGAGGAGAAACCGCGCCGGCCGAAATCGCACTACGCCGTGACCGGCCTGTATTTTTACGACGGACGTGCCAGCGAGTTCGCCCGGGCGCTCGAGCCCTCGGCGCGCGGAGAGCTCGAAATCACCGATCTCAACCGACGGTATCTGGAGGACGGCAGCCTCTCGCTGGAACGGCTGGGGAGGGGTTATGCCTGGCTCGACACCGGCACGCACGAATCCCTGCAGCAGGCCGCCAACTTCATCGAAACGATCGAGAGCCGGCAGGGCCTGAAGGTCGCCTGCCCCGAGGAGATCGCATTCCTGCAGGGCTGGATCGACGAGGCGCAAATCCGGAAGCTGGCGGAACCCCTAAGAAAGAGTGGC
>JBFFUJ010000010.1:0-21284 GCA_041571375.1 Lysobacterales bacterium | reverse complement strand
TGACAACGCGTTGAAAAAAGCCGGGATCAACAGTATATTCTATGTCTCTCCCAATACGGCCCACGAGTTCCTGTCATGGCGTCGAAGCCTGCGAGAGTTAGCCCCCCTGCGAAATCAGACAGTGCGGTGAATCGCGACAATACGGAATGCCAGGCCTCGAGAGCCTGGAATTCCACGCTGTCCAGCGGCCGGCCTTGTGGCCAGCCGGCCCGACCGAGCCAGCTCGTGAAGAGGTCGACCCAGGTGGCGGTATCGGCCCGCGCGGGCAGATCGCGCCACTGCCCGATCAGCCCGTCGAATACGGCGGCCAGCTGCGGATTGGCCCAGGGCCTGGGCGCGCCATCGCCATCGATCCGATTGCATTCGAGCCGTAGCGTGCGCAAATGGACCCGGGCCTCGCCGACCCGGCGCAGGCGGCGATCGAGCAGCGCGCGACGACCCAGCTCAGCGCGGCGCCTGGCCGCATCCCGCGGCAGCGCCCAGTGCGGCGATGCCAGTAAATCGCCTACTGCGGCGACATCGACAGGCGCCTGGCTCAGCGCCAACAGCCCGAGTGCGGTCTGAATCAGGGACTCGTGGGACAACGGTCTGCCGAGCGATACGTTCCAGGGCCGCGACTCCGTCCGCGAGGCCGGCCGCAGGGCAGCCGGTTCGAGGGCTGTGCGCAGTTGCCGCAGGAGAGCGGTCCGACGGACTCCCAGGTCAGGAACCACGATGCCGATGCGGAGTCCCGCCTCAGCCTCGAGGAGGCTCCGCGCCCAGTGAGCCGCCAGGACCATCTCGTGTTGCGCATCGTGTGCCCTGACGCGTCGCGCCCGGCTTTCCTCGCCCTTCAACGCGACCCAGGCGACCTTGCAACCGCCGTGATGCAGGGCCAGGCCCAGGGCCTCCAGTGCCGGCCCCGGGTGCAGGAATCCGACAAACGACAGATGGCCGGACGGGCGCCACTCGCGGCGCGCAATCAGGGCAGCGAGCAAGCCGGGCAGCTCGGCCCGGGAAACCTGTTCATGTTCCCTGCAATGGGCCCGAAAACGTGTGGCCCAGCGCCTGAACGCATCGCTGTTCTCATTGTCAGCGAAGCGCCGGTCGCTCAGATCCAACCGCCATTCATGCAGCATTTTCCAGGCCATCCTTGCGCGGCGCGCGGCGCCAGCCACGCGCAGCAGCGGATCGCCATCCCGGCGAATGACGGCCGCCCAGACCTGCTCCTCCTGTTCTTCCGCGAGCAGGCGCGGCAACGGCTCGACCGACTGCTGACCCGCCTCGGCGTAGGTTTCTTTAAGCCAGGCCGAAACGGGCAGCACCGAGGGCGTGGTCCAGGCCAGCTGTCCTGCGGCCAGCATGCGGGCCGAGTAGTCCGCGGCCAGGCGCCGCGCCAGGCGGCTGTTCGCAGTCACTACCGCCGCACCCCCGTCCAGGGCGCTCAGCAGTTCCTCATGTTCCTCTTCCCGATGCTCCAGGCTGTTCACGACCATCCCACACGCTTTCGGTGCATCATAGAGGTGAATGGTCTCAGATGGTGAGAAGCTGGCCCCCGGAATTCGCAAAAATCGCGCCCGCGGCGAACCGGTGCCCCCCCGGCTTCCGGAAAACCCGCATGCCCGACGCTTTCGTCAGCCAGCTGCCGCATCACTCCGGCTACGGGTAGCGTCAGGCCGGTGCCTGTCTGGTACGGGCTGCCAGCGGCAGCCTGGTGATCACCGACATAATCGAGGGCGCGCGACTGATTCGCCGGCGCACGGCTACTGATGGGTCAGTATGGCCTTCCACCCGAAGGGCGTATTCACGTACACCGTGGAAAACCAGGACTCGATCGCCGAACCATCCTTGAAAGCCAGCCGCACCCGCCCGTAGGCCAGCGCGTGTGAGTCGCCCAGGGGCTGGATGCGCGTATCCGAGTAGCTCAAGTCACCGCGGTCTTCGCCGCTGCGGGACAGCGCATTCATGTCTTCCAACCGTTCGGCCAGCGGAACCGCGCCCTGGGCCGTCACCAGCATGAAATCCGGATGGTAGTAGGCCCGGATCATCTCGAAATCGCCTTCGTTCCATACCTCTGCATAGTATTCGAGGGCTGTCGAAATCTCTCTCTCTGCGTCGGCCAGCAGCGATGCCGCCGGCAATACTCCGAAGAGCAGCAGGCAGACGCGAAGCAGCATGTTCATGGCGCCGTGCTCCTTGTTGGAAGGGATTGAACCCCGGTTCCAGCTTACCACTGAACACACCCGCCGGGTGCGGCGCGGACCGCCCCTGCTCCATCGCGATTGCGTTATGATCCTGGAACCGCCCGGACGCTTTAAGGCAGGTCGAATACCGATGCATGCAGGCGCTGCAATGCTCTGCCTGGCCCTTGCATTACTGCAGGCGATGCCTGCCCGGGCGCTGGCCGCCGGGAGTCTGCCAGCCGAGCGCATCCTCGTCAATGGCACCATCCTGACCCTCGATGCGAGCGACACGGTGGCCCAGGCGCTTGCCATCCGCGGCGGACGGATCGTTGCAGTGGGTCGCCAGTCCGAGGTCCTGGCCCTGGCAGGTCCCGACACGGACCACATCGACCTCGGGGGCAGCACGGCTACGCCCGGGCTGCTGGATTCACACCTGCATCTTGCTTCGGGCGGGCTGCGGCGCCTTCTGCAGGTCGACCTGAGCTTTCCGTCGGTCAGGAGCATTGCGCAACTGGTCGCGCTGATCCAACGGCGCGCATCTGCAGCATCGGCCTCGGAGTGGATCCTGGGCCGCGGTTGGGATGAGGGCAAGCTCGAGGAGCGGCGTTATCTGCTGGCTTCCGATCTGGATCAGGTGACGGGCGGCCGGCCCGCCTGGCTGGCACATACCATGGGCCACTACGGAACGGCGAACAGCGCCGCGCTGCAACTGGCGGGCATCACGCGGGATACGCCGGACCCGCCCGGGGGCCTGATCGATCGCGCCCCAGACGGCGCGCCGACCGGGGTGCTGAAGGAAACGGCCATGGCCCTAGTGACGCGCCTCATTCCACCGCCGGAGGCAGGCCGCTTGCGCGAGGCGATCGCCATGATGGCGGACGATCTCAATGCCGAATGCATGACCGGCGCCAAGGATCCGGGCATTGGTTATGCGACCCGGTACGACCTGGACAATGCCATGGCCACCTGGGAAGCCTATCGGGCAGTGCGCGACGCCGGAGACCTGACCGTCCGGGTTTTCGTCCTGTGGCGATCCCCGGATACGCTGGAACAAGCGCAGATCCTGGTCGAACGGATCGCCCCGCTCGGGCACCCGGTCAGGGCAGGCCGTAACGACCGCCTGATTTCGGGGGGCATCAAGATTTTCGCCGACGGCAGTGGTGGGGCCCGCACGGCCTGGCTGTGGCAGGACTGGAATCGCGATCGCACGCGCATCGACGAAGGCAATCGCGGCTTCCCGGCCATCGATGCGGACGTGCTGAAAGACCTGATCATGTTCTATCACGACTCCGGACTTCACGTCGGCGTCCATGCGATCGGTGACCGGGCCATCGACTGGACGGTGGCGGCGATGACCGTGGCGCTGATGCGCAATCCGCATCACGGTCTGCGCCATTCGATTATCCACGCCAACATCCCGACCGATCTGGCCATGGACACGATGGCGGCACTGCAGCGGACTTACGATGCCGCTTATCCTGAGCCACAGGCGACGTTCACCTGGTGGATCGGCGACACCTACGCCGGCAATTTCGGGGCCGAGCGGAGTCTCCGGCTGAACCCGTTTCGCAGTTACCGCGAACGGGGCATGCAGTGGGGCGGCGGCTCGGACTTTTCCGTAACGCCCTTTCCGGCGCGCTATGGCATCTGGGCTTCCATGACGCGTCAGCCTCTGCTTGGCACTTATGGTCCCGATGTCTTCGGTCAGGCTGAAGCGGTCGACGTGCGCACGGCATTACGCTCCTTCACGCTCTGGTCCGCGCACCAGATGTTCCTGGAGCAAAGCACGGGATCGCTCGAGGTGGGGAAATACGCCGACATCGCGGTGTGGGACGTCAACCCCTACGAGGCGGAGCCCGAAGCCATCAAGAACATGCAGTGCCGGATGACACTGCTCGAGGGCGAGGTGGTCTTTCGGGCCGGCTGAGGAGTCGTGCCCGCCCCCGGATTCAGCGTCTGCGGGCTTTCCGGGCGTACCAGCGCGCGCATTCCGCCTCGCGCCCCCGGACGACCCGCCGGCCTTCGAGGTCGCCGTGGCTTTCGGTGACCACGGTGCGCTGGGCCTCGGGACCGTGGTCGGTGTGAAAATACAGCACGACCCAGTCGTCGGTTTTCCGCAGGTCATGCGCCCGCGCGGTATTCGAGAACAGAGCGGTGAAGTGCCAGTCGCCGCGCTGACTGTGCAGGATGGGCAGCCAGGCTACGCCGCCCGGATTGAAGCGCCTCGGCGCGATCTTGCGCAGTTTTCCCTGCGCGGCCAGCTGGCGGTATTCATGGTCGACGTCGAGCAAAATATCGACAGCCGGTTCGTCGGCGACCGGGCGGGGGCGAGCCGCCCGCCGCTGAAGCATCTGCGCCAGGGCTGCCGCAATCATCCGGGCTCGCCGCGGACCGACGCCGTCGACCTGTTCGAGCCGGCCGTCGTGCGCGGCCGTCTCCAGATCGGTCAGGCTTTCGATGTCCAGCGACTCGTGTATCCTGCGTGCCAGTTCGGGGCCAATCCCTGGAATGGACTGAAACACCAGTTCGGGTTCGAGGGCACCGCGCAGGCGCTCCAATTGCATCCAGCGGCCGGTCGCCAGCATCTCCTGAATAGCCAGGGAAATCGAGCGGCCGACGCCCGGCAGGCTGTCAAGACCCCGCAGACCCTCGCGTTTATCCAGTTCGGACAGGTCTTCGCCATGAACGGCGACCGATCGTGCCGCGCGGCGGTAGGCGTTCACCCGGTAAGGGTTGGCACTTTGCTGCTCCAGCAGGTCGGCCAGTTCGAGCAACTTGTCGGCGATGGCCTGGTTGTCCCACGGTCGCGTCATCCTGCCCTCCCGCGCTGTGCTCCCGCACCCAATACCCAATATATCAATGCCTTGAATCCAGGGAGCGCCAAAGTACGCTTTGCCTGATGATCGTCAATTCGGACTCTGCCGTCGAAGAGCGACGGGTTGTCCGGCAGTTACGATCAGACAGCCCGGGTGACATCCGTTCCCGGGTTCATTAGGATGAATCAGACATATGCCTGCCAGGAATCCGCAGCTGTACCTTCTGCTGATCAGCGTTCACGGCCTGATCCGCGGCCGGGATCTCGAACTCGGACGCGACGCCGACACGGGCGGGCAGACCCTTTACGTCGTCGAACTCGCGCGGGCGCTGGGCGAATGCGACGAGGTGGCGCGGGTTGATCTGGTGACCCGTCGGATCGTCGACCCGGCCCTCAGCGACGACTATGCGCGCGCCGAGGAACCGCTGTCGGACAAAGTCCGCATCATCCGGATCGACGGGGGGCCGGACGGTTACATCCCGAAAGAGCAACTCTGGGACCATCTCGACAGTTTCACCGACAACCTGGTGCGGTGGCTCCGCGAGCAGCCCCGGGTTCCCGACATCGTCCACAGCCACTATGCCGATGCCGGTTACGTGGGGGTGCGTCTCGCCCACCTGGGCGGTGTTCCGCTGGTCCACACGGGCCATTCGCTGGGGCGCGACAAGCGCAAGCAGCTTCTGGCCAAGGGGCTTTCCGGCGAAGAGGTCGAGCAGACCTACAACATGCGCCGACGCATCGAGGCCGAGGAAGAGTTGCTCGCCAATGCCGACCTGGTCATCACCAGCACGCGCAACGAGATCGATTCACAGTATGTCCTTTACAACTATTACGACCCGGCTTGCATGGCCGTGGTACCCCCCGGCACGGATCTCGAGCGGTTCCGCCCGCCGGCCAGCGGCGAGACCTTGGACTACCCCATGCGCCTCCGGCCTTTTCTCAGGGATTCCGACAAGCCGCTGGTGCTGGCTCTGTCACGGCCGGATGAACGCAAGAACATGGCCTCGCTGCTGGATGCCTTCAGTGAATCAAGGGAGTTGCGGGACGCCGCGAACCTGCTGCTGATCGCCGGCAACCGCGACGACATCCGCGACCTGGACACGGGTTCGCAGTCCGTTCTCACCGAACTGCTGCTGCTGATCGACGCTTACGGGCTGTACGGGCGGGTTGCCATCCCCAAGCGCCACGGTCCGGAGGACATTCCCCTGGTTTACCGGGCGGTCGCCGCGGGCGGCGGGGTCTTCGTGAACCCGGCGCTGACCGAACCATTCGGCCTGACGCTACTCGAGGCCGCGGCCAGTGGACTGCCCCTCGTCGCCACCGAAAACGGGGGGCCGGTCGACATCATTGCCAACTGCGACAATGGCATCCTGGTCGACCCGCTCGACGCCGCGGCAATTGCCGAGGCGCTGCTCAAACTGCTTCGCGACCCCGAAGCCTGGCGGCGCGCCTCCCGCAACGGGCTCGAGGGCGTGCGGCGCCACTACACCTGGCGGGCGCACGCCCGCAGCTATCTCGAGCAGATCCGGGGCATCCTTCAGCGGCCCCGCAGACAACCGGTCGACTGGCCGGACATTCGGGCTGCGCGCTATCGCGACCGGGCCATTTTCACCGATATCGACCAGACCCTGCTGGGCGACCCGGACGCTCTGCACCGGCTGGCCGAGACCATCGCAAACCATCGGAGGCACGTCGCCTTCGGGATCGCCACCGGCCGCCGCTTCGACTCCGCCCTGGCAACCATCAGGAGACATGGTATCCCCATGCCGGACGTCCTGATCAGCAGCCTGGGCACCCGCATCCATTATGGGTCTGCGCTGAGCGAAGACCGGCACTGGGCTGATCACGTGGACCATGACTGGAACCGAGAGCGAATTCGGCGGGTGCTGGAGGACTTGCCGGGACTGAAGCTCCAGGAGAAAGCCAAACAGAGCCGCCTCAAAATTTCCTATTTTTGCGATCCGCGGGGGGCCCCCACGGTGGACGAGATCATTTCACTGCTCCATCGCCACGAACTCAATGCCAATGTGCAGCTGTCGTTCGGCCAGTTCCTCGATATCGTGCCGGCGCGGGCATCCAAAGGCCAGGCATTGCGCTATGCCGCCTTGCGCCTCGATATCCCGCTGGAGCAGATCCTGGTGGCAGGCGGCTCGGGCGCTGACGAGGACATGATGCGCGGCAATACGATGGCAGTTGTCGTCGCCAATCGTCATGACGAGGAACTGTCCGGCCTGGTCGATGTAGGGCAGGTTTATTTTTCCGACGAACCGCATGCCGCAGGCCTGCTGGATGCTGTGGAGCATTACCATTTCTTTGGCCAGGCCGAAGGGGCTTAATGGCGATGGAGAAGGGCTACCTGATCTGCACTGACCTGGACCGGACCCTGATCCCCAACGGGCCAGAACCGGAACCGGCCGGCGTCCGCCGCCTCTTTGCAGACCTGGTCGCGCGTCCGCAGATTACGCTGGCGTACGTCAGCGGCCGGCACGGGGGGCTCGTGCGGGAGGCCATTTCCACCTATCGCCTGCCGATTCCGCAGTGGGTCATTGGCGATGTCGGTACGACGATATACCATGTTGCCAAGGATCGGGAATGGGCCCGGCTGGAATCCTGGGAGCGGCAGATAGCCGCTGATTGGAGCGGTTGCGGCCTCTCCGATCTGCAGGAATTGCTGCAAGGCGTGCCGGCGCTTACGCCACAGGAGCGCGGCAAACAGAACCGCCTCAAAGTGAGCTTCTACGTGCCGCTGCACGCGGATATCGATCACCTCAGCCGCGCCGTGCGTGAGCGCCTCGAGTCGGCCGGTATTCGCGCCCGCCTGGTCTGGAGTGTCGACGACATTGCCGACGTCGGACTGCTGGACCTCATTCCGGCGCAGGCCTCCAAGCGGCATGCCATCGAGGCCCTGATGGCGCACCTCGGGATGACTGCGGCCGATACCGTGTTCTGTGGCGACAGCGGCAACGATCTGGAAGTTCTGATCAGCCCGATTCCGGCCGTGCTGGTCGCCAACAGCAGGCCCGATGTAAAGGACCTCGCGCTGGAAATGGCACAGGAGGCTGGCACGTTGGGGCAGCTCTATATCGCCGGAGGGGGTTTCATGGGCATGAACGGCAATTACAGCGCCGGGATCCTCGAGGGCCTCGTCCATTACCACCCCCAAATGGCTGACTGGCTGGGCGCATCGGATTCGGCGGGAAGCGGGCGCCAGGCATGAGCGGACGCCCGGTGATCTTCGGCGAGGTTCTGTTCGACCACTTTCCCGACGGCCGACGGGTCCTGGGCGGGGCGCCCTTTAACGTCGCCTGGAACCTCCAGGCCTTCGGTGCGGACCCGTTCCTGGTGAGCCGAATTGGCCGCGATCTCGAAGGGGAGGCGGTGCGCGCCGCAATGCATGGCTGGGGCCTGAATGACTCGGGCCTGGAGACCGATCGGCAGCTTCGCACCGGAAAGGTACAGGTCCACCTCGACCAGGGCGAACCCCGATACGAGATCGTCTGCCCGTCGGCATGGGATGCCATTGCCACCCCGACCTCGATTCCCGACATGGCTCTGCTCTACCACGGCAGCCTGGCCCTGCGTCAGCCGGACTCGCGCCGCAGCTGGCAACAGTTGCGCGATCGCTCGCCCGGCATCGTGTTCGTCGACGTCAACCTGAGGGCTCCCTGGTGGGACCGTGGACAAGTGCTGGACGACCTTCGCGGCGCGGATTGGGTCAAGCTCAACCGGGAGGAACTGGAGCATCTGGCACCCGGCACCAGCCCGTCGCGGGAAAGAGCGCAAGCATTTCTGCAGGCGCTCGGCCTGCAGGGCCTGGCGCTGACCGACGGCGAACGGGGCGCGGAGGTTTTCACCGCGGACGGCCGCATTGCGCTGAGCCGTCCCGCGTCCGACGTGCAGATCGTCGACACGGTCGGGGCGGGCGACGCGCTGGCATCGGTCATCATTCTGGGGCTGCTGCGGCGCTGGCCGCTGCAGCTCACACTCGACCGCGCGCAGTCCTTCGCTTCGGCGATCGTCGGCCAGCGCGGGGCCACCGTGCGCGATCGGGCCTTCTACGAACCGTTTCGGAATTTCCGCTGAGCGCATGTACGAACAGGTCTCCCATTCACTGCTGAACCGCATCCTCGACCGTCTGGAGCCTGACGCCGGCAGGCATGACCTGCGCCATTTCCACACACGGCTGGGAGCGAATTTTTATGCGATTTATTCGCTGTTCCACGTGCTGTATGGCAAACGCGACGATTTCGAAGATCAGCTGCTGCGGCTGGTCGAGGTGCTGACCGCGAATTACATCCAACGCAGCGCAGAGCTGAAGCAGTTGGATGTCGAGCGCGAACGCGATCACAACTGGTTCCTGAGCCAGGAGTGGGTTGGCATGGCGCTGTACGCAAACGCCTTTGCCGGCGACCTCAGGGGCGTGGGCCAGCGCCTGGGCTACCTGCAGGATCTGGGCATCAACCTGCTGCACGTGATGCCGATCCTGAAATGCCCGCCCGGAGCAAGTGATGGCGGATATGCGGTGAGCGACTATCGCCACGTCGACGAACGGGTCGGCGACCTGGACGATCTGCGGGAGCTGGCCGTGAGGATGCGGCGGCGCGGCATGCTGCTGACGCTGGACGTGGTCGTGAACCACGTCTCCGATCAGCACGAATGGGCCGAGCGCGCCAGGGCCGGAGAAGACCACTATCTGGACTACTTTTACACCTTCGACAACCGGGAGGTCCCGGACCTGTTCGAGGAAACGATGCCAGAGACTTTTCCGGAGACCGCACCCGGCAACTTCACCTGGGATGAGGCCATTGGCCGCTGGGTCATGACCGTCTTCAACGACTATCAGTGGGACCTGAACTACCATAATCCCTCGGTCTTCATTGAAATGCTCGACATCCTGCTCTTCTGGGCCAACCAGGGAGCGGATATTCTGCGGCTGGACGCGGTGGCCTTCCTGTGGAAAAAGATCGGTACGACCTGTCAGAACGAGCGCGAGGCGCACCTCATCCTCCAGTTGTTCAAGGATTGCTGCCAGGTGGCCGCGCCCGGAGTCCTGTTCATCGCCGAGGCGATCGTGGCGCCGATTGAGATCATCAAGTACTTCGGCGAGGACGCGGTCATCGCCAAAGAGTGCGAAATCGCATACAACGCCACACTGATGGCGCTGCTGTGGGACGCGGTGGCGACCAGGAATGCAAAACTGCTCAACCACGGCATCCGCAACCTGCCCGCCAAACTGGACCAGGCAACCTGGCTCAACTACATCCGCTGCCACGATGACATAGGGCTGGGCTTCGACGACCGGGACATCGTGCTGGCGGGATACGAACCGCGCTCGCACCGCAGCTTCCTGGTCGAATACTTCACCGGTTCCTATTCCGGCTCAGCGGCCCGGGGACGACCATTTGGTCACAACGAGAAAGACGGGGATGCGAGAATTTCCGGCTCGCTGGCCTCTCTGGCCGGCCTGGAAAGCGCCCTGGAGCGAGGCGAGGAAGCCGAAATCCGGCGATGCTGCGACCTGATCCTGCTGCTTCATGGGATGATCATGTCGTTCGGCGGCATCCCCCTGCTCTACTACGGGGACGAGATCGGCATGCTCAATGACTTCTCATACATGACGGATGCCGAAAAGGCCCACGATTCCCGCTGGATTCACCGGCCCGTGATCGACTGGTTGAAGGCCGAGCGCCGCCACCAGCAGGGTACTCCGGAGCAGCGGTTGTTCGACGGCATCAGAAAAATGATCGCCGTCCGCAAGAACACCGCGGCGTTCGCGGATTTCAATAACCGCGAACTCATTGCCACCAGCAATCCGCATCTGTTCGTGTTTCTGCGCAGCAACCCTTTCGAGTTGCAGGATCAGGTTCTGGTCGTCGGGAATTTCGACGACTCACCGCAGCCTCTGAACCTGAGCGATCTGGGCAACCGGGGCGATTTCAGCTATGGCCGGCTGCGTGACCTGTGTTCCGGCGAGACGCCGAAGCTGACCGGCGACGAGTTGCTCCTGCCACCATACCGTTTTTACTGGCTGAGCAGCCGCTGACCGGCACGGTCGCGGCCCGCCTCCGGCTTGGAAGGAGTCAGAGCGAGGGCGTGAGGTTACCGGCGTGGTTGCGCTCGAAGTTCTGCTGGCAGGGAAGGCAGCGCTTGGCTGTCGGAAAGGCCCCGAGGCGCGCGTACTCCACTTCGTCGCCACAGTCCATGCAGAATCCAAATTCGCCCGACTGGATGCGCCCCAGAGCGCTTTCGATATCCCGGATTTCCCTGATGTGCAGGTCGATAATGGCCAGGCCGAGATCGACCAGCAGGTCGGCCACGGACTCTTCCTCCAGATCATGGACCTGGCCAGCCAGGTCGATAAAGTGCTCCTTGTCCGAAGCGAGCAGCTCCTGCCGGATTTCCTCCCGAAGCGAGCGGTACCGATTCTCCAGGGCGGACTTCAGTTTCCCCGTTTGTTTGGCCGTGACCATGACGCACCTCCACCTCCGCAGGCTTAGCGGCGGTTTCAGGCCCAACGATAATGGGGATCGCAGCCGCGGTTCATGATGTAACTCAAGCGCGGCTCCGATTGGTCGACGCGGCATGCCGGCGACCGCAAGCTCCGGTCAGGGCGGGCTGGTCCTGGCCAGGGGGCCCGTGTCCGCGACCATCTGGCAGCGACTGAGCTCCGCATGCGCCTTGCCGCCATTCGGCTCATAGCAGCTGCAGCTTTGCGCTGCGGCCGAATAAGTGCAGAGCCACGGGCCTGATGCCAGGTCCCGCGGCACCGATGCGGCGCCATGGGGCGAAGTCCCGACGGGTTTGAGGTTCGACGGCACCCCCGGGGCCAGAACGGGGCCGGGGCTCGCCTGATCCTCCAAGGGCAGCCGGCCGCTGATCCCCGGCAATTCGACGCGCGGAGCATTCGACGAGTCCGCAAACGGGTTCGGGCCGGGGGAAACATCCCGGGTGGGAAACCGGCCCGGCACCTCGGCGAGATGCTGGACCAGGGTTCCGGTAACCGCCACGAGCGCAGCCATCAGCGCCAGCCCGAGTACCGCCTGGCGGGCTCCGAAGCGCTGGCTGTGCCGCTCCCGCACGGCGTGGAGGTGGGCGAGGCGCATCGGCGAACCGGGTTGCGGGCGCAGGGATTCGATCCGTGCCAACGCCCGTTCAGCCGCCCCGAAGCCAAGGACCTTGCTTGCCCGCACCTGGATGTAGGGAATCAGACCGTCAGGGGCTGTGACGCAGGCCGGCATCGGCTCGCTGAACTTCGCCCTACCGGTGAGCACCATCACGGCATGCAGTTGAGAGGTTTCCAGGCCGAGCGTGTCCCGCAGGGCGCCAGCGCGCGTACGCAAGGAAAACAGCGGGTTTGAAATACGGATGCCCCGACCGAGACGCCGACCGAGCCAATGCCTGTCAGTCGACCGGCCCCGAATACGCCCCGACAGGCGCTGGGTCTCGATCACAAAAATGCCGTAGGGTGAAACCACCACGTGCCCCAGCTGCACCGTGACCGGCCGGGCCGGGTCGCCGACGCGGATCCGGACATCACGCAAAACCTCGTAATGTGCCTCGGAAAGGCGACAGCGAAGCAGGGAATGTACCCTGCGGCTGTCCAGCCAGCGCCTGAAATTTTGCCTCGCTGGCGCGAGCGATATCCAGACGGCGAGTGCCGCCGCCACGAACAGGGAGAGGTCGATTAGGCCATCCATAGCCGCATCCCTCTGATTCCATGAGGATTACACTATACCATACACCGCCTGTTGTTGTGCATCCCGTCGATTCCTGGCCGAAAAACGGCCTTAGGTGCGCTGCACTCCATTTGGGGTACAATCGGGGTGATGGACAGGAGCCGAGCCTTCCATGACTGATACGCCAAGCAACCCCGATGCCCTAGATCCCTTCGCCGAGCCGGAACTGCTGGTCCCCAGACCGCCCCGGGATTTCCGACTGCTGCGGCGCGTCCTGGGCTACCACCTGGCACTGGCCATCGTGATCGTGACCACGGCCCTGATATTCCCGGAGTTCATTGACGAGATGCCGATCGGGGGCGTCACGGAGTTGGCCGAGGACGGCGAGATCACTGTCTCACAGGTCCAGGGCCCGCCGACACCGGCCGAAGACTTCGAGATCGTCGAGACCATTTTCCGGGCGACCAGCGAACTCGATCGCCTCGGTTATGCCCGCCAGCTGATGCTGGTTATCGCGGGGGTCTGGCTGCTGATGCTGCCGGTTTCGTGGGTCCACAAGGGTATCCACCGGCTCAGCACCTACGATCATTCACTGGACGAAACGACCCTGATCCTGCCCGGTATCGTGGCGGCCATCGTGCTGGTCGTCCAGCACAGCCTGGCGCTGGCTTTCAGCCTCGCCGGTATCGTGGCGGGCGTGCATTTCCGGCGAGCCCTGCAGGATACCTTCGATGCGCTGTTCATCCTCGTCGCCATCGGCACGGGCATCGCCGGCGGCGTCGCCGCACTGGAGATCGCCACGATCCTGACCGTCTTTTTCTGTTACGCGACGCTCTATGTGTACTACATGGGCAACGGTCTCGAATCCCACTTCGCGGCGCAGCGCAAGGCGCTCAAGCGAGCCCGCAAAGAAGCCCAGGCGGCGTCCGAGCAGCCCCCGGATTCCTGAGCTCTTCCGGCGCGCTGCCGATCACTGATTCGACGCTGCAGCCGCAGCCCAGGTAGTTTCCCGCGCCGCGACCCTGCACGGCGCCGCATTTCGGGACCGCAGACAACTACTGTTTCCCGCCACGGTCTAAACAAGTGAGGGCGGCCGCTTGCGGCTGCGCGACAGTCTGCGACCGGCGGCCGCGTCTCGTAACAGGAGGGTTAGGTCATGGCGGTTGCAAAAGTCATTGAGATCAACTCCGAATCCAGCGTCAGTTTCGAAGACGCCATCCGTCTTGGTATCGCCAAGGCTGCGGACTCGGTGCACGACATCAAGGGCGCCTGGGTCAAGGAACAGAAGGTTACGGTCAACGCCGGTGACATTGTCAAATACCGGGTCGACCTGAAGGTCACTTTCGTCCTCGATTGACCCCGCCCAAAAGGATCGTCAAAGGTCCGGCTCAGGGGTTCGCGGCGATCCACGCGCCTGGGAGAAGAACCACACCAGCCGAACCATCGCTTCAGTATCCTGACGGCAGTACCTGAGCAGGGCGCCGCGGAGGCTTTCTTTACGCCCTCGCGTCGTCTCGGGGTGTATCGCCTCCAGGTATGCGGCGGACGCCTCGGTGCCCTCCCGGATGCCGTCCAGCTGCGCGTAATCCAGGTCCGGCGCGATGGTCGGCAGCACGGCCTTGATGGACCAGGAACCGAGCATCCGGGGGTGATAGTAATTCGCCCGCGTAACGGGATGCAGGTCGACCAACCGCTCGGCGACGGCCAGCAGGTCCGCTGACAGGTCGGGGAACATCCCGGCAAGGCCTTTGATCACCGCACGTTCGTAACTGGTGTACATGAGGATCGCGCCACGCTTCTCCAGAGTTCGGATCAGCGACTGCGCGAGTTGGCGCATCGGCGGCTGGCCTGAAAGATCGAGGAACTCCGCGTGCTCGATCAATGAGGCATCGGGCGGTCCGGGGGCCCGCTCAATGTGACAGGACCACTGGATCGGCAGCGTCTGATAGGGGCGGGTCCCGGGCCAGACGGGCACGGGCGGGGCAATGGTCTCAAAATCCAGGTAAAAACGAGGGTAGCTCAATTGCCCGGTGAAATCGCGGGCCCCCTCCAGGAGTTCGGGTTGGCCCTCCCGGGTGACCCGGTGGATCCTGAGTTGGGTCTCGCTGCTGAGCTCCGCCACGGGAACGTCACGGATATCGCGAACACCGTTCGTCACCCACATGCCGAGCTTTTTCCGGCTGCCGCCAAGCCCCGAGACAGGATACTCCACCCCGTCACGCCCCCCAACGGGCCAACAGGACTCCAGAAACGGGCACGGGTATGGATTCGTGCACTGCGCTCCCGGTGCGACCTCGGGCATTTCACCATCTGCGGCTTCCCGGGCGCTCTGCACCCATCGCGGCACCGCAGGCAGCAGGTCGTGCACTTCCGCCGTGAGGTCCTGCTCCACCAGCAGTCCGTCGTAGCGGCCCTCACCGGAATAAACGAAGGAATTATCGACATGAGCCAGGGCGATGGCGCTCAGCGGGTGGCCGGAACCGAGGTGGACCCACGCCTGCACGGCGCAGTCATGCAAATGTTCGGGTTTTACACGGGTCGAGGCCTTGACCTCGACGACGCGCCAGCTCGCTTGCCCACCGACCGCAGTCGGCAGCAGTACATCCTCACGCACCAGCACCCCCTCATGTTGCAGCGTGGCTTCGAAAATCGCCTCGGGAAACAGTGAGGTCATCAGCTTGTGAGTCTCTCGCAGCGCCGGGCCCAGGCTGCCGCCATCGTAGCCGATCAGGTTTCCGGAACCCTCGCCGTACACTTGTCGGGCCACGTCCCCGACCTCGTGACCCACCGCGAAGGCCGCTTCCGTGGCCTTGCTGAACCGGGCGAGTTCGGGTTGATTGACCTCGAGGTGAATGCGTTTCCTGCACTGCAGGGCGGACAGGATGCGGGTTTTTGACAGCCGGATTGTGTTCAAACGCCTGACCCACGCCCTGAGCCTCCACGCGGGCTCACAGGCCGGCTCGAGATCGGGCGCAGCTGCGGGTCGGACATGGGACCTACCCTCCCTGACCGGGCGGCTTGAGCGTTGCCGACGGATAGGGTTCGGGCACCGGCGGCTCGGGTCGCGTCGGCGGCCGCTGCGGCGGGCGGCCGTATCCCGGTCGGTCCCACCACCAGGGAGGCAGGGCGTAGCTGCTGGTCTGCGGATAAGGCCGCGCCTGCTGCGTCGCCGATTCGCGTTGCCGCTCGCGGCGTGCCTCGCGGTCCGCTGCCATGGCGTCGCGCAGTGCCTGAGTGCGCTCGGCGGTCGCCTCGATATTGTAGAGATCCTGCTCGGGGTCCGAAACCGGCGGAGTCGTCTGCCCCAGGTCCACGGTGCTGACGCCCTCAATCCGGCCGGCGGGTGACGTGTCACTGAAATTCACGACGCCGTTTTCGTCGACCCAGCGGTAAACCTCCTGCGCCGCCAGGGTACCGGCGAACATCAGCAGGCCCAGTGCCGTCGTACCGACAATCGGCATCCAGACCGATACCGCTGTTTTGTGCCGCTTCTCCACCGGTTTTAGTATACGCCGCCCGCAGCAAGGCTGTTCTGGGCTGGCCTGAGTTGCCTGCTCCCTGCCGGGAGAAAGGCCTGATGAACAAAACGCTGCTGTTCGAGGAGCAAGCGGGGCGTCGTTACATGGTGGTGCGGAACGCGGACCAGGCCGATCACACCATCCGCAAGGCAATCGAGGAAGTCGTGCAACTCAACCAGCGGCATCGATCCAGCTTCGACCGTGACCGACTGGTGCAGATGCCGGACGAGGCCTTGGCGGCCCAGCCTTGATTTTGCGACGAAATTGCTTGAAATCGAGATCGCGGCAGCGTAACGTTGCATTCGACGGGCCGGTTCTGCGGATGCAATCCTTGGAAGGTTGGCCTGGTGAATTGATTGGTTGCATGGCCCAAGGTTGCCTCAGAAGTCCACGATCAGTACCCCTCAGTATTTTTCCGTCCTCTGAATGCCTTTGAGACGCGCGATTGATCGTTATGATTTGTATTTCAGAAAGGTAGCTCAAAATGGCAACAGGTACTGTCAAATGGTTCAATGAGTCCAAGGGTTATGGTTTCATCTCTCCCGAGGATGGCAGCAAGGACGTATTCGTGCACTTCTCGGCCATTCAGGCCGAGGGCTTCAAGACTCTGTCTGAAGGGCAGGCCGTAAACTACGACGTCGAAAACGGACCCAAGGGCCCGCAGGCGAGCAACGTTACGGCCGCCTGATCTTCGCAGGATCCGTTCTGAAACCCCCGCCGGATCAGTCGGTCCGGGCGGGGGTTTTCGTTTTGTTGTCGGTGTGGTTCAGGGCCTGCGTCAACTTCAGAATATCGTCCCGCTGCCGCCGCGTGGCTTGGCGTCCTTCGCTGATGCTCTCCGCCGCGCGATCGAATTCCATCAGGCCCACGTGGCTCAGCAACGGCGTGATCTGAACGTCAGGCGGCTCACCGGCCATGCGTGAGCGGGTGATGCGGTCCTGCATGATGTCGACGGATCCGGCGATGACATCGAACAGTCCCGGGTCGGGGCTTTCCTGTTTGCGCAGGGAAGAGATATAGGAATCGAGACGCACGCCGAAGCCGGTTTTCATCTTGGCGGCCCACTTGGCGATCACCGTGTCCTTTTCTTCGATCTCGGTCAGGGCCCGCTCGCTCTCCTCGTCGCTGACCTGGCTCTCAGCGGCGCGCACGAAGAAGTGCCGCCCGATCAGGTCGCCGTTCAGGTTCACCGCAATGACCACGTCGCCGCCCATGGCCCGAGCCAGCGACACCGGCACCGGATTGACCAGGCCTCCGTCCACCAGCAGCTGGTTTTCCTTCATGCGCGAGGGTGCGAACATGCCCGGCATCGCAATTGAGGCCCGGCAGGCATCCAGCAGGGAACCTTCCCGCAACCATACCTCGCGGCCGGTGCCGAGTTCCGTGGCCACGCAGGCGAACGGCATCTCGAGGTCTTCGATCCGCGGATTGCCGATGCGCTTCTCGATCGCGGCCATCAGGCTCTTGCCCTGCAGGAATCCGCCACCCGTCATCTTGGCGTCCAGCAGGCGAATGATGTCCACCCGGCCGAGCCCGGAGATCCATTCTTCGAACTGGCCGAGGTTCCCTGAAGCATAGGCGCCACCAACCACCGCACCGACCGACGTCCCGACCACCATGTCCGGCCTGATGCCCATCTCCGCCAGCTCATGGATCACCCCAATATGCGCCCAGCCACGGGCAGCGCCGCCACCCAGCACCAGCGCGATAATCGGTTTTTTTGCCTCAGGCATCGTGGCTTCCCTCATTCCCGGGGCTTTGCAGCGCTCCGGGCGCCGGCGTTCCTTGTGAGATTCATACTGGCCGTCTCCAGGAGGACCCCGGGGTCCGCTTCCGCGGGTCCCCGGTGGTTGAAGTCGGCCACTCGGGAGCCCATTTTGCAGAGACCCAAGCTTAGCAGGAATCCGGCATGCCCTCGTTCGATGTCGTCTCAGAAGTGAACCACCACGAACTCAGCAACGCCGTGGATCAGGCGAATCGCGAAGTCTCCACGCGTTTTGATTTCAAGGGCACCGGCTCGCGCTTCGAACTGGCCGCCCCGCTGATCACCATGCACACCCAGTCCGAATTCCAACTGCAGCAGATGTACGACATCCTTTGCAACAAGTTGGTCAAGCGCGGCATCGACATCGCCTGCCTTGAGCCTGGAGCACCGAACCTGCAGTTGAAGACCGCAACCCAGGTCGTGACGGTGCGCGAGGGCATCGGCACCGACGATGCGAAGAGCATGGTCAGGCAAATCAAGGGCTCGAAAATCAAGGTGCAGGCCGCCATCCAGGGCGACCAACTGCGCGTGAGCGGCAAAAAGCGCGACGACCTTCAAGCGGTGATCGCACTGCTGAAAAACGGCAGCTACTCGGTTCCCCTGCAATTCAAGAACTTCCGCGACTGAGCGGTTCGGTACCGCGTTGCAGAAAAGGCCGATCGCGCCTATGGTGGTGCATGTGATTGGCCTTCACCCCGGCCAACTTCGCGGTACCGGTACCCATGAAACACAGATTACAGCTGTTCAGCTCCCTGCTCCTGACGCTCACCTGGCCCCTGTGGGCCCAGGACGATGAAGCCATCGACCCGGCGGAATCGCTGTCTGAGCAAGCCGTCATGGTCGAGCAGGCAGCGGAGCCCGAGCCGGATCCTTTCGCCCGCGACAGCTATCGCATCAATACGCTGGTTTGTCCCTTCAAGGGCGACATCGACTATGAACCCGGTGATATCGAGTGCGGCTTGCTGGAGGTACCGGAGAACCGCGAAGACCCGGACTCGCGATTCATCGAACTGCACTTCGTCAAGCTGAACTCGCGTTGGGGCAGGGACGATGACGGAGCGGATGAAGACGACACCGACAGCGGCCTCGCGCCCGGCAGGCGCGACGATCCCGTGATTTATCTGACCGGCGGTCCGGGCGCGCACGTCCGTTACTACGTCAATCGCTTCAAGGACCATGGGCTGCTGGATCATCGGGACCTGTACATCCTGGAACAGCGGGGAATCGGCTCATCAGGCGATTACTGCCCGTTTTACGGCGATCGCAAACCGTCCCTCGACGACGTGAAAACGTTCGAGGAGGCCCTCGAAGCCGGGTTGGCTCGCCTGGCCGACTGCGTCCGTAATGCGCGGGCGGCAGGAGTCGATCTGGGGGGCTACAACACCATCGAGAATGCGCGCGACGTCAAGGCGCTGCGGCGCGCGCTGGGCTTCAGGCAATGGAACGTCTGGGGGATCTCCTATGGCTCGATTCTGGCCCAAGCCTACCTGAAGGAAGACCCGGAGGGAATCCTGGCCGCGGCCATCGACGCCGTGATGCCGCTCGACATCCGCGAGTCCGAACTCTACTGGCGGGTCGCCCACTGGTACGACCGCGACCTCAAGAAGCTGCAGGAGATCTGTGACCGCCAGCCGGCCTGCGTCGAACACTACCCCGATATCGAAGCACGCGTCCGCCAGGCCATCGGCTCGGTCGTCAATCGACCCATCGAAGTCGAGGTCCAGGACGTCGAGCGCTTTCCTTCCGGCAAGGCCCGCTTTTTCACCGACGTCGCGGGCTACCTGCCCTTCATGCTGTTCTACGAGCAGGACAACTACCCGGCCCTGCCCGGTCTGATCTACGCCTGGTCGGATGCCGTGATGCAGCGGGACGAAGCCGTTTTCAGGGCCATTGCCACGATGGACGGCGGTGGCGGCTTCGGCGCGTTCAGCGAGGGGATGGCGGCCACGCTGCTCTGCATCGACGGTGACAACGAGGCACAGGCCCGGGCGAGCAAGAAAGACATCCTGGAAGATCCGGTGCTCGGTGCGGCCATCGGCACCGCAGCCTTCTGGGACCGCCGCGCCGCGCTGTGCGAAGAGCTCGGCCTGCACCAGCGTCCGGCGGAACAGTACCGGCCGGTCGAGACCGATCTGCCCAGCCTCATCATTGAGGGCGACATGGACCCCATCACCCCGCCGCCCAACGCCAAGGCCATCCTCCCCGGTTTCGCCAACGCTACCTATGTCGAATTCCCCTTCGCTGGCCATGGCCCTTCGCGCTCGGTGGAGTGCGCGGGCGATATGCTGAACAAGTTCTACGACGAACCGATGGCCGAACCGGACCTGACCTGCGTCGAGGAAATGGAGGAACCCCGGATCTGGGCGCCGCTGTATGTCAGCCGGATCGTGCCCCGCCTGGCCGCGCTGCAGGCCGAAGACGAGAAAAAGCTGGCGCTTCCCGGCGGTTGGGCCGGCAGCTCCGTGCTGATTTCACTGATCGCTTTTGTGGTACTGACTTTCGCACCCATGCTGCGCTGGCTGGACGGCCGCCGTTCGATCCGGGCCGGCGGCGCGCGGCTGATGGCCTGGCTGGCGGCCAACGCATCGGTCGCGGCGGCCGGAGTTTTCGCCGCGGCCATCGCGGTCACGGCGGAGGTATCGGAAACGACGCTGCTGCTCGGATTGGTGCCCTGGGCCCGTTACGGTGCCTGGAGCGGCCTGGCGGCGGGCGTGCTCGGCCTGCTCACCCTCTGGTTCACGGCCCGGGCCCGCAGGCAGCAGGGGCTGCCGGGCAGCCGGGTTGCCGGTTTTGCACTGACCGGATTGGCAGCCGTCAGCCTGAGCGTGTTCCTCCTGCTCTGGGACCTGGGGCCGTTCTGACATGGCCGGCGGCTGGGCCAGCGACGGCGCGGTGCAGGATCAGATCGACGCCAGTGTCGAAGACGCCGTCCAGCGTGCGCGCAGTCGGCTCCCTCAGGGCGAGAGCGCCCGCAATTGCCGCAGCTGCGGCGCAGCGATTCCCGAGGCACGCAGAAAGGCTGTTCCGGGAGTCCGGCTGTGTCTGCCCTGCCAGCAGGCAGCCGATCAGGAATCCGCCGGCGGCTCGGGCTACAACCGGCGCGGCAACAAGGACAGCCAGTTGCGCTGAGGCTTCCATCTGCCGGCGAGACCGGCCCGAGCGGTGATTTCCAGCACACGGTCGGATTCTACGAGCACCTGGGCTTGCGCACCGTCCGCATCGATTCCGAGGGTTACGGCCCGGCACTGGATCGCTGCGAGATGGAACGGCTGTTCCACCAAACACCGGCGGCGATCGACTAGACTTCATCGATGAACCGCGTTGCCAGAACCCAATCCAAGCTGCTGA
>JBFFUJ010000009.1:0-22941 GCA_041571375.1 Lysobacterales bacterium | reverse complement strand
TCCCGCCGGCGCGCACGCCCCGAATCAGATCGCTCCCGTCAAACCGGGCGCCCACTGGTTCGCGGAGATTCCGTCGCAGCCCTAATGCTGCGCGCCGGAGAGGATGGCGGCCTTCTTGTCCTCGTATTCGTCCTTCTGAATCTCGCCCCGCGCGAATCGCTCGTTCAAAATCTGCAACGCGGAATGGGTGGGCGCACCCCAGGTGCGATCCATCATGTGCCACAGCGATCCGCCATGCGGGCGCTGACCGCCCCACGATCTCCGAAAGAAAAAGAAGAGAGCGATAAAAAACAGAAACATACACAGCATCATCAGCGGCCAGATCCACCAGAACTGTGGACCGTGCCAGGGGCCGGGCCAGTGCCAGTAAGGCGGCTGCTGGGAAGGCATTTGCGCGGTGTTTTGCGCGATCGCGTGGAGGGGCGCGGCGAGCAGGATCAAACCCAGTGGCGATACGATCGAGAGTTTCTTCAGCATGACGCGATACCCCGTCTGGAACTTCTCCGGATATCACATCCCATCTGCAAGCCGGGTCGCAATGACGTGCATCAATCGCGGCGTGGGTCGGGGCACGGCGCGCGGCGCCAGGGTGGCCCGGTTCGACACGAAAACCGGCCACGCGCATCACTTCTCGGACCTCCATTGCGGGTTTCCTCCTACGGCGCGCAGGGTGCCGCGCCGGACGCTTTCCGGTGGCCTGCCGCCTAGCATGATCGGCCTGGTTGAAGTGCCGCCAAGGGGGATAAGTGATGGGGGGGCGAGTAAGGACCGCAGGAAGGGTCAGCGCCTGCGCACTGTTCATGCTGGCGGCATTGGCCGTCGGTCAGCGCACGCTGGGTGAGGAGTTGATGCCCCTCTACAACTCATCATTCAATACGGATGGGCCATACACCAATCGCTGGCAGGCAGAACAGGATATCTTCAATGCTGCCGGATGGCCCGGCTCCGAGCGTGCCGTTCCAACCCGTTACGAAGTGACCTCCGTTTCGCCGCATCGCACGCGGACCACCTACCGGGTTCAGCCGGAATATGTTCCAAAACACCCCAGTTTCAGGCCGCTCTTTTACGGAAGCGCAGACGCCATGATCTATCGGCCCTGTTACGATTGCCCGGTAAGCGATCAGTTCGGTATCAACCGATGCGCCGGCACCGTGACCCCGGGAGGCTTGCAGGACACCGGACGCTGCATACGGTACGGCGACGTCACGGCTGCGATTCATGCCCATTACGAGGCCTTGAAGGTATGCCATCACGAGATCGTGGGCGTGACCCCGTGGCGCTTTGGGGCGTACGCCAACGGTCCCGGGCTGGAGGACGGCACCCAGACTTACAGGATCGCGCATGAGCAGTTCGTCGAGGTGGCCTACTACGGGGCCACCAACGGCGTTTGTGACCCCAGCAGGGCTGCGACGTCCTGGCACAAGGTTTCCAGCCTGTCGGTGAATGGCTGCCCCACCGGCTATTACGACGCCGCCTCAGCGGACCCTCAGACCGGCGCCAGCAGCTGCTCGAACCACTTCCGCGCGCTGTTGTACGAGTACAACCCCGTCGAGTTCGAGGATAGCTGCCCGGTGGGCAACCCCTGTTATCCACGCAGTGGCGCGAAGTCCCTGCGGGAGAACGATTTCGAGTCGCCGTCGCTGGAGTTCACCCGCTCCTGGAATTCCTTTGCCCGCTATCCCGACTATGCCGGCATGGGGCGTGGATGGACCCACAATTACAGCCAGCGGCTGCTGGAATGGCCGGGCCCGGGCCCGCGCGCCTGGAAATATCTGGATGGAGGCGGCGCGGTTGACCACTTTTACTGTACCGATGAGCCCCTGTGCGACACGTACCGCTCCGCGCGCAAGCCCGGGTGGGTGCTGCGACCCGCCGCTGCCGGGGGCTGGCGGATACTTCTGCCGAACGGGGAAAGCAGGTGGTTTGACACGCAAGGGCGGCTGGTCAGGGTTGAGCGGGTGGCCGGTGATTACCTGCGCGTGAGCGTGAGCTACGACCCGCTGGGCCGGATTGAGCGGGTCCACGACGTGTCGGGCCGCAGCCTGGTGTTCAATTACAATGCCGACGGTCTGGTCGACTCCGTCACGCTGCCTTCACGCGAGCATATCCTGTTTGATTATGAGCGGCCGCTGGGCGTTCCGGCGCATGTCGGATGGCGGCAGCGGCTTGTGAAGGTAACCCGGCAGGATCTGTCAGAGCGGCGCTATCATTACGAAGACCAGGACGAAGCCGGCACAGCGCGTTTCGAATTCCTGGTGACGGGCATTACGGATGAGAACGGGCAGCGCCTGGCCCGCTACGCCTACGATGCCCACGCGCGGGTTGTCAGCAGCGAGCAGGCAGGGGGGGTCGGTCGCATCGAGCTTGAATACACTGCGCGGCCGGGCGAGTCCGAGCGTTGGACCATCACGCGCGTCAGGCAGCCGCTCGGCGGCGAGCTGACTTACGAGATGGAATCGGGGCCGTTCCGCAAGCTGGTCGCAACCAGCGATGCGCATGGCGCCCTTCGCTTCGAATTCGATGCGGCGACCGGATGGCGGGCCAGGCGGACTGATCGCATCGGAGGCGCAACGCTTTACGAGTATGCCGACGGCCTGCATCAGACGCGGCGTGTCGAGGCGGCGGGCACTGATGCCCAGCGGGTCGTAGAGACAGATTGGGACCCGCAAACCAACCGTGTTGCGGAGCATCGCCAAGCCGGGCGCATCAATGCCTACACGTACAATGAGCGCGGCCAGGTGCTGAGCCATTCTGTGAGTGATGCCGCGACCGGCGAGCAGCGCAAGTGGACTTACACCTACCTGGAAATTCCTGGCAATCCCGCGCTGCTGGGGAAGCTGAGTTCGGTCGATGGCCCGCGTCTCGACGTCGATGATGTCACCCACTATGAGTACTACACGACCGATGATGTCGGCGGGCGCTTTCGTGCCGGCGATCTGCGGTACATGATCAACGCGCTGGGACAGGTTACCGAATATCTGGCCTATGATCTGAACGGGCGGCCGGCCCGTTTCAGGAGCCCTGACGGACGCATCACGACCCTGGAGTATCATGCGCGTGGGTGGGTCTCGCGCATTGACATCAACGGGCGTGCGAGCGCCTATGAATACGACGCGGCGGGAAACCGGGTGGCCATTCGGCGGCCGGACGGAAGCTCCATCCGCTTCGAGTATGATGCGGCGCATCGGCTCGTGGCCAGGCAGGATGCGCTGGGTAACCGGGTCGAATACACGCTGGATGCTGCGGGAAACCGCGTCAGCGAGCGCAGCTACGATGCATCAGGTCGCCTGCACCATCGCCTCGACCGGGATTTCGATGAGTACGGTTCGTTGCGAAGACGAATCGATGGCAATGGCGATTCGACAGAGTTCGGCCGTGATTCCGAAGGCCGGCTCACCACCGTGCAGGGACCGGGCGGGCGTCTCGTGAGCTACCGTTATGATGCGCTGGGCCGTCGGGTTGCGGCTGTTGACGCCGCACGGAACGAGGCCAGGGTGGGCTACGACAGGCTGGACCGGCCCGTGGCAATCGGCGACCCACTCGGCAACACCACATTCACCGCCTTCGACGGACTGGGCAACCGGCAGTTCCTCGACAGCCCCGATTCCGGCTGGTCGTGGTTCGAGCACGATGCCGCAGGCAACCTGGTTGCCGCGACAGACGGTGCCGGTAACCTCGCAAATTACAGGTCTGATGCACTCAATCGCCTTTTGTCGATCGACCACGCTGGCATGACTTCGGACGTGGCCTTCCATTACGACCAGGACGCCGGTCGCGGCCGGCTGACCGGCGTGGTCGATGCCACGGGTGAGTCGCAATACAGTTTCGATGGCTGGGGCCGCCTCAGCGAGCAGGTGCGCACCATCGATGGGAGCCGTTATCGGGTCGCTTACGAGTGGGACGAAGGTGACCGGATCGCAGCCATTCAGTATCCCTCCGGCATGCAGATCGTCTATTCGCGGGATGCCATCGGGAGAATTCGCAGCATCCACAGAGCGGAGGACGGGCATTCAGAGGATCTGGTGGTGGATGTGAACTATCTCGGTTCGGGCCCGGTTGTCGCCTTCGCCTACGGCAATGGCCTGGCCTTCGGAGCCGGATTCGACCTGGAACATCAGATTCAATCCATGCAATCCGGGCCATTGCGGCTGGACTTCACTCATGATCCGGCGGGTGACATCACCGGCATCACGGAAGTGCTTTCCGAGGCGCGCAGCTGGACGCTGCGCTACGATGAGCTCGGTCGCCTGGTGCATGCTTTCGACGGCGCAGGGCGCGAGCGCGCCTGGAAATACGATGCGAACGGCAACAGGGAAATGCAGCTCACACCCCTCGACGAGGTTCGCTACTCATACCAGACCGGGACCAACCGCTTGACCGCTTTCAGCGGATGGCAAATTGGCCGCGATTCAGCGGGCAACCGGATCGAGATGCTGGATGCGAGCGGTTCCGGTTGGCTGTTCAGCTATACGGCCGCCAGTCGTTTGCAGGCGGTCACTCACCGCGAAACCATGATGATCGGCAATGGCGAGAAAAAGGCCCGGATGATCGACAGTTCGGTGGGCGACTACGGCTACGACGGTCTCGGCCGGCGAATCGTCAAGACCAGCGGGGCCGGCACCACCCATTTCATTTACGGCCGGCAGAACGAGTTGCTGGGCGAATACCGCCCGGACGGCACGCCGATTGCGGAGTATGTCTGGATGCGGGGTGTTCCAGTCGCCGTGGTCGCCGGTGACGGTATTGAACATTCGCCGATGACGTCGGTGGTCGACAATGGCGATACCTCCACGCAAGCGATCGGCGATTGGTCAACCAAAACCGACAAGAAAAGTTACGGGACGAATCACCAGCTCAGTGCCAGCACTGAAAGCCGTTACCGCTGGTATCCGCAGCTGACGGCCGGGGCCTACGAGGTGCATGCGTGGTGGGTCAGCAGCAACAGCTACTCCGACGCCGTCGAGTATCGCGTTGACCACCAGGGGGGAAGCGACCGCCTGATCCGCAGCCATCGGCACGGGGGTGGCCGCTGGCAACGGCTGGGGACCTGGGTATTCAGCGGTGGCGCTGACGAGTTCATCGAGGCCAGTGCCGACGACGGGATTTTCTCCGCCGATGCGGTTCGGTTTGAACCCATGAGTCCGCACCCCGGGACCTCCCGAGCCGTCCACTATGTGCACGCCGATCACCAGGGCGCGCCGCGGGCCGTCACGTCAGCCGCCGGCACGGTCATTTGGCTCTGGGATCGGGATTCCTTCGGGCGTGACTTCGCGGACGAGGACCCGGACGGCGACGGTGTGGCGTTCAACCTCAATCTGAGGTTACCGGGGCAGTATTTTGATCGGGAATCCGGCTTGCACTACAACCTTTACCGGGATTATGACCCCAACCTCGGGCGTTATGTACAGAGCGACCCCATTGGCTTGCGCGGTGGCATGAACCCCTACTCATACGCGTCTTCCAGCCCCTGGTCGCTGGCAGATCCTGATGGGCTGGCCTACTTCGCGTTTCGTCCGCTGGAGGGCTTGAACGGCCCGCGAACCTGCGTCAGCGGCAACCTGAACGATATCCTGAATATTCAGCCCTCGCATGAGCAGCTGTTTTTCGAGGATGGTCAGCAGCCCGACAACCTGGGCCTGTTCTCCGACAGCCGCGTGCGACCGGACAAGCCGGAGTTGTTGCACCTGTATGACTGCCGCAGCGAAACCTACAATGACTGCGTGATGCGAAAAGCAGCATCGATCACGGAAGGTGGTGCCTATTGCATGGTTGGGCTCTTCGGAATCAAGAACAACTGCCAGGACTGGGCAGACCGGGTGAGGACCAACTATCGAATGTTGTTATCGGATCCGGCGGTGAGGGAGGAGTGCCTTGGTTGCCAGGACTGAGGGTCGATCGGGCATGAAGCGAGTGGCCTGGATCCTGCTCGCGTCCATATCGTTGCTCGGTTGCAGGGAGGAGACCTTCCATGCCTTGTTCCCGCCGGAGGGATATTACGCTCCGGTGCTGGCGATCGATTTGCAGCGAGGAGTGCTCAGCTATCGAACTTCTGCCAAGCTGAAGTACAAGGGGGATTATTCGCTGTCGCTTCAATTCGGGAGGGCCAACCCGGTCGGGGTGGGATACTCCTTCTCCGAATTGCGCGTGCGGTGCACGGTGGCGGTTCCCGGTCGTCCCGGCCTCTCGGAGACCTGTGATCAGCCTCTGCTTCCGTTCTGGGGGGAGAGCAGCGGCATCTCCCTGGGGCGGCTCAACGTGCCGCTGACCATCCCGAAGGAGTCACTTGTCGAATTGCACGTGGAGTTCCTGGATTCGGAGGAATTGGCCGCTTTGCTCGAGGCGCACGGGCCGGCAACGCTGGTGCTGGAGAAATGGTCCGATTTATGACGGCGTTCGAGCCGCGGCAACGTGGAAAGGGGGCAGAGTAAAGTGCCAGAGTAAACGATTCAGACCCCAGGCTTTTGGCCCCGGGCTTCCCGCCAATGCCCCAAAACTAAATCGTAATGAAGCCGGCAGAGGGAAGTTTGCGGCCAATGTTCTAAACTACTTAGGCAACGGCACAATCGTGCCGGCCTAGGAGAAGAAAATGAGAGCAATTAAGACGCTGAGTTTGGCGACGGTCCTGCTGCTTGTCGGGGGGTTCGCCATTGCTGACGATGCCGACACACTGATTGAGCTTGATAAGCAATGGGGTTCATCTGAAGGGGCGGATGCCATAGCGCCGATGTTGATGGACGACATTATTGCGATCGGTGCTGATGGTGTTGGTGACAAGGCGGCAATGCTTGCGGAGGCCGAAAGCGCCGAACCGGCGACCGGGCCCTATGCGGCGGGCGACTACAAAGTGCATTTTTTGTCCGAGGATATTGCGGTGATGGTTCATAGCACACCGGTGCCCGAGCCACACTGGAGCCTGCATGTATGGCAAAAAGTCGATGACACCTGGCGGGTTGCCGCGACCGCGGGGGTACCCATAGCCGACTGAGCCGATCGGCGGCATACATTGGCGAAGGGTCGGGCGTGTTCCGGCCCCAATGAACGAGAGACCCCGCTGCGGCGGGGTTTCTTGTGCCAGGATGAGGTCAAGGTCATTTGACTCTGGCACGTTACTCTGACCCCGGAACCCTCAAAAAGGTGGTTTATACTTCCTGTTCGCTTCCGCTGTAATCGCTGACATGTCCGGCATCTGGCAAGAATTGAAACGTCGCAACGTGTTCCGCGTTGCCCTGGCCTACCTGGCGGCATCGTGGCTCGGCTTGCAGATTCTGCAACTCGTCGTCGAAGGCGCCGAGGCGCCGGTCTGGATCATGAAGGTGATGCTGGCGCTCGCCGCGATCGGGTTCCCGCTGGTGCTCGGCTTCTCATGGGCCTATGAGCTGACGCCGGAAGGCCTGAAACGCGAAAAGGAAGTCGATCGCTCCGCATCGATCACCGGTCAGACCGGGCGCCGCCTCGACCGGGTCATCATTGCGCTGCTGGCGGTCGCCGTCGTCTATTTCATCTGGGAAAGACAGACACACGATTACACTGCGGAAACCGGCGCCGAACCCTTGGCCGCGACCGAGGAAGCTTCGCCGCAGGCTTCGCCGCCGGAACCGGCGGCCACGCCGACTGCCCGCAACTCGATCGCCGTTATGCCCTTCGTCAACATGTCCTCCGACCAGGAGCAGGAATACTTTGCGGACGGCCTGACGGAGGAGATTCTGAACTCGCTGGCCAAGACGCCGGACCTGCTCGTTGCGGCCCGAACCTCCTCCTTCGCATTCAAAGGGACCAAACAACCGATCACCGAGATTGCCGATGCGCTCGGCGTGGGACATATCCTGGAAGGATCGGTGCGCCGCGGAGGCAAAACCCTGCGCATCACTGCCCAGCTGATCCGAGCTGCAGATGGTTTTCATCTCTGGTCGGAAACGTTCGACCGGACGATGGAGGACATCATCGTCGTGCAGGAAGAAATCGCCGTGCAGATCGCCCGCGCGCTCGACACCGCCATGGATCCCGAGGCGCTGAAGGCCATGATGGCGGTCGGCACGAACTCCGTCGCCGCGTATAACGAGTACCTGACCGGCGTCGGACTCGATCGTGCCGCCATTAACGTTGACCCCTACGAAAAGCTTAAAGCACGGGACGCTTACAAACGGGCGATCGAGCTCGACCCGGAATTCGCGGAAGCGTGGCTGCGCCTCTACCAATTTTGGCTCAGGGAGACCGAACCGAGCCAGGTCCTGAGCGGTCTCGTCGAGCTGCCGTTGGAGGAAAAACTCCGGCAGCGGCAAACGGCGCTGTCGACGGCCATCCGCTTGCAAAAAAATCGCGTGGACAACCTCCTGTATCGCGGCTTCGACGCCTGGGAGACCAAGCAGGCACAGCTCGCGCTGTCGCTGTTCTCCGAGTACGTCGAGGAGCGGCCCAACGACGCGCGAGGTCGCGGGGAGTACCTGTATATGCTGAGAGAACTTGGTCGGTATGCGGAGGCGACCGAATACGTTCGGCAGCGACTGGCCGCCGGCGAACCCAATCTCGATGTCACACACACGTATCTGCAGACCGTGCGAACGCCGGCCGATACGGACCTGATGCGCGAAATCGCAATGATGGCGCTGGACCGTTTTGGCGACGACGCAGGCATCGTTTACCAGGCGCATCGGCAGCTGTTGTATGCAATGGACGTCGACGAGGCCGGCAAACTCCTGCCCCGGATCCAGAACAGCCCGCTGCCCGTGGAAACGATCCTGTATGCGGAAATGCGCCAGCTCTGCGCCGAGAACCGGACCGACGAAGCCAGGGCGCGCCTGGCCAGAATACGGGCCCTGGAGAATCGCGAACGCGTCGAGGACTGGCTGCCGCTCAAGATTCTGGGCGAAGACGAGCAGGCCGAAGCGCTGATGGCGGAGCTGGATGCCGCCGGCGACATCTTTGCGCTCAGGTCCTATTTGATCTACCCGGCGTTCGATGCCAACCCCTTTCCGAATCTGCTGGAGGCCTACAAGGGCCAGGGGCTGGAAGATCGCGAAGTCATCCCCCCACCGTTCCGTTGCGGCCGCTAAGCAAGGGACAGGGTAACAGGCAGCGGTAACGGGAAGGGGTCAGAGTAAAGTGCCGAACTCGATTACTCCGGCGCTTTACTCTGACCCCAGGCTTCCCAGGCGGCGCGATATTCAACGATCGGGGTTGGCCCCGATAAACCGGGTCGGACAAGTTGTCATCGCCCTGCCCGGTGCCAATAGGGGGCCGGCATCGGAATTTCTCGCCCAGGCCAGAGCCGCAACTCCAACATCCGTGCGGCCCATGCGTGCTGCCAAATGGCCGGCTCAGTTGCTAATCAGATCGATCTATCTCCCGGCCCGGGTGAGCGTTTTAGGTGGTTGGCTTATTAACGTATCTGAACAGTTCTTTGCCATCCCAATTTTTCGCAGACTTCTCTACCGCAGCATAAAAACGGCTCAAGGCATCGACCGGCTCGTACAATTCCACCATGTGCCCGAGAATTGCGCGGGCATCGATGAATGCGACTTCGACATTGCCGTCACGGGTAAAATAATGAGTCACCGTTTCGCAACCCTGGCGCGCCAATCTCGACATTTCTTCTGCAAGGTTGTCGACAAATATGGCCACATGATGGAAACCCTGCTCACCGTCCGCGTACATGTCGGTAAAGGTCGAAAGAGCCGTGTTGTGTTGTTGGGTGAACTCGATCATCAGTGGACCGACCTGTGCATAGGCGGAGCTGTGATCAAGCTCTGACTTTTGGCCGCGATAACGCACGTCGCTCAGCTCAATGTGTTGGTATATGAAGAACGGGCCCGTTCCGAAGACGGCATGTGCCCGTTTCGCAGCCGCCTCGATGTCATTAACGTAGTAGGCAATCTGTACTATGTTCTTCAGATTCAGTGGGTTGCCCATATCGTTTCTTATTTCTTGCGCATTCCGTCAGGATCGATGTCCTCACGAATAAGCTTCAGTTGCGCTTCTGTTGGACGGGTGGTTTCAGGTACCTCGCAATCAGGAATGAGAAGTTCGAAACCGGTGGCCGCCTCGACCTGTTCGACCGAGACGCCCGGATGAACAGACTTTAATTGCATGCGTTTGCTCTGTGCATGAAAGTCCATCACCGCCAGGTTCGTCACCACCAGTTGCGGACCGTTCGCGAGCCCCAGTTTTTCGCGCGCATCGCCGCCATCCAGGTAGCCGGCACCGCTGATGAAGTCGACTTTCTCGACCAGGGAGCGGGGTGAGTGGTCCAGGTTCCAGTAATAAAGTTTCTTGCCCAGTGAACACAGATCGGCCAATCCCGCGGTACCCGGCAAGCGCACCTTCGGCGCATGGTAGTCGGAACCAATGACCGAATTGTTCGCATTTCCGTACTGGTCCAGCTGCGCCGCGCCCACGCAGAACTTCTCAATCCAGCGATCGCTGAACAGCAGGTGCCAGGCGTCGCCGTATTGCTCGAGATACATGATCGAATCTTTCCACAATGGCGCTTCGAGTGTTGATGCGGGGATGCGCTTGGGACGGGGCTCCACTCCCACCGTGCCCGCCAGCCAGACGAGATCAGGGGCGTGCGTCAGTTTCGCCAGCATGAACGCGGCAACAGGAATGAATGAACCCATGCCATTGGTCGCCCGGTCATCGTTTCGAAATTCATCTGCGAGGACAGAGATGATCAATTCTTCAACGCTGTAGTCATCGGATGCCGGACTGTCCTGCCAGTTGAGAGTCATTCTGTTTGCTCCCACCTGGCAATGTGCCTCAGCACGGCTTCGCCACCGATTGCCTGCAGGTATTCGGCCTGGTCTGCAGGGTTCAGAACATAACGTTCGATGAATGCCGCCGCTTTTTCGCTGTCGCGCGAAACGCTGGTCCACTGTCGATGAAAGCCACTGTCGTAACCGTAGTCAGGATAGAACGAAGTGGGGTGTGCACCATAAGGCACTTCAACCACGGCATCGACCATGAAGCCCGGCAGCACGGTTCTGTCCGGGTTACGTCGCAAGACTTCCGTATCGACAATCTCTTCTACCGTGGCAATCACCCGTTTGGCTGCTTTCGGCATGATGCCGAGGTCCGGCCAGAGCGCTGTCGGCTCGTATTGAATATTGCCAAAGCGATCTGCGCGATGGGCATGGATGAGCGCGACATCAGGCACAAGGGCGCGACAGGCAATCACCGGCAAGCCTCCGAAAGGATCGTCCAGCAATTTCATGTTGTCCGGATTTTCTTTCATGAGGTCCGAACCGATCGCGCCGCGTGTCGGCAGGAAGGGCAGGTTTCTTGCGCCTGCTCCGAGCCGTGCATTCAGAACGCTCTCGGAAATTTCTTCCACACGAATACGCCCTTGCTCAACAGCCTGACGATATTGCTGGCACAGGCCAAACTGTTCCATGGTCACCGCAGCGCCAATGAGCCGATTGATTACGCCGGCCGCAGCCAACCAGTCGACGGGTATGCCACCAACAAGCACGACCAGGCCCAGTTCGCGTTTTTCCTGCCGGATCAGTTCTCTGACCAGCGCCATTGGGGATGCAATGGTCGCCATCGTCTGCAAGGCCACCAAGTCACCGTTGCTGACCTTGCCGATGGCCGCCTCGATTGTTGTCAATTTCTCTTGCATTGATGGATTTCGAATCGATGCAATTCGCGTTGCAGTCGCCAGGAAGGAAATCGCGATCTAGGTGAGC
The DNA here is from genome assembly GCA_041571375.1 of Lysobacterales bacterium. Lineage (GTDB taxonomy): Bacteria > Pseudomonadota > Gammaproteobacteria > Xanthomonadales > SZUA-36 > CALKKN01. The sequence goes on along the minus strand of JBFFUJ010000009.1, from coordinate 11,260 downwards.
ATGCCACCGTCAACGACGAGGATATGCCCGGTGATGTAGTCGGCCGCCGGCGAGGCAAGAAACACGGCCGTGCCCTTGAAGTCATCCGTATAACCCAACCTGCCCAGGGGAATCATCGCCTTCATTTCCTTTTCTTTCTGATCCAGGCCTTTGGTCGCATTACTGGGAAAGATTCCCGGTGCAATGCCATTGACCGTGATATTGTGCCTGGCCCAATAGCGCGCCAGGCTCCGGGTCAGGGTCGCCACTGCGCCCTTGGTGGAGGCATAAGCCGGGGTGACGGCGATAGCGGGATCCGAGGCTTTAAAGGCCGTCATGGAAGAGAGATTGATGATCTTGCCGCTTCGGTTTTCTATCATGCTGCGACCGATTTCGGTCGTGCACAAGAACGTACCGCGCACATTGGTACCGTAAATCTGGTCCCATCTTTCCAGCGGCGTATCTTCCAGTTCATCACCCCAGGCCATGCCGGCGTTATTGACCAGTATGTCGACTTTTCCGAATTTCTCCAGAGCAAACGCAGCCAGCGCTCTGACATCATCTTCTTTTGCGACATCGCAGGCAGTGGCGTGGCATTCGACACCAAGAGCACGTATCTTTTCCGCGGCCGCTTCGCACTGATCCCGTTTTCGTGAACACAGGATCAGGTTTGCGCCAGCTTCGGCGAAACCTTCTGCCGTCATAAACCCCAGCCCCTTGGAGCCACCTGTAATCACAGCCACCTTGTTTTCGAGGCTGAACAGTTTCATTACATCCATCGATGATTACTCCCAATCAAAGGGGCGGATACACCTCATTGTGCCGCAATGACGGCCATTGACCAAAGTTTACCGGCGTTTACCGGCTCATGGGGAAAAGACGGGTACGGTAAGTGGCTGATTAGAAGAGGGAAGGGGTCAGAGTAAAGTGCCAGGTTAAATCACTCCGGCACTTGACTCTGACCCCAGGCTTCCCAGGCTTCCCTCTGACCCCAGTGTTTGATCGTCACGCTTCCGTCGGGACGGTACGACTTGTGAGGACCCCAACCGCGTGCCCAGCCGACCAACAAAAAAACCGCCCAGATGGCGGTTTTGTGTTGGTGCGCCCGGCAGGATTCGAACCTGCGACCCCCGGATTAGGAAAAAGACAAGGCCAGGGGTATGCCGACAATTCCAGGGAAACGGAACGACTTCCGGCGCAGTATTGGCGAATTCTTCGGGCAGCCACCCTGTTAGGGCGGCAAGAAGTGAAGATGCTCCTCGTCGGTCAATATCTACCGCAAAAGTCGCCAGATATCGATACAGGAGATGATTTCGGCTGCTTCCATGGGGCAAGCATCACCTGGGGTTTTTATTTGCTCCACGAAAGGCGTGTGCTAACGTGGGAGCGCCCGTGCTGGTAACCGTGCGGCACGCAACAGTCTTGGTTAATTTGTTGTCCATCACAGATCAAGCCAAGTACGGAGCCGCGCTATCCCCAGAGATAGCGGGGTAAATTTTTGGAGAGACATCGTGACACGAATGATTGCTGCTTTGATGCTGCTGGCCGCAAGCCTGCCCGTGGCCGCCAACGAGATCAACCAGCCCATCTGCCACCCGACGGTGGGCTGTCGGGGCGACACTGGAACTGATGAGATATCCATACATAGCGCGCATGCTTCCTTTGACAATATCCCGGTGCGCCCTAGCATTGCGCTCGATTTCCTGTCTGCTCTGTGCAATGGGCGTACCACGTGTCGTGAGCAGATCGTCGCGAGTGACTTTTTGGCCGAAGGTACGCTGAGTTCCTTGGCGGTCATATTTCGATGCGACGGCCAGCAGGGCTTCTTCGAGTTCGATCTCGACGCCTCGGACCCGGGGAACCAGGGCGACTACATTCACCTGAACTGCTATCGGGCTGCATACGAGCAGGATGATGTATCTGAGGTTATCCAAGATGGCTTGCTCGGCGGGGGGTGGGCAGATTTTGCAGATCCCAGGTGGGTAGCAGCGCAATTTGCACTCAAAGTCGCCACCCATCTCGCCGGCAAATTTCTTGGCGAGACGCTGTTTCCCGACGAACTCGATGCTCAGGCTATTGCGGAGGCCGTTCGAGACGTCGTCAAGCAGCAATTGGATTATGCGGCGCTCGAGTCGCATCAAAACGAGCTTGATGCCCAGCTGCTGTTTCTCAAGCAGAATGACCGCGCTCTCCGCGGTGCGGTCGGGCAGGACAACTGGGTGGCCACGCTGGACAATGTCTGGAGCAACGTGAACACGAATCCGCTTTTACTGACCTTGCAAACCACCGAGCAACAGCTTCGCAGTGACGCACAGAAAGCCAGCATTCGTGGCACCGCCTTTCCCAGCTATGTCACCTCCGCTTCGATGTTGGTCGCGACCATGACATTTCAGCACGAACTTGAAAAGGAACGGGGCTTGGGTGTGCAGAGGTACGCCCAAGACCTGGTTTACCGGCTTGCTGATGAGAACAGCAAGCCGATCATTAAGTTCGTGGCCGAAACCAAGAATGACATGGTCCTGCAGTCATTGTATCTGGAGCCCAGCGGACAGGTGTCCTACGGACTGTTAACGGGCTGCTACGCGCCATCATTTATAACAGCACGTATATCGTGGGGTTATCGGGACTGCAACGATAAGTGGAAAACCTATGATGACTATGAGGACTTTGGGACTTGCAACACCGCGTTCGTTAAACATCATGTAGCCTGCGCTGAGAAAAGGTATGCCGCCTCGCAGGAAGCATTGGATTGGATTGACGATATGGTCATGGGTTGGCGGCAGGCCCTCGCCGCAGCCGAGACCGAGCTCCCGCCGAGCGAGCGACCGTGCAAAATATGCGATGCTGAGGGGCCGACAAATCTGATAACGGTAACCGAAGCCTTTCTGACTTGGGGTAATTTTCCGACAACTCCCATTACATTATTTGTCGAAGCGTTATGTAATGGCTTACGTGTCTGTGACGCTACCTTCATCGTCCCAGGGCTAGCACCTAACACCGTCGATGCACTTGTCACGCGCGCGGGGCTGGATTATTTCCAGTCGGCAGGAATAGCGTGGCGTTGCAGTGGAGATCCGGAAGGTCGTAGTCGCTTTGATTCCTTTGGGGACCTGGAGGATGGCAACAAGCTTAGGGTGCGCCTCGACTGCCCGATAGTTTGCGACTTCCCATACGTCTTTGACCCGGCCCGAAACGAGTGCGTAAGGCAATAACGGATAAACAAGATAAAACAAGCAGTTCGAGCCGCCTCCGGGCGGCTTTATTTTTGCCTCAATTGCAATTTGGTTGACCAGTTGGATAACTTTCCGGCGGCCGACGACCCAAAAATCACAGCCTGGCCAGGAACCCGAAAAACAATCTTCAGCCAGAGGGACGAGGTATACCCCCCCGGGGGTGCGTATGGCTTTTCCTGGTCCATTTGCAATGGGGCGGGATTGCGGAAAGCACACCTGGATTTGGCCGGGCGCTCCGGCTGCAAAGAATCAGGCCACTTTACGATGCGAAAAACAGCTCACAAACCGGGCTTTTTTGCACCCCGCATGCACCCCGAAGAAATTTTACGCGGAGCAAAAAAACAATAAGTGATTGATTTATATGGTGCGCCCGGCAGGATTCGAACCTGCGACCCCCGGATTAGGAATCCGATGCTCTATCCGGCTGAGCTACGGGCGCTGCGCCTTGGCCCGGCTATTCTAGCGGAGCCGGCGGGGCGTGCACCACAAAGCCGGGCGCCGGCAGGGCCGCTTGATGCGCCGTGGTGCATGGCCCAGAATCGGGGCCGATGCCGATCCTTTCCTCCCTGGTGCGCGCGGCGCTGTTCGTCTCTGACCTCGAGCGGTCCGAGCGCCTGTATCGCGATGTGCTGGGGCTGGAGGAAAGCTACGCCCGCAACGCCCTGCAGAATGCCGAATTCGCCGCCTTGCTGGGGGTGCCTGCCGCAGCCGCCATTCGCTACTCGATTTTGAAGATGCCGGGCCCGGCGCGCGGCATGATCGGGCTGTTCGAAGTGCGCGACCCCGCCCCACCGGTGCTGCGGCGCGAGCCGGGCCAGTGCAATGTGGGCGAGGTGGCGCTGGTGTTCTACACCGACGACCTGGAGCATTACCGCCAGCGGCTGGAAGACTTCGGCATTCGCTATGTCTGCAGGCCCCTGGTGCTGAGCGTGCGCCCCGGCCAGGCCAATCTGGAAATGACGTTTCGCGACCCCGACGGGGTGATGATCAATATCCTGCAGAAAGACCCGCTGGACCTGGACGCCTGAGCTAACCGTCGTCCGGCTCCGCCCGCCGCACGCGAATGCCCTCCAGCGCCAATGCCCGCAGGTGCCCGTCCCAGTTCGGGTTGATGGATCGCGGGCGCACCGGGTCGAGGTGCTCGAGCGTCACGTCCAGCGCGCGCAGGCCGGCAAAATCCTCGTGCGCCACCCGCACCGCCAGGGTTTGGCGCTCCCGCAACTCGAACGGGCCGTGAACGGCGCCGTTTACCCACATCCTGATCGGCTGGGTGGGGTGCGCGGGATAGACGTAGGGCCGCAGGTCCAGCTCGAGCACCACATCGCCTTCGACCGACCCATCCAGTGCCACCAGCAGCCCGGAAGTGTGGCCGAGCGAGGCGACGAAATCCTGCTTGGGCGGCAACCAGCCGTGGGTGAGGTAGCGCTGGCCCGGGGCCTGCTGGCCAAAGGCGCGCCGTACACCCAGCGGCAGCAGATGCTCGGCCAGGGTGGTGAGCCTGAGTTCCTGGATTTCGACCGCCGAGACGTCCCGCTCGCTCACCAGGCGCAGCGGCTGCCGGTCCAGCCGTCGAGCCTGCGATGGCCCCAGCAGCAGCGTCTTGCGCCGCTGGTTCTGCCCGCTCACGAATCTCAGCCGGCCGACGCGCTCCTCGCCGACGCTGACCGCGATGAATTCCTCGGTCGACTCATCGCTGGCGAAGGGGTAGTGCATCACCGTGAGCAGCATCGGCTCCTGCCACGCGCGGCCCGGGTAAAACTCCGCCTGGCCGCGCAGCATCCGGCCCCGGTAGGTCTGCCGCGACCAGCCATCGAGCTCGCCCTCGTCGGCGACCAGGGAGACCAGGAACCCGTCGAAATGGTCCACCGCCGCCTGCACCAGGTCGCGCGTCGACGGTTGCCAGGAGGACGGATACCAGCTGAAGCCCGTGACGGCATATTCCGTCATGGGCACGATGTAGTCCACGTCCCACCCGCCGTAGCGATAGTGCCGGTGCAGACGCACGCGGTCGTCGCCGATCGCGAACATGTTGGCGCCCGGCATCGGGGTGCGGCCTTGCCCCAGCAACTCCAGCAGGGTGGCCGGGATATCCGTCAGGGTCACCGGGGCGTCCGAGCGCTGCAGCGGTCCCCGGGCACCGCCCGGCTTGATCATCACCAGCGGAATGCCGCCGCGAACGATCCGCTCCGGCACGACGGAGGCGGCGCCGGGCGCTGCGGGCAGGCCCGGCTGCGCCCGGTTGATGCCTGCATTCAGGTCGCTGCCGCCATGGTCGCTGACAATCGCGATCGTGGCCGCGTCCAGGATACCCAGCGAGTTCAGCCTCTCCAGCAGCAGGCCAGCGGCGTAGAGCATGCCCTCGGACTGGTCCCGGAAGGCCTCGCGGCTGATGGGCTGCACCCCGACAAACTGGAATTCGCGGCCAAGCCTGAACGGAGGGTGCCCGCCCATGAGGTGGAAAAAGCGGAAGGTGGCGTCGTGGCCGCCGACCGCCGCGCAGGCCATGAACTCGTCCACGAACAGCGTATCGAAGTAGGCGAGCTCAGCGGCGCGTTGCCGGGCCGCCCGTGGCAGGCGGCATTCGTCCGGCGGGGCGGCGGCGTGCCGAAACACGAACCGGCCTTCGTTGTAAACCCGGGGCTTCAGGACATGCGGGGCCAGGCGGAACAGCGCCATGTTCAAGAGCAGGTCGCGATCGTGGCGCCGGATGGATTCCGCCCCGCTGAGCTCATCAGCGGTCGAGACGATGTTGTCCGCCAGCCCCGGAAGCGGCAGCAAGGCCTGGGGCGTGAACGACCAGAGCCGCACGTCGTAACCGAGGCGGTGCAGCCTGGCGGGCAGGCTGACGGCATACGACTCCGCGAGAAAGGCCGGCAGCGGCTGCGAGTTGTCGAAGGCGCGCCCGGTCAGGATCGAAGGCACCGAGGTGTAGGTTTTCGGGAAGGCACTGACGCTGTTGCGGAAAAAGGTGAAGCCGCTGAAAGTTTCCGCCAGACGCGGGTTGCCCTCGAAGATTTCGTTGACCACGTCCGCCTGCAGCGTATCGAGCACCAGCACCAGGACGTTCTCGCTTGCCGAGAATTCAAAAATGCCCGCCTTGCTGAAGGCATAGGGTTTGGCCACCAGATCCCTGACCTGGGCGGGGAAGAATGCCACGGACGAGACGATGAGCACGCCGGCGAGAAACGTCATGTGGGCCTGGATGCGGCGCCGGGCGAGGTAGCACAGACCCGCCAGCAGCCCGAAGCTCGCCAGTTCGATGACGCCCCGGGTGCGCTGGGCGGCCCAGTCCGGCTCCGTGCCCTCGAGAAACCCGTAATCGCCGATGAAGAAGTTGGTCATCAACCAGGCGCAGGCGCACAGGTAGAGCAGGCACAGCTGTGCCGTGGACCGCCGGGGGCCGGGCAGCATTCGCAGCAAGAGCAGCACCCCGCCGGCCACGGCGAGCGCGATCAGGCCCAGCGAGGGCAGCAAGCTCTCGATGGAGCGATGCAGGTTGCCGGCATTGGCCCAGAAAACGTGCCAGAACGGTGCGATGACCATCGTCACCGCGGCAAGGACGGCTATGGCATATCGAGGCAAAACGTATGGTGTCTCAGACGATGCGGGCAACCCGGCCCTTGCGATTCTAGTTATTTGCCGCGCTGGGGGCCACCGGGCCGGTCGAGGCGGCAGCCCAGGTGCCGGCCAGCCGCTCCTCGATGGCGGCGATGACCCGGCAGCGCTCCTCGAGCCCCAGCCAGGTGTCGGCTTGAATGTCGACCGCCTCGAAGAACAGGTTGACCAGCAGGCGATCCGCCGCCAGGTGGTCGAGGTCGTAATCCACGCGCATGGCGTCTTCCAGCCAGGGCCCGTCGACCAGCGCGTCCAGGGACGGGATATCGCCGGCGAAGCGGTAGTCCGCCAGCGTCATGATGCGGTTCTGCAGGCTGATGATTCCCTCGCGGAAATAGACCAGCTGCTCGTGGGCCTGCTGGTCCAGGGTGATCAGGTTCGGTAGCTGCTGCCGCAGCGCCGGGTCGTCCAGCTCCTTGAGCAACCCCGTCGCGATCATCTCCGGGGCCACGGTGGTCTGCATGCGGATGTCGGGCACCACGGAGAAGACGACCAGGCCGCGCTCGAAACGCTGGCGGTCGTCAGCGACGATCGCATTGCGAACCAGGGACTCGTAAACGTGCCGTACGCTGGTGGCGCTGTCCTCGAGGAGTGGCAGCGAGTAATCGCAGGTCTCCCGGTTGTGCCCGGTTTCCTCCGCCAGGCGCTCGAGGGCCGCGGCCAACTCCCGTGCCTCTATCCTCCGGTCGCGGAATTCCTCGACCTGGAACGCAATGAGGATGCCGAGCACGATGACGGCAAGTTCCACCGGGTAAACCCACGCCTTACTGGGAATGAACGACAGCATGCATGGGCCCTCCTCGGGGGCGTTGGCACGGGCTCAAGCATATCGCAATTGGCGGCGCGGGCGGCATCAGCCTGTTACGCCGAGCTCCTGCAGCAGCCGCCGGGTGACGACGGGCAAGCGCCAGCCCGAGAGGCGTTCGGGAATCTCGTCACCGCCGCTGTGCACCAGCGTTTCCAGCTCCCGCCGCGAGGCCAGCACTGCCGGCTCCACGCCGAGCGCCCGGGCTTCGCGCTCCACCACCGAGCGCAGGGCTGCCAGCGTCCTGCGCTGGGCTGGCGCCAGTGACGGCAGCGGCGCCACCCGGGCGCCGCTTTCCAGTGATTGCCGGACCATTCCGAGCAAGGCCTTGCCGTGCCGCTCCCGGGCCCGGCGATGCAGGCCCTCGATCGACTCCAGCCGGTCGGGCTCGGTGGCTTTCAGTCGGGCAATTTGCAGCAGCGCGGCATCGGGGATGATGAATCCACGCGGCCGGTTGCGCTCCTGCGCCACGCGTTCCCGCCACCCGGCCAGCCGTTGCAGGATGGCCAGGCTGGTGCCGTCCAGGCGTCCCGCACCGCGGATTCTCTGCCAGGCGTCCTCCGGGGGCGACGGTTCCAGCGCGCGCCGCGCCTGTCGCCGGCTGTCCTCTGCAAGCCAGTCCAGTCGCCCCAGCTGCTGTAGTTCCGGCTCGAGGCGCCGCCACATCTCCGGCAACAGGCACACGTCCAGCGCGGCATAGCGGAGCTGCGCCTCGCTCAGCGGGCGCGCGCACCAGTTGGAGCGGGTCAGGTCCTTGTCCACCTGCACCGCCAGCAGCCACTCCACCGCCTTGTGATAGCCCAGTTGCAGCGGCTGGCCCAGCAGCGCACAGGCAAGCTGGGTGTCCACCAGGGGTTCCGGCAGGCAGCCGAAGGCATGGCGCAGCACCTCGAGATCCTCCGAGGGGCTGTGCAGCAGCTTGGTGATGCGTTCGTCCCGCAGCAGGCGGGCGATCGTTTCCGCGGCGCCGCGCGTGAGCGGATCCAGCAGCCATACCGTCTGCCCGTCGGAGACCTGCACCAGGCCGAGGTTGGCGTGGTAGGTCCGCTCGCGTACGAACTCGGTATCCATGCCCAGCACGGGCGAGCGCGCCCAGGCCTTGGCCGCCCGGCTGAATGCGGCCGGTTCGTCCAGCACGAGGGGGTGCTCGGCGGCCGCCAGCGCGGCCGGGATGCGGTCGTCGCTCATGGCCGAAAAATCGTCAATGCGAGCCTCTTGTGGGCCCGTAAGTATTGTTTTATAAACATTTTTGTCGTCACCGCCCGTCTTGTTGCCGCCCGCTTTCTGGGTTATTGTGGCGCCCGGCCTCTTGATGCCGGGAACGCGCAGCGGCAACCTTACCACGGCCGCCGATTCCACAACGGGAGCAGGATGTTTTCACACCGCAAGGCTGACAAGGGACGGGTGCCGGCATGGGTCTGGACTGGCCTGTGCGGCCTGTGCTTCGCCCTGGCGTCGGGCATCGCCGCGGCGGTCACCGGGGAGCGCCTGGCGGCGCAGCCGGGCGATGAGGTCGTCACGACCGGGCAACCCGATGCGGCGCCGAATGCCGCAACCCCGGCCACGCCGGGCGAGATGCTGCTGGAGCATGCCTACCCGGAGCTGAACGCCCGCCTGCGGGGCCTGCTGGACGAGCTCGCGCAACGCCCGGACGATCCCGCCCTGAGCGCCCGCCTGGACGACCTGCTGCGCCTGTTGCTGGCCGTGGCCGATGCCCATGGCGATATCGGCGATGTGCAGGGCATGGGCGATCTGCTGGGCCTGGTGCGCAGCATCGATCCCGGCCATGCCGGGCTGGGGCAGGCCACCCGCCGCATGGCAGCCCTCGGCCGGGTGGACGATTGGCTGGCCCGGGCCAGCCGCGCGCTCGCTGCCGGCCGGCTGATCGAACCCGAGCACGACAACGCCCTGCGCTATTTGCGCGGGGTGCTGGCGGTCGATCCGCGCAACGAAGCGGCCGGTCGCGGGTTGTTGGGGGTGCAGCAGGGGCTGGTCGAACGGGCGTTGGCGGCGGCCCGTGAGCTGGATTTCGAGCTGGCCATGGAATGGCTCGATGCGGCGGCGGAGGTGCGCGGCCCGCAGGATCTCGTCGATGACGCGCGCGAAGAGATCGAGGCATTCCGCACGCGCGAGGCGGATCGTATCGAAGGGGTCGTGGGGGACGCGATCTTGGCGCGGGAATTCGCGCGCGCCGAAATCATGTTGATCGACCTCATCGCGCTGGGCGGCAGCGAGCAGCGCGTGGCGGAGCTGCGCGCGCGGCTGGAGGACGCACGCCTGTACGGTCACTATCGGCCCGGGCAGGTGTTCAGCGACGCGCTGGCGGCGGGCGGCAGCGGGCCCGAGCTGGTCGTCATTCCGGCCGGCAGTTTCATGATGGGTTCGCCGGAAGAAGAGCGGGGCCGGGCCGCTCACGAAGGTCCCCGGCACCGGGTGACCATCACACAGGGCTTCGCCATTGGTCGCACCGAGGTGACCGTGGCCCAGTTCCGCGCGTTTGCCGAGGCGACGCGCTACCGCACCGGCGCCGAGAAAGAGGGCACCTCCGTCGTGTTCATAGCGCGTTCGGGCCGGCTGGCCGAGCGCGAGGGGGTGAACTGGCGCCATGACTACGCCGGTCGCCCCGCCGACGAGGGGGCGCCGGTGTTGCATCTCGATTGGCACGATGCCCAGGCCTACCTGCTGTGGCTGTCCCGGCAGACCGGGCAACGCTATCGCCTGCCATCGGAGGCCGAGTTCGAATACGTGCTGCGGGCGGGCTCGATCACCGCCTACTGGTGGGGTAACGGGTCCCCCGGCCAGCGGGTCGAGAACCTGACCGGCGAGGGCGACCGCTCGGATGACGGCCGCCAGTGGACGGCGTCCTTCAGCGGTTACGAGGACGGCCACTGGGGTCCCGCACCGGTGGCATCCTTCGCGCCCAACCCCCTCGGCGTTCATGACCTGGCGGGCAATGTCAGTGAATGGGTGACCGATTGCTGGCACAGCACGTACATCCGCGCGCCGGACGACGGATCGGCCTGGGACAACCCCGGCTGCCAGCGGCGCACGGTGCGCGGCGGTTACTGGGCGGCCGGCCCCGACCAGGCGCGCTCGGCGGCCCGCCTGTCGGCGGACAGCCACCTCACGGGCCCGCGGGTCGGGTTCAGGGTGGTGCGGGAGCTCTAGTCCGCGCCGTCGGCCGCGGGCGCGTTCACTGCTTCGCCGCCGAGCACCGCTCGGGCGATGGCGGCCAGGCGCTGGCCCGCCAGCGCGAGCTGATCCTGCGCCAGTTGCCAGCTGGCGTCCAGGAATGCCGCATCGAGCCGCGCAGCGCGCGGATAGGCCCGGGTTTTCGCCAGTTCATGGCTCTCGTTGGTCCAGTCCAACACCTGCCGTGGTTCCCAGGGAACGGCGTCCGCGGGCTGCGGGCGCGCGGAAAGTTCCTCGGCCAGCGCCCGCCAGTCCGGCTGGTGGCGCTCGATCAGCACGTCGTCCCACAGGTCGTGCAGGTCCATGCTTTGGCCGTCCACCGAAACGTGGAATTCGTTGCCGCCGCGGTCGTCGGCAAATCCGACGGGCAGGGGCTGGTGGATGTCGCCGGTGAAATGGCAGGTGAAAGCCCACGCTTGCCACCGTTCCCGTTGCG
>JBFFUJ010000008.1:0-23529 GCA_041571375.1 Lysobacterales bacterium | reverse complement strand
TGGCCACGTCGATGCCTTCGCGCCCGGCGGCGACAACCGTGCCGGGAGGGCGCCCGCTGGGCCTCTCGATCCGCACGGCCCGCCACAGGCGCATGCGCTGGTCGCCGAACGAACACCAGGCAACCGGCCATGGATTGAATGCTCGGATACGCCGCTCGATGAGTTCGGCAGGCTCGCGCCAGTCGATCCGGGCCTCCTCTTTCTCCAGTTTGCCCGCGTAACTCACACCCCGGTCCGATTGTGGCACCGCTTTGGGCAGGCGGCCGGATATCAGATGGTTCAGGCAATCCAGCAAAGCCTGGGCTCCGAGCATCGCCAGGCGGTCATGGAGGCTCCCTGCAGTCTCGTCTGCATGCAGCGGGATGCGCTCCATGTGCAGCACGGGCCCGGTGTCCAGGCCCGCGTCCATCTGCATGATGGAGACACCGGACTCGCGGTCACCGGCCTCGATGGCACGCTGGATGGGCGCGGCACCGCGCCAGCGTGGCAACAGGGAGGCGTGGATGTTCCAGCAGCCGTGGCGCGGGATTGCGAGGATGTCGGGCGGCAGAAGCAAACCATAGGCCACCACGATCAGGAGGTCGGGGGCGAGCGAACGGACCAGTTCCCGCGCCTCGGGCGAACGCAGGGACTCGGGCTGGTGGACAGGGATCCCGGCGGCCGAGGCTGCGCGCTTGACGGGGCTTGGCTGGGGGTGACGGCCGCGCCCCGCGGGCCGGTCCGGCTGGGTCAGAACAGCGACCGGCGGGAAGCCCTCGGCCAGCAGTCGCTCGAGCGGTGTAACGGCGAATTCCGGGGTTCCGGCAAAGAGGATGCGCAGGGCACCAGGATCGCTCATTGGCTTCAGAGTACGGCTCGGGTGGGTCTCTGATCGGCCATTCTGCGCTTCTTCTCGAGTTTCTTGGACACCATTCGACGCTTCAGGGGAGACAGGTAGTCGACGAACAACTTGCCCTCGAGGTGGTCCATTTCGTGTTGCAGGCAAATGGCATGCAAACCGTCGAGGTCCTCCTCGAAGAACCGGCCCTGGGCATCCTGGGCGCGGATTCTGATCCTCTCGGCGCGGCTGACCTCCGCATAGATTCCGGGCACCGACAGGCAACCCTCTTCACAGGTTTCGCTGCCCTCGCTCGTGAGGATCTCCGGGTTGACGTAGACCCGCGGATCATCCTGGCTCTCACTGACGTCGAGCACCAGCAACCGCCGATGGACATTGACCTGGGTCGCGGCCAGGCCGATGCCTCTGGCGGCGTACATGGTCGCGTGCATGTCCCTCACCAGTTCCTGCAATTCGTCGTCAAAAGAGTCGACAGTCTTGGCGACCGTTCTGAGGCGGTCATCCGGAAACTCCAGAATTTCCAATATAGCCATACAGTTACACGTGTTAAAAACAATTTAAGGTGAACTTTTCGTTTTCGTTTATTATGATAGCCAATGGCGAACCCCGTTCGCCAGAGTAAATACTGACCGCATCTGACAGATGGCTGGATGCCTACTAGAGAGGAAGGAACGTGATCAGAAGACTCATCTACCTCACCTTTGCGGCTTTCTTGTTGACAGGGATCGTGACGGCACAGGATGTCAGCTTGCGATCCGATCATCCCGAGGAATATGTCGTGGTCAAAGGCGACACGCTTTGGGATATCTCGGGCCGATTCCTGGATAAGCCCTGGCAGTGGCCGGCGATCTGGCATGTCAATCCGCAAATCGAAAACCCGCACCTGATCTATCCCGGCGACGTCATATCGCTGGTATACGTGGATGGAGTGCCTCAGCTGCGGCTGCGACGCGGGGCGGACGTCAAGCTCAGTCCGTCGATCCGCGTCTCCGAACGGGACGACGCCATCAAGGCCATACCGTTCGAGGCACTCGCGCCGTTCGTCCGGAACATGCGCGTGCTGACACCCGAGGAGTTCAAGGGGCTGCCCTACATCGTGGCCAACGAGGAGGCGCGGTTGACGGCCACCTACTCGGACCAGACATATGCTCGCGGGCTCGATGGCCAGGTCGGGGAAGAGTTCGTCGTTGCGCGACTGACCAATATCTACGACCGAATCGGCAAACCGCCCGAAATAAGACGGGTCCTGCCGAAGGAGCACTGGAAGCAGGTGCCCAACGTGTGGGACCGTCACGAAAGCCTGCATAACCCGGTCAGCCCCTGGAACCGCCGGCCCGAAGATCCTGTCGGTTACGAACTGCTCGAAGTCAGCCGCGTGCGCGTCGCGAAGGCCGGGGAGATATCCGTCCTGGATATTGTCCGGGATCGCACAGAGGTCAAACCGGGCGACTATATACTGCCTGCCAATGATCCGGGTTACGAGAGCGTGTTCTACCCGAGCGCGATGGACAGCATCCCAACCGGACTGCGGGTTCTGGCGACTGCCGGACAGAGGAGCGGCGCCGGGCCCTACCAGATCGTTGCGATCAGTGGCGGCGCCAACCAGGGGCTCGAACCTGGCCACGTTTTTTCGGCCTTTCACCGCGGCAAGGTCGTCGACGACCGCACCGGTTACCGCTACGGCAGCTTCGCCAAGGACGCGGAAGTCGAGTTGCCAGCAATGTTCGATGGCCACATTATGGTGTTCCGGACCTTTGCCGAGGTCAGCTATGCCATGGTCATGAGCGCTACGGGGACGGTCAGGGAATTCGATACGCTTCGCCATCCGGACGAGACGCTTTAGCCGACCGAACCAAGCTCAGGGAAGCGGTTTACCGTAATCCTGCATGCAGATAGCGCAGGCCGTAAGCCGGCGACGGGGCAGTGCTCCGCAGCTTCTCCTGTGTACGCGTGCAGCCAACCAGGGGTTGCTGTCACGGACTACCGAAACTGGCTCGTCGCAATACGCGCACCCCAACTGGGGGGTGAGCGTCTCAGGCAGCTGATCCATCGGGTCGGAGGCATCGATCAGCTGCTGCGCATGACGCCTGCTGAACTCGGCCGCCATGGACTGGCGGAGGCGACCGTTGGCTGGTTGCGTCGCCCTGATCCCGCCCGGGTGGACGCCGACCTCGAGTGGCTGTCGCAGCCGGGGCATCACCTGATTACCTGCGAGGATGAGCGGTTTCCACCATTGCTTGGGGACATCTCTTCAGCGCCGGCCGCGCTGTTCGTGGCGGGCCAGCCGGACGTCCTCTGGCAGCCGCAGCTGGCAGTGATTGGCAGCCGCAACCCTACTGCCGGTGGTCGCGACAACGGTCGGCTGTTTGCAGCCGAGCTGGCACGCCGCGGCCTGACCGTGACCAGCGGTCTGGCCAGCGGCATCGATTCCGAGGCCCATGCAGCGGCCCTGGAGGCCGGCGGTTTAACCGTTGCCGTCCTCGGGACAGGCCCCGATATCGTGTACCCGGACAGCGGCCGAGACCTGGCCGCTCGCATTCGCGAGACCGGCGCCGTCGTCTCAGAGTTCCCTCCCGGCACCCCGGCCCGGCGTCAGCACTTTCCGTCGCGCAACCGGATCATCTCGGGTCTCAGTCTGGGGGTACTGGTCATCGAGGCCGGCTTGCGCAGCGGTACGCTGATCACCGCAAGACTGGCGGCCAGTCAGGGTAGAGAGGTCTTCGCCCTGCCGGGATCCATCCACAATCCGCTGGCCAAGGGCTGCCACCGGCTGATTCGCGAGGGTGCCAGATTGGTCGAGAGCGTCGACGACGTCCTGCAGGAAGTGACCGCCATGGCCGGTCAGCTGGCCGCCCAGCTCCAGGCGGAGCTGCGGCCGGCTCCCGTCGAGCCCGACACGTCCTCGCTTGAGATGGCTGCCGACGACCCCCAATTGCTCCAGGACCCCGATTATCAGCGTCTCTGGTCCTGCCTGGGCTATGACCCGAGGCCTGTCGACCGCATCATCGAGCGCAGCGGATTGACGGCACGCGCCGTGTCGGCCATGCTGCTCATGCTGGAGCTGAGAGGAATGGTTGAGGTCCATCCGGGTGGGTCCTTCAGCCGTAAGACAAGAGGCAAATAATGAAAGAAAACGTACTCGACGTCCTGATGTACCTGTTCGAGAACTACTTTTATGACGAACCAGACGAACAGCCCGATCGCGAGTCTCTGGAGGAGAATCTTCACGAGGCGGGGTTCAGCAACGGCGAGATCGCCAAGGCCTTCGAATGGCTCGATGGCCTGGCCGAGCAGCGCTACCAGCCCGAGCTGAACCTGGCATCAGCCGAGCCTATCCGGGTATTCATCGACTCCGAGATGTCCCGGCTGGACACGGGGTGCCGGGATTTCCTCATGTATCTGTCGAATGCGGGCATTCTCGATGCCCCGCGCCGGGAGTTGGTGCTGGACCGCCTGATGGCGCTGGAGAGCGACGAGATCACTCTGGAGGATGTCAAGTGGGTCGTGCTGATGGTGCTGTTCAATCTGCCCGGGCAGGAAGCGAACTACGCCTGGATGGAGGACCTGATGTTTGACACCGAGCAGGACTACCGACATTAATAAAAAACCAAGAACAAATCAGAGGTGCCCGGTATCAAACTGCTGATCGTAGAATCCCCGGCCAAGGCGACCACGATAAACCGTTACCTTGGGGCCGACTTCAAGGTGCTGGCGTCGTACGGGCACGTCAGGGACTTGCCGTCGCGCGACGGAGCGGTCGACCCGGACCGCGATTTCGCAATGATTTACGAGCTGAACGAGGGCAGCGGGAAACACGTGCGCGAGATTATCAAGGTCGCGCGCAAGGCGGAGGCAGTCTACCTCGCGACGGACCTGGATCGCGAGGGCGAGGCCATCTCCTGGCACATCTACGAGATCCTCCGCGAGGAAGGCATCACCGAGAAGGTGCCCTTTTATCGAGTGGAGTTCTCGGAGATTACCGAAAAGGCCATCAAGGAAGCCGTCGCCTACCAGCGCGATCTCTCGATGGACCTCGTCAATGCACAGCAGGCCCGGCGAGCGCTGGACCACCTGGTGGGATTCAATCTGTCCCCCCTGCTGTGGAAAAAAATCCAGACGGGGCTGTCTGCCGGCCGTGTGCAGAGTCCGGCTTTGCGGATGATCGTCGAGCGCGAGCGGGAGATCGAACGCTTCCAGGCCCAGGAGTACTGGACGATCGAGGCCGACATGGTGCACGACGGCCAGCCATTCGAATCGCGACTGGTCCGGTTGGCGAACGAGAGGCTTAAACAGTTCGATATCGACTCGGTCGGGCAGGCCACCGGGATCAGGGATCGGCTGGACAAAGCGGCCGCCGGCAAACTGCAGGTCGATCGTGTCAACCGGAGCCAGCGAAAGCGCCGGCCCTCACCGCCTTTCATCACCTCCACCCTGCAGCAGGACGCCGCCCGCAAGCTGCGCTTTTCGGCGCAGCGCACCATGCGGACCGCCCAGGCCCTGTATGAAGGCGTCAAGATCAATGGCACGCGCCAGGGTCTGATCACCTACATGCGAACCGACTCCGTGCACCTTTCCAATGACGCGCTCGGCGATCTGCGCGCACAGATTCGCGGTGAATTCGGCCCGGAGTTTCTGCCCGCCAAGCCCAATTTCTACCGGAACCGGTCCAAGAACGCCCAGGAGGCCCATGAGGCGATACGGCCGACTTCGGCCAGTCTGCACCCCGCGAAGGTGAAAGCGAAGCTGTCCGAAGACCAGTACCGGCTGTACGAACTGATCTGGCGCCGCGCCGTCGCTTCCCAGATGCTGCCAGCGCAAGTGGACCTGGTTGCCGTGGAATTCGACTGCGACGGCGACTCAACCTTTCGTGCCAACGGCTCGGTCATCACCTTCCCGGGCTACCTGCGTGCCTACGAAGAATCCCAGCCCGGGGGCAAGGAGGAGAAGGAAACCCGCCTGCCGGACCTGAGGGAGGGAGATACCGTGCAGGTAAGGGCCATCCGGGCCGAACAGCATTTTACCGAGCCGCCGCCAAGGTATTCCGAAGCCAGCTTGGTGAAGGCGCTGGAGGACTACGGGATCGGTCGGCCTTCGACTTACGCCAGCATCATCCAGACGCTGGTCAGGCGCAAGTACGTGGAACTGGATCGCAGGCGCTTCATCCCCACCGATACCGGGCGCGTGGTAGCCCGTTTCCTGGAAGAGCACTTCGAGCCGTACGTCGACTACAAATTCACCGCGCGCATGGAAGACACCCTGGACGAAATCTCGCGCGGCGAGATGCACTGGATTCCCCCGCTGATGCAGTTCTGGAAACCGTTCATCCGGCGGATCCGGGACAAGGAGGAATCTGTCAGCCGGGCCGATGCCAAAGCGACACGCGTGCTGGGTGTGGATCACAAGTCCGGCAAGGAAGTATCCGTGCGGCTGGGCCGTTTCGGGCCGCATGCGCAGATCGGCAAGGTCGATGACGACGAGAAGCCCCGGTTCGCGGGCCTCAGGCCGGGTCAGAGCCTCGAGACGATCACGCTCGAAGAGGCACTGGAACTGTTCCGGCTGCCGCGTGATCTGGGTTTCACGCCAGACGGCGAGGAAGTAGCGGTTGGCATTGGTCGCTTCGGCCCCTACGTACGCTACGGCAGCAAATTCGTTTCCCTGCGTGACGCCGACCCGCACGAGGTGACGCTGTCCGATGCGCTCGAGTTCATCGCGGCGAAGAAGCAGGCAGACCTGGACCGCATCCTGCGGACCTTCGAGGGCTCCGACGTACAGATTCTGAAGGGCCGCTGGGGGCCTTTCATCACGGACGGCAGGAAAAATGCCCGCATGCCGAAAGACCGCGAGCCCGAGTCGATGACCCTGGAAGAATGCCAGGCCGCGCTCGAGGCGGCACCGGACAAGCGTGGGCGCAAGAAAGCAGCAAAAAAGGCCTCCAGTAAAAGGGTGGCCAAAAAGAAAACCCGAAGCAAGAAAACCACAAGCAAGAAAACCCGAAGCAAGAAAACCACAAGCAAGAAAGCCGCCCGGAAAAAGACCACTGAACGAGCCGCCAGCAAGTAAAGGCATGGACCGCGGTGATCCGCTTCTGTCGATCAGCGAGGCAGCGCAATGTCTGCGGGCGGGTGAAGTCATCGCCTATCCCACCGAAGCGGTCTACGGTCTCGGTTGCGATCCGGACAGCGAGTCAGCCGTGCGCAGAATTCTGGAGCTGAAGAAGCGGCCTGCCGCGGCGGGCCTGATCCTGATCGCCGACAGTTTTGACCGGTTAGGACGCTACGTTGCGCGAGTGCCTCGCGATCTGCTCGATCGTGCCCTGGCCACGTGGCCGGGCCACGTGACCTGGTTGTTCCCGCGTTCGGACGGCGTGCCGGACTGGCTTGCCGGCGACCACCCCACGATTGCGATCCGCGTAACGGCTCATCCGGTCTGCCGGGATCTTTGCGCGGCATTCGGGGGCGCGCTTGTCTCCACCAGCGCCAACCCACGCTCCGAAGATCCGGCGCAATCGGTGGGCAGCGTTCGGCGGTACTTCGGCGCTGACATCGCTGGAGTGGTGGCGGGGCAACTGGGCGGTGACGCGCGCCCGAGCGAGATTCGTGATCTCGCTACGGGACGCGTGATCCGGGGAGGCTGAAATGGAACCGGAGACGGTCGACACGCACTCGGTCAAAGCCTACATGCTGGAGTTACAGGACCGGATCTGCGATGCCCTTCAGCAGATTGACGGAGGCGAGCGGTTCATCGAGGATGCGTGGTCCCGCGAGTCATCTGCCGCCCAGTCCGGTGTCGAGCCGGCCGACTCAGCTTCGCCGGGGGGCGGAGGGCGAACAAGGGTCATGCGCGGCGGGGCTGTTTTCGAGCAGGCTGGCGTGAATTTCTCCCACGTGACCGGTCCGCGTCTGCCGCCGTCGGCCACGGCGTCCCGCCCGGAACTCGCCGGCCGGAGATTCGAAGCCCTCGGGGTGTCACTGGTCATCCATCCGGAGAACCCACATGTTCCCACGAGCCATTGCAACGTCCGGTTCTTCGTTGCCGAGAGGGACGACGATACGCCGGTGTGGTGGTTCGGAGGCGGCTACGACCTAACCCCGTACTACCCGGTGCTCGAAGATGTGGTCGCCTGGCACGAAGCCGCGCGCGCCGCCTGTGCAGCATTCGGGGAGGACGTCTATCCACGCTACAAGAACTGGTGTGATCGCTATTTCTTCCTGAAGCACCGTGACGAAGCTCGCGGCGTCGGCGGCCTTTTTTTCGACGACCTCAACGAATGGGGGTTCACGCGCAGCTTCGCATTTCTGCGGGCCGTCGGGGACAGCTACCTGGACGCTTACCTGCCGATCGTTGAGCGGCGCAGGAGCGACCCCTGGTCGCAGCTTCAGCGCGATTTCCAGCTCTACCGACGGGGTCGTTACGTCGAATTCAACCTTGTATACGACCGGGGGACGTTGTTCGGCCTGCAATCGGGAGGGCGCACCGAGTCGATCCTGATGTCGCTGCCCCCGCTGGTTGCCTGGCGCTACAACTGGCATCCGGAACCGGGTTCAGACGAGGCGCGGCTCTATGAGTTCCTGCAGCCCCGGGACTGGTTATCGGGCTGATCGCACCCGTAATGCCGGTGCGCCGCTACCAGAGGTAGGGTGTGAATTCGCCCGGGATGGGGTTTTCCCTGCTTTCGTTGTCCCACATGACGCTGGCAATCCACCAACGCTGGTCATGAAACACCAACTGGATGCAGTTGATCCCGCGCGCGATTGGCTTTCCGTCCTTCCGGTCGCGCGCCTCATAGGTGCTGAAGGCCTGGATCATGTTGCCAAAACGGTCCATGTGACGCATGACTTCCGCTTCCCAGAAGTCATTTTCCGCGAAGAAAGGCGTGACCTGCTCAATCCATTCGTCCAGCGTCAGCACCTCCAATCCGCCTTCGCCGTGAATTCGGCGGCCGATGGGTATCAGGCGGGCGCCTGGCAAAAACAGGCTGCGTTCCCGCTGCCAGTTGCGCTTGCCCGCGGGGCCCGAGATGGTTTCGTACATTGCCTTGATGATCGCGTCGGGTGAGGCGACATCCTCGGCCCTGGGTTTCTGATGGGCAGCCTGGATCGCGGAATCGGTCATGCACGTGCTCTCCCTTTCTCGAACATTGCCAGTTCCCTGGCCCATAGGGTGCAGGAAACCGCTGAAGGATGGAAGCCATCCTCGCAGAATTCGTGCAGCGCGGGGTCGATCCGTGTCGGCACATGTCTCGCGCAGGCGTATTCGGAAATCACATCGCGCGCGACGCGGTCCAGACTTGCGGCACGCAGGCCCAGACAATAGCGCAGCGGCTGCGGCGGCAGGGGAAAATTCTGCATCGGCGGCACGCCGGCAAAGAGTATCGATGCGTCCGGCCAACGCGCCCGGATTCGATCCAGCAGAGCGTGCAGGTTGCGACGCCAGCGGCGCTTGCCGCTCAGCCCGGTGACATCGTTGACGCCGACCGAAACGAGCACCAGGTCCACCGGGGACCGGCCGTCCTGTGCTTCGAGGCTCGAGAGTAAATCGAGGATGTCGCGGCCACTGGCGCCGTCGATGCGCCAGTGAACCCTGCATTCCCTGACTTCAGCGAGGGCGGCCGCGAATTGCACGGGCAGCGAGGCCGCCATGTGTCCGGTGCCGACTCCGTCGATGATGGAATCCCCAATCGCCAGCAGGTGCAAATCCTCGCCGCGGCCGAAGACGCCCTGCCTTTCGCCGGGAGCACCCGGCAGGCGCGTTGCACGGCGGTTCAATCGCAGGCCCTGGACTGCGGCCAGCGGCAGCAGCGCCCAGAACAGTGCCTGCGCCAGAGGGCTCTTCAATGGGCCTCGTCCCAGTTCGGACCATGACCGACGTCGACCACCAGCGGCACGTCCAGCCCGGCGGCCCGGGTCATGCGCTCGACCACGGCTTTTCCGAGTCGCTGCAGCGCGTCTTCACGGACCTCGAACACCAGTTCGTCGTGCACCTGCATCACCAGCCTGGCCTCGTCCTGACGCTGTTCCAGCCAGCCGTCCACTTCGATCATCGCGCGTTTGATGATATCGGCGGCTGTGCCCTGCATCGGTGCATTGATTGCGGCGCGCTCGGCAGCCTGCCTACGCTGCGCATTGCTGGCGTTGATGTCCGGCAGGTACAGCCTCCGGCCAAAGAGCGTCTCGACGAAACCCTGTTCACGGGCCGTGAGGCGCGTATCTTCCATGAACTTCTGCACGCCCGGATAGCGCATGAAGTAGGTGTCCATGTAGGCTTTCGCCTCGGCCCGGCCGATACTGAGCTGACGGGACAGTCCGAAAGCGGACATGCCGTACATCAGGCCAAAATTGATGGCCTTCGCCGCGCGCCTCTGACTGCTGTCGACCTCTTCATAGGGAATTCCGAAAACTTCGCTGGCCGTGGCCTGGTGGATGTCCACCTCGTCGCGAAAGGCCTTCAGCAGTCCCGGATCGCCCGACAGGTGGGCCATGATTCGCAACTCGATCTGGGAGTAATCGCAGGCCATGATGAGCCAGCCTTTCGGGGCGACGAAAGCCTGACGGATTCGCCGGCCCAGTGGCGTCCGGATGGGAATGTTCTGGAGGTTCGGATCCGAGGACGAGAGACGCCCCGTGGCCGCGACCGCCTGATGGTACGAGGTATGCACGCGTCCCGTCCGCGGGTTGATCTGTTCAGGAAGGCGGTCGGTGTAGGTCGATTTGAGCTTCGACAGCGAGCGGTATTCCAGGATCAGGCTCGGCAATTCGTAGTCCACTGCGAGATCCTGCAGCACATCCTCCGCGGTCGAGGGCTGGCCGGTCGGTGTCTTGCGAATGACCGGTAGCCCCTGCTTCTCGAACAGGATCTGCTGTAACTGCTTCGGGGAACCGAGATTGAATACTTGTCCGGCGGCGTCATGGGCCTCCTGCTCGAGCTTTGCCACCTGCCCCGCCAGTTCCCGGCTCTGCCGCTCCAGCAGGTCACCGTCGATCAACACCCCGTGCTGCTCCATTCGTGCCAGCACCGGGATCAACGGGACCTCGATGTCCTTGAGGACGGCGGCCAGGCTCGGAATCTCCTCGAGGCGGGGCCAGAGCTCTTGGTGCAACTGCAACGTCACGTCGGCGTCCTCGGCCGCGTAGTCGCTTGCCTCCCCGATGCGGACCTCGCTGAAAGGAATCTGCTTCGCGCCCTTGCCGGCAACATCCTCGTAACGGGTGGTTTTGCGCCCCAGGAATTTCAGAGCCAGAGAGTCCATGTCGTGCCGGCTGCCGGTGCTGTTAAGCACATAGGACTCGAGCATCGTATCGAAGGCGATACCCCGCAGCTCGATGCCGTAGAGGGACAGGACATTCATGTCGTACTTGATGTGCTGTCCGACCTTCGCGCGCTCCGGGTCCTCCAGGAGTGGTCGCAGCTGCGCGAGCACCGCGTCGCGCGCGAGCTGTTTCGGTGCGTCCGGGTACCCGTGGCCCACCGGCAGGTAGAAGGCCTGACCCGGTCTGGCGCAGAAACTCATGCCCACCAGTTCGGCCCGCATGGCATCGAGACTCGTGGTTTCGGTGTCGAAGGCGATCAGGTCGGCCTGCTGCAGATGCTGGAGCATCTCGTCGAACTCCGCCTGGGTCAGCACCGTGAAGTAATCCGAGGCGTGGTCTGTCGGCTGCGGATCTTCAGTGGCGAGCTCCTGGAGCCAGCTATTGAATTCGTATCGTTTGAGCACCTCGATCAATGCCGGCAGATCGGCCTCGCGGCGACGCAGCTGATCGGGTCGTCGCTCGAGTTCGAGGTCCTTGCGGATGGTCGCGAGTTCACGCGAGAGGGGAAGATGCTCCAATGCCGCCCGGAGGTTTTCCCCGATTTTTCCGCCCACTTCGTCGGCGTGCGCGATGACACGGTCCAGGCTGCCCCACTGCTGCAGCCATTTGACCGCAGTTTTCGGTCCGCATTTGTCGACGCCCGGGATGTTGTCCGATTTGTCGCCGGTAAGGGCCAGGAAGTCCACGATCTGCTCCGGTTTGACCCCGAATTTTTCCTCGACGCCGGACCGGTCGAGATCCGTTCCGGTCATCGTGTTGGTCAGCGTGGTGCGCCCGGTGACCAGTTGGGCCATGTCCTTGTCACCGGTCGAAATGACACAGTCCATGCCAGCCTCTTCGGCGGCCCGGGCGAGCGTTCCGATGACATCGTCCGCCTCCACTCCCGCGACCTGCAGCAGAGGCAGGCCCAGCAGCCTGGTCAATTCCAGGATGGGCTCTACCTGATGGCTCAGGTCCTCGGGCATCGGTGGCCGGTTCGCCTTGTAGTCGGCGTAAAGTTCGTGGCGGAACGTGGGGCCTTTGGCATCGAATACGACCGCGATGAGTGTCGGCTCATTCTCGTTGAGAAGGCGTCGCAGCATATTGGCGACACCCAGCAGCGCGCCGGTCGGCTCTCCCCGGCTGTTGGTCAGGTTGGGCAACGCATGATAGGCCCGGTACAGGTAGGACGAGCCGTCGACCAGGTAGAGAATGGGATTTCTGCTCATGGGATGCCTGGAATCATTTGGGGTTTACCGGGGTCTGATATGATGAGATTGGGGAAAATCCTAAAGTGTTCTGGCGGTTTTCATGGACGAAGCAAGTCTAACCCAGAGGGAGGCCAAAGCGATGACAAACCTGCGATTCCCGTCATGGCCATGCCGCTGCGCGCCCAGCATTTTTGCCGTCACGCTTACCATGGGTTGCCTTTGGTCTGGTCTGCTCTTCGCTCAACAGGACCTGGAGAAACCACCTCCCATCCCGCCGGAGGAGACGGGCGATGTCCCCATTCCGCCCAAGATCCAGGGGGAGCAGGTTGAGCCAACCGTTACCATCAGGGAGGAGGAAGAGCGGACGATTGAGGAATACCGGTACAACGGCCAGGTCTACATGGTCAAAATTACGCCCAAGGGAGGCGTGCCTTACTACTACATCGACACGGACGGCGACGGCAAACTGGAGCTCGACCTGGACAAGCAGGCGATGAATCCCGTGCTGCCGGTCTACTGGAAGGTCAAGGAATGGGACTGAACGGTCCCGGCAACGAACAGCGACCTGCGGCTCCGCTTGCGCGAGCCATCGCCCTGCTCGGGCGCGCGGTGTCATGGCTGACCCTGGTCATGGCACTGCTTACCTTTACCATCGTGGTTCTGCGTTACGGTTTCAATCTGGGTTGGATCTGGTTGCAGGAGAGCGTCACCTACCTTCACGCGCTGATTTTCATGGTCGCGGCGGCATGGGCCTTCCAGACCGACGATCATGTGAGAGTCGACATTCTTTACCGGGCGCGCAGCCCGCGTTACCGCAGTACGGTCGACCTGCTCGGCACCCTGTTGCTGCTGATTCCGTTCACCATATTCCTGCTGACGATTTCCTGGGATTACGTCTCGGCGTCCTGGGCCACGCGCGAGTCATCGAGAGAGGCGGGCGGCCTGCCCCTGGTCTGGGCGCTGAAGAGTCTGATCCTGGTGCTGCCCGCCCTGTTGTTGCTGCAATCCCTGAGCACGGTTTCGCGCTGCATCGCCGAAGTGCGTCAGCCTGCCGGCGCGTGACGAACTCCTGACCGCACGGCGCTGAGCACCGACGCCGCGTCGGGTTTGCAACCGGTCCACAACTCGAAGGACAGGGCGGCCTGGCGGACCAGCATCCCCAGGCCATCGCTGAAGCGGACTCCGAGGTCGGAACATAAGGCTCGCAGCGGTTCCGCGGCACGCCCGTAGTTCATGTCGTAGCAGAGCGCGTCCTGCGCAAAGCAGCCCGGGGAGAATTCGGGGGCCTGGCCTGCATGTCCCGCCGACGTGGCATTGACTACCAGATCGAACGGTCCCAGGCTCTCGAGATCGGCGGGTCGGCAGGTCTCCAGTGAGCCGAGATCCGCGTGCCGGGTGGCCAGCGCCCGGGCCGTCTCCAGCGTTCGATTGGCAAGCACCAGACGGGCCGGTTCCGACTCCAGCAAGGCCGCCAGCACCCCGGCAGCCGCGCCACCGGCGCCCAGCATGCAGACGCGACGTCCACGGATTGGCTGGTGCGAACCGGACCGCAGGTCGTCGACCAGCCCTTGCCCATCGGTATTGTCGGCAAGGATGGTTTCGGCGCTACCGAAAACCAGCGTGTTCGCGGCTTCCGCCCGCCGGGCCCGATCGCTGGACTCCGTGGCCAGGGTCCAGGCCGCTCGCTTCAGCGGCACGGTCACATTGCAGCCCCGTCCGCCGCTCGCCATCAGCCGCCTCAGACTGTCCTGGAACGAGACCGGGGTTGCCTCGATGGCCCGGTATTCGACGGGCAGTCCGAACTGCCGCGCAAAGAGCCGGTGGATCTGCGGTGACAGCGACTGGGAGACGGGTTGACCGAATACGGCCAGCCGGATCACTGATGGTCGCGGATCCACTGGGCAGCCTGGACCGCGTAATAGGTCAGGACACCGTCCGCGCCGGCCCGCTTCAGGCAAGTCAGGGCTTCCATCACGACGGCCTCCTCGTCCAACCAGCCGTTGATGGCTGCCGCTTTCAGCATCGCGTACTCACCCGAAACCTGGTACGCGAAAGTCGGCACTTCGAAGGTCTCCTTAGCGCGCCGGATGATGTCCAGATAGGGCATGCCCGGCTTGATCATGATCATGTCAGCGCCCTCCTCCAGATCCAGTTCGATCTCCCTCAGGGCTTCATCGCTGTTGGCCGGATCCATCTGATAGGAGTACTTGTTGCCGCCGCCCAGGTTCGCTGCAGAGCCCACGGCATCGCGGAACGGCCCGTAAAAGCTGGAGGCATACTTGGCCGAATAGGCGAGAATCTGCTTGTTGGGAAAACCCTCGGTCTCCAGGGCCTGTCGGATCACGCCGATGCGCCCGTCCATCATGTCGGAGGGAGCGACGACGTCCGCCCCGACCTCCACGTGGGACAGGGCCTGTTTGACCAGCACGTCGACGGTCTCGTCATTCACCACGTAGCCCCTCTCGTCGATGAGCCCGTCCTGTCCGTGGGAAGTGAACGGGTCCAGGGCGACGTCGGTGATCACACCCAGCTCCGGGAAGCGGCTTTTCAATGCGGCAACCGCCCTCTGGGCAAGGCCCTCCGGATTCCATGCTTCGCGCGCATCGTCGGACTTGCAGTCGGCGGACACCACCGGAAACAGGGCGACGGCCGGAATACCGAGTTCGAGACATCGCTCGGCCGCGCGCAGCAGATGGTCGATGGTCATGCGCTGGACACCGGGCATCGAGGGCACATCATCGCTGGCGTCATCTCCCTCGCCCACGAACACTGGCCAGATCAGATCGTCGGTGGAAACATGCGTCTCACGCATCAGCCTCCGGGAGAATTCATGGGCGCGCATGCGCCGCATTCGAACGGTCGGAAAGGTCATGGCGTCGATTCCCTGTTGACTGCAGCCGATTCTAGCTTTTCACGGCGCCCGGGTCAGCCGCGGCGGCGCATCCGCTTGACCCGGTGCCCTGGCGGGGCTCGTTGTCCAGCTCGTACCAGACATTGAGACAGTCGATCAGTTGCTCCAGCCCCTCTCCGCTGCGCGCCGAGAAGAGCTGGGCGCTGGCAATCGGGGGCAGCCGCTCCCGCACGGCCCGCAACGTGGATCGTGCCGGACCGCGCTTGAGCTTGTCTGCCTTGGTGAGCAGGATGTGACAGGGCACGCCAGCGGCGTCGCACCAGGCCAACATCTGTTCGTCGAAGGGGCGCAGGGGGTGACGTACGTCCATGACAAGGACCACGCCACGCAGTGAGCGGCGTTGCTCGAAGTAGGCCTGCATGGTCCGGCGCCAGTGTTCCCTCAGACGTTCCGGCACCTTGGCGTAACCGTAGCCGGGCAGGTCCGCGATCCTACGCTGCCCGTCGATCTCGAAGAGCACGATCTGCTGGGTCCGCCCCGGGGTCTTACTGGTGCGCGCCAGTGATTTCTGCCCGGTGAGTGTGTTGATGGCGCTGGATTTGCCCGCGTTTGACCGTCCGGCGAAAGCGACTTCGAATCCGAGGTCCTGCTCCAGCTGGTTCAGGCGATGGGCACTGATGACATAGCGGGCCGAACGATACGGGTTGTGTTTTCGGTTCACCGATGTCATTTCTTATTCCGAATGCGCTGGATCACGGCTGCTGAAACCGCGATAATACCGCCCCATTCTAGCCTGAATAAGGTCCCAATCAGATTTCGAGGAGATCGCGAAATGAGTTTCTTGCTTCAGGCCACCGCCAGTTTGCTCGTGTTGGTCAGCCTGCCAGGCTTTGCCGCGGGGGACGCGGCCGCTGGTCAGGCCAAGTCGGCGATTTGCGCGGCCTGCCATGGGGCGGATGGCAACAGCATGGTGCCCAACTGGCCCAAGCTTGCGGGGCAGCATGAGGCCTACCTTGCCCGGCAGATCACGCTGATCCAGTCGGGTGCCCGCATGGTGCCCGAAATGATGGGGATCGTCCCCGGCCTGACCCCGCAGGACATCGATGATCTGGCGGCGTACTTCGCCTCCCAGCAGACCTCCGGAGGGGTGGCTGATCCCGCGGCACTCGAGGTGGGAGAACGGGTTTTCCGCGCGGGTAACCCGGAAAGCGGCGTCCCGGCCTGCATGGCCTGCCACGGGCCCGCGGGCGAGGGCAACCCCCTGGCCGGATATCCCGCATTGGCCGGACAGCACGCGGTATACACAGTCACTATGCTCAACCGCTTCCGCGATGGCCAGAACTGGGGCGATGCCGATGCGTCGAGCAAAGTCATGAACGGAGTCGCCGCGGAACTGACCGACGATGAGATACAGGCCGTATCCAGCTACATCCAGGGGCTTTACCGGCGCGGCGAGTGAACTGTGGGCTCAGATGGCGGTCTCTAGGGAAGTCTGGATGGCATACCGGATCGGACGGAGTACTCGATGAAAAAATTCACTAAAGGACTGTTTCTCACAGGGCTGCTATGGCTTGTAATGGCCGCCGCGCAGGCGCAAGGGGCCAAGCCGGTTCCCTATCAGGAGGGTCTGCACTACTTCCTGATAGACAACGCTCCGGTCAGTCACAGCGGCCCGCAGGAACTGGTCGAGGCGTTCAGTTATCTCTGCAATCACTGCAACACGTTCGAGCCCTACATCAACGCCTGGAAGAAGCGGATGCCCGAAGGGGTGGAATTCAGGCGCGTCCCGGTCGTGTTCGGCCGCGGTTCCTGGGAGTTGTACGCGCGAGCCTACGTGACGGCGGATTTGCTCAGCGTGGCTGATGCCGCTCACGACGCCATGATGGATCGTCTGTGGAAGGAGAAAAGTGTCATGCGCAGCATGGATGAGCTGGCCGATTTCTACAGCGGGTTCGGCGTCGAAAAGGAAAAGTTCCTGGCAACCTCGAAGTCCTTTGCGGTCGAGACGCGGCTGAAGAAGGAGCAACTCAAGGTCCAGGGATTCGGGGTCACCGGCACACCCACGCTGATTCTGAACGGCAGGTACCGCATCGCTGGCAACGCCGCCGTTCCCAACTACGATGTCATGCTCGATGTTGTCGATTACCTGATCGCCAGCCAAAGCCCGGGTTCGCAGCAAAGCAGTGCCGCAGCCGACTGACCCAGGCACGGATTCCCGGCGGACAATTCGGCTGCTGAGTTTCAATATCCAGGCGGGCACCTCGACCGCTCGCTACCACCATTACGTCACCCATAGCTGGCGGCAGGTGCTGCCTCACACCCAGCGGATGGCCAACCTCGACGCCATTGCCGACCTGGTGGCGCCATTCGACATGGTGGCCTTGCAGGAGGTCGATTCAGGCAGCCTGCGCTCCGGCTACATCAACCAGTCCCGCTATCTGGCCACGCAGGCGACGATGCCCTTCTGGTGCCACCAGTCCAACCGCAAGGTCGGTACGGTGGCCTATGCCGGCAATGGCTTTCTGAGCCGTTACCAGCCCGATGCGGTCGAGGAGCACCGTTTACCTGGCGTCATTCCGGGTCGAGGAACCCTGCTGGTGCGTTACGGCGAAGGATTCCGCGGGCTGGACATCGCCATTGTGCACCTCGCTCTCGGCAAGCGTGCCCGGCTCCAGCAGCTCAGGTTCCTCGCGCGCGAACTGGACAGCGGCCGCGACCTCGTCGTCATGGGCGACTTCAATACGTCGGCTGATGCCGCACCGGTCAGGGATTTCCTGGGCGCCCTGGCCCTGCGGGCTCCGACCCGCGGGCTGCCGACTTACCCGTCCTGGCAGCCGCAACGCGCGATAGACCACATCCTGGTCAGCGAACGTCTGCAGGCGAGCGAGGCCAAGGTGCTCGAAGTGACCCATTCCGACCACTGCCCGGTCGCTGTCGACATCGAAATCCCATCCGACCTGGAACTGATCGAACCGCGGCGCCCCGTGTTGGCCGTTGAAGTCGGGCAGGGCGGGTAGGGCGACCGCCTGACTTCACAGCCCAGCCAGCATTCTCAAGCCGACCAGAACCAGAAACGCTCCGAATATCCGCCGCACGAGCGTCGGCGGCAGGCGGTGTACCGTGGCGGCGCCGAGTGGGGCGGCCACCGCGCTGGTCAGGGCGATTCCGGCGAAGGCCGGAAGATGAACATAACCCAACGCTTCACCGGGAAGGCCGCCCTGCCAACCCAGCCAGATGAAGGAAACGGTCCCCGCCACCGCGATGGGATAACCACAGGCGGCCGAGGTCGCGACGGCGTTTTGCGGCCGGATTCCATGCCACATCTGCCACGGACCGGTGAGCGCTCCGCCACCGATGCCGATCAGGCTGGAGATGCATCCGATGACCAGTCCGACCAGGCTGACCCCGGGTTGAGGCGGAACCGGCCGTTCGCCCGCGGGGCGCCGGCTCAGGATCAATTGCAGCCCGGCAAGTACGGCAAAGCAGCCGAACACCCGGACCAGGGCTGCTCCCTGCAGAGCATCCGCGATGATCGCGCCGAGGACGGCGCCCATCATCAGCCCGGGGGCCAGCGATCCCACGAGGGGCCAGCGGATCGCCCGACGCCGCTGGTGTGCGATGATCGAACTCAGGGAGGTGATCAGCATCGTAGCCAGAGACGTGGCCACGGCCAGATGGATGGCCCACGATGCGGTTGACGCGTCGCGGAGAAACAGCCACGTGAGCGCCGGCACGACCACGAACCCCCCTCCGATGCCCAGGAATCCCGCCAGGTAGCCCGCTGCGATCCCGATCAGCGCGAACTCCAGGTACATATTCAGGACCTCATTCTGCGGACCAAGACCGTGGCCGCTCCACTCAACGCAAACCGGCTTGCCGGGATAGCGTCTGCATCATATTCTGGACCGCGTGAATTCCGGGACCCCGCCATCTGCTCGCCATCGATCGTCTGACCCCCGCAGGATAACTGAAAACCCTCTGCGTCAGGGGTTTCTTCCCGGTCTGCTGGGTGTCGTCATGGGGCTGTCGGGGGCTGCCGGCGCCGCAGCGGAAGCACCGGAAGCCGCCCAGCGCGAGATATTCAGCCGTGCCTGGCAGGCCGCGGGGAGCGGTCAGCGGGGCGAGTTGGAGCAGGCGCTGGCCAGTCTCGAGGGCTACCTGCTGTACCCCTACCTGCAATACGAGGACCTGCGTGAGCGCCGGGGACGCGCGACGGATGAGGAAATGACCGGCTTTCTGGAAGCCCATGCCGACTGGGCTTTTGCCGAGGGCCTGAGGTCCGCCTGGCTGGGAACCATGGCGCAGCAGGGGCGCTGGGATTCCCTGCTGGCCTACGCCCGGGACGCGAGCGCGACCGAGGTCAGGTGCGCCTATGCGCACGCCCGTATTGAGACCGGACGTACAGAGGGTCTGCTGCCGCTCGCCCAGTCGTTGTGGGCAGTGGGCAGGTCCCAACCCGAGGAGTGCGACCCGGTTTTTCACTGGCTCTATCAGCAGGGCGGCGTTTCACCGGGCCTGGCCTGGCAACGTATTCGTCTGGCCATGGAGGGCGGGCAAGCGCGTTTCAGCCTCTACCTCAAACGATTCCTTCCTGAACAGGATCAATTCTGGGTCGACCGCTGGTACGAGCAGGACTCGCGCGGCTATCACCGCCTCGACCGGGCCGGGAAATGGCCGGACACCGGTTTCAGCAGGGACATCATCGACCATGGGCTGAAGCGGTTGGCCAGAACCGATCCTGATCGGGCCTGGCGCGTCTATCGATCCATCGAGGGCCGTTTTCAATGGCCCGCCGATGTGCGCACGGCCATCCTGCGCGAACTCGCGCTGTGGTCCGCCGTGGCTGGTGACCCCGGAACGCGCGCGAGAATGGAAGCCGTGCCGGCGGCGGCGCGTGATGACCGCCTGCTGGAGTGGTGGGCCCGCCACGAACTTTCCGGACCGGCCTGGCCTGAGGTGCGGCGGGTGATCTCGATGATGTCGCCGTCAACCGCCGACGACTCCCGGTGGCGCTACTGGAGGGCTCGCGCCCTGATGGAGATGGGCGACCGGGACGAGGCCTCGGCCCTGCTCGGTGAGTTGGCGGATGAGGCGAGCTACCATGGTTTTCTGGCGGCGGATTGGCTGAACCTGCCCTACACCGTTTGTCCGGAGCCACCCGCGGTGGCGGCGGAGGACATCGAGCGACTGGCGAATCGAGCCGATATTCAGAGATCGGTCGAACTGTCCCGAGCCGATGTCCCCAATTGGTCGCGGGGCGAGTGGGCCCTGGCCATGCGTCGGCTCGACACCTGGGGATTGCGCGCTGCCGCCGCGCTCGCGGTTCGCGAAGGTTGGCCGGACCGGGCCATCGCGGCGCTGGGCAACAGCGGTGACAGGCGCTGGTATGAATGGCGCTTCCCCCTGGATTACCGCGGCACGGTCGAAAGCCACTCCGTCGACCTGGGTATCGATCCGTCGTGGGCCATGGGACTGATGCGCTCGGAGAGCGCTCTTGCCGAGGACGCCGTGTCTTCCGCTGGTGCCCGCGGGCTGATGCAGCTCATGCCGGGCACGGCGCGCCGGCTGGCACGGGAACACGGCTATCCTTACGCCGGGCGGAGTCAGCTGATGATTGCCGACGACAACATCCGTTTCGGAATGACCTACCTCAGGGAGCTGTCAGATCGATTTGGCAATAATCCGGTACTGGTTTCGGGTGCGTATAACGCGGGCCCGAATGCCGTGGATCGCTGGCTTCAGGATCGGCCGATTGCCGAGCCGGCTATCTGGGTCGAGACATTGCCGTACTTCGAGACCAGGGATTACATTCCGCGGGTGCTGGCGTTCTCGACGATCTACGATTGGCGGTTACAGCGCCCGGTCATTCGGGTTTCCTCCCGGATGCCGGCGCTTGATTCCGGCTCTGCCGGCGGTACCATGCCAGTTGTGGAAACCGCAGAAGTCGTGTGCCGCGCCGCCGGCCGGAGCCTGGCCGGTCGGGATTGATCACACTGCGAGGAGTCGAATATGCGAATCGTTCTGCTGGGTGCGACGGGCTTTGTCGGGCGTCACCTGCTGCCGCAGCTGTCGGCGGCCGGTCATGATTGCCTGGTTCTCAGCCGTTACCGAATGGCCTGCCGGGATTTGTCCCTGATTCCGCGGGTCGAGGTTCGCCAGGCCGATGTCTACGATCCGGAAACGCTGGCCCGGAGCTGCCGGGATGCCGATGCGGTGATCAACATGGTCGGTATACTCAACGAGTCCGGGCGGAGAGGCAAGGGCTTCCAACGGGCGCATGTGCAGCTGGTCGAGCACATCCTCGCGGCCTGCCGGAGCGCTGGCGTGCGGCGTCTGGTCCACGTCAGTGCCCTGAATGCCGGCAAGGGCAGCAGCCATTACCTGATCAGCAAGGGACAGGCCGAAGAACGCATTCGCGCCGCCACGGATATTGACAGCACCATTCTTCAGCCTTCGGTGATATTTGGCGACGGGGATTCCTTTTTCACTCGCTTCGCGGGCCTGCTGAGGATGGCGCCCGTGCTGCCCCTGGCCTGCCCCAGGGCACGCATGCAGCCGGTGTGGGTCGGGGATGTTGCAGCCGCAGTCAGCGCAGTGCTCGCCGATGAATCCACGATCGGACAGACCCTCGTACTGGTCGGTCCGCGCGATTATAGCCTGCGTGAACTGGTCGAATTCACGGCTCGGACCATCCGGCGCAAGCCCCGCGTCGTGGGCCTGGGCAACGGGCTCTCGCGGCTGCAGGCTTTCTTGATGGATTTCGTTCCGGGCAAGCCCTTTTCCACGGATAACTACCTTTCGCTGCAAACGGACAACACCAGTACGAAAAACAGTCTGCCCAGGCTGGGCATCAAGCCGCGCTCGATCGAGGCAGTGGTGCCGGGCTACCTGGGCCCTTCCCATCGGCAGCAGCACCTGGACCAGCTTCGCAGGCAGGTCCAGCACTGAAATGGGCCGGGCGACGTACCTGGTCGGCGGCGCGGTCCGAGACGAGCTGCTGGGCTTGCCCAGGGGGGAGAAAGACTGGGTCGTGACCGGCTGCACGCCCGAGGAGCTGCTGGACGAGGGCTTTCGTCAGGTCGGCGCATCATTCCCGGTTTTCCTGCACCCGGAAAGCGGGGAGGAGTACGCGCTCGCGCGCACCGAGCGCAAGCAGGGCCACGGGTACCACGGCTTTGCTGTCGACTTCCATCCTGGCGTCACCCTGGAGCAGGACCTGCAACGCCGCGATCTGACCATCAACGCAATGGCGCGCGACAGCGACGGCCGCCTTATCGATCCCTTCGGCGGGGCCGCTGACCTCGATGCGCGCATTCTGCGTCACGTCTCCCCGGCATTTGGCGAAGACCCTCTGCGGGTGTTGCGGGTTGCGCGGTTCGCGGCGCGATTCGCGCCGCTCGGTTTCCGGGTCCATGAGGAGACGATGGCGCTCATGCGGAAGATTACGGAATCGGGAGAGCTCGGCCACCTGGTTGCCGAGCGGGTCTGGTCGGAGCTCGCCGCGGCGATGGCCGCGCCGATACCGGGCCGTTTCGTGGAAGTCCTGCGGGAATGCGGGGCGCTGGTCGAGCTCTTGCCCGAGGTAGATGTCCTGTTCGGCGTGCCGCAGCCACGGGCGTACCACCCGGAAATTGACACGGGCGCTCATGTGCTGGCGTCCATGAATCTGGCCGCCGAGCAGGGCGCGGTGGCCGAGGTGGTGTTTGCATTGCTGCTGCACGACCTCGGAAAAGGTCTCACGCCGCGCGACGAATGGCCGCGCCACCTGGGGCATGAGGCGCGCGGCGTGCCGCTGGTCGAAGCAGTCTGCGACCGCTTGCGGGCCCCCGGCTCCTTCAGGGACTTGGCCGTGACGGTCTGCCGCCTGCACCTTCGCGCCCATCGGCTTTGCGAGATGCGGCCAGGCTCGGTGATGCGGCTGATCGAGGATGCCGGATTATTGCGCCGCCCCGATCTCCTGCCGGATTTTCTCGCCGCCTGTGAGGCCGACTTCCGTGGCAGGCAGGGTCTGGAAGGTCGACCTTACCCGCAGGCGCAGCGACTTCAGGCGGCGCTCGAAGCGGCGCTGGCTGTTCGGGCGCGGGATCTGGACACCGAGGGCCTGGAGGGGGTCGAGATCGGCGCCCGGCTGAGGGAGGCGAGGGTCGTGGCTATAGCCGGTAGCGCAAATCCTGCAGGCTGAAGCCGCAAAGCGTTGATTCCAGCCCTCTGCCGAGACCCATGACCTGGAACCGCTCACCCATCATGCCGGGCAGCGTCAGCTGACGGGCTTCACCGGTCAGGGCCAGGTCGGTGGCCGGATTCCCCTGCCAGCGCTCTCCGAGGATGCGGTCCATTCCGCAG
>JBFFUJ010000007.1:0-26068 GCA_041571375.1 Lysobacterales bacterium | reverse complement strand
GTGGCCGAGTGCGTCCAGCAGCGGCCGGCCGAGCGCGAGGGCCTCCTCCTCGGACAGGGCCCCGCCCCGTTCGAGCAGCTTGTGCAGCGCCTCGCCCCGGTAGTAGGACATCTGGAGGTAAGCGGTGCCGTTGGCCTCGAAACAGCGAAACACCCTGACTACGTTGGGATGGCTCAGCGCCGCGACGGTCTGTCCCTCCGCCAGGAAGGATCGGAGCCCCGACGCGAAGGACCCGGCCGACGGGCTGTCCTGCGGTTCGAGCCTTCCCGCCGCCGTTCTCTGGCACAGGTCCTGTGGGAAAAACTCCTTGAGCGCGAATGCCGTGGAAAGGACCGTGTCCGTCACCAGATAGGTGATTGCAAAGGCACCGTGACCCAGCACCCGCTCGATGCGCAGGGTCTCGATCAGGGTGCCCGGCGGCAGGGGGGCGTGCGACGGAGTCACGAGGTCCGGTCCGTTGCCGCCAGTGTCTCGATCGTCAGGGTGCAGCGCACATCGCCCAGGGTCATGAAGTCGCCGGGTTCGACGTACATAACCTCACCCTCCAGGCAGGGCACGCCGTTGATTGAGGTTCCGTTGCTGGAGCCGAGGTCGGTCAGCGTCAGCGCGCCGATCGAGCCGCCCAGCCGGGCATGGCGGCGGCTCACGGAGGGGCTGTCGAGCACGAGGTCGGTGTCGCCGCGGCCAATCTCCAGGTGGACGTCCGCCACGCCGACCGGGGCAGAGGTCTCGAACAACTGGCCACCCACCCGCTCGCCGCGCAGTACGAGAAGACTGTCCGCCGCCCGATCCCCGGAACGCGCGGCATCTGGCGCTGCCGACGAAGCCCCTGCTGGGCTCGCCGCCGCCAGCTGGTCGGCCGCTGCAGGGGGGGAGGGGGTGCGGCGGCCGCGCAGGCGGTGTAGCAGCAGGCCCGCTCCGAACAGCACGAGAGCCGAGACCAGCCAGAGCCAGCCCGGCCGGCGCTGCGGGTCGCGCGCTGCCTCGCCAGCGGGAGTTGCCACCGTGTCCTCCTCGAAGGGCGGCAATCGGTCGATCGGCATTTCCGCCTCGCCAGCCGCCAGTTCCGGCGTCAAATGCCCGGCTGAATCCGACTTGTCATCGCCCGAGCCGGACGAGGTATCCGCCACGGGCTCGGCCTCCGCTGCGGCTTCTGGAACCGGAGTGGGCGGATCTTCGCCAGTGGCCGGGGGGCAGACGGAGCCGGTCACCGGCAGCTGCAGTTCAGCGACCAACTGCCCGAGGTCGGCCAGCCAACGGTAATCGGTCGCCTCAACGCTGGACA
This sequence comes from Lysobacterales bacterium, assembly GCA_041571375.1. Classification (GTDB taxonomy): domain Bacteria; phylum Pseudomonadota; class Gammaproteobacteria; order Xanthomonadales; family SZUA-36; genus CALKKN01. The sequence continues at coordinate 24,783 of JBFFUJ010000007.1, read as the reverse complement.
GGCTCTGGATGCCGGCTGCCAAGCTGTAGCCGACGAGGTTGCCGCAATCGTCCAGCAGCGGCCCTGTGACATTGGGCAGCCTGTCGTCATCCTCGAAAGACCATTGACCGCGTTCGCCCACGGCGGCCACTCGTGCAGTCACGTGCACCGGCGCGGCGCCTTCGGCGATCTGCTCGGCCGGGGGAAAGGCCCGCAGATGGATGGCGCTGCCCGCTGCCGGTGCCGCTGGAGCCAGCGGGGCGCCTGAGCGGCGCAGTCCCTCGGCGCGCAGGATTTCCAGGCCCAGCTCGGGGTAACCCTTCAGCAGCCGGGCTGGCCGGCCATTGCGGATGATGTCGGTGCCGCCGTCGAGCACGACGATCTCGTCGCCGGGCGAGGCGAAATCGGCCGGCACCAGCACCAGGCCATCAGGCGAGAGCACTATGCCCGTGGTGGGCTCGACGTGTGTTGCCGACACCAGCCGCAGGACCGGCACGACCCATGGTGGAAGACGGTCCGGCTCGGCGGCCGGCAATCCGGGAGTGCCGTGCAGCAGGCACAGCAGCAGACACAAAGCCGTCCGTCTCACGGGGAGTAGAGGCGATTGATCAGGTTGTCCAGGCAGTACTGTCCGGCCCTGTTCAGGGCATTCTCTTCCTTGCCCTGCACGACGTTCTGGATGAACACCAGGATCGAGGCCATCACCAGGGCGAGCAGGGTTGTCGAAAACGCCACGCCGAGCCGTTCGGTGACCTGGTACAGCATGTCCGGGCTCTGCACATTCGTCCGGTCGCCCGCGTAGTTGAGCGCCAGCATGATGCCGATAACGGTGCCGATGAAGCCGAGGGACGGAATCAGCCACGTGATGTAGCGGATGATGTTGTAGCGCAGGTCGATTTCGTGCAGATACAATTCGAGGCTGGAGTTGAGCAGCGAGTTGGTCTGGTCCGCCGAGTGACTGATGTTGAAGCCGAGCACACAGCGCTCGATCAACCGCGGAACGAAGCAGGTCTCGCGATACCTGCTGGCGCGCACTTTCTGGTAGATCGGCGTCAGATCGTCGCCCGGCCGCAATACCGTCTCTTCATCCTCGGGCAGATAATTGCGTTCGATCTGGCTCGCTTCCAGTCGACCGGCCCGCCAGCGGATCGACAGTTCACCCAGGCCCGCAAAGAAAGCCAGCCACAGGATGTTCTGCACCGTCAGGGGCCAGGTAGAGCGGTTGATATCGAGCAGGATCGCTCCGGCCGACGGCGGCAGGATGCGGGCGAGGAGGGCGATCACGACGATCGCGGTAAACAGGCTGATCAGCAGGGTAATCGTTCGAGTCATTTGAGTCGGCTGCACGTCACGGACGATCCTCTTCGATGTCCCCGGTCAACGGGTTGCGGCGGGGATGCTCCAGCACGACCCTGGGTTTTGGCTGCCCGGCGTGGTAATCGTCGAACAGCAGGGGCTTGCCGCGAACCGAGTAGCCTTCCCGCAACCGGACCCGGGCACGCTGGCTGAACGCCTCGACCAGACGCTGCAGAGGCAGTTCCTGTTCACCGAAGCGAATGCGGTCCTGCGTGCCCAGAATGACCTTCTGGATCCGTATCCAGCGGCCGTTGCGGTGCAGGAAGGTGCCGTTGCTCGAACCGGCGTCCACGACCGTCAGGTAACCGTCCTCCGCCACATGCACGCTGGCGTGTGAGCGGGAGACTGAGCCGTGGTCCAGCACGATGTCGCATTCCGGGGCGCGCCCGATGAGTCGCTTGTCCTGTTCGTTCACGCCGCTATGATACATTTAATTATCCCCGTTACGGCAGCCACGATGTTCCGCAGGAAGAAATCGACATCCCAGGAAGAACGGCAGCCGCCCATGCGCGGCCGCGACTCCGCCGGACAGGCTCCCGGGGGCGGCGGTCAGACGGCTGCCAATCCGCTGGCGCGTCGATTCCGGGCAGACCGCGAACCGCCTACCGTGGATCTGACCGGCCCGGTCCGTTTCGATCAATCGCCGGACGAGACCGATCATCCGATGACTGCTCCGCTGCCCGCCAGCGAGCCGGGCGCTGTCCGGCTGTTGAGCCATGATCCGCAGACCGGCAAGTTCCATATCCACCCCGGCAACGCCGAATGCACAGTTCTCCTGCAGGGCGAACCGGTATCGGCAACGACGGAATTGCGCCCCGGTGACCGGATTCGCGTCGGCGATTCCGAATTCCTTTTCACATCAGCTGCCCCGGATTGAGTCAGCCGCATCACCGCCTCTCACGATCAGTCGGCCAGTGCCAGGAACCCCCCGGAGTTCGCCCGTGCCAGCGATTCCATGAACTCCACGGTTCCGCGATACTTGAAATAATCTCCGACCGTCACGGCGTGGATTTCCTTGCCCGCTTGGTTTGAGACCGTGATGCTGCGCACCAGCCGGCTCGGCGACAGGTCGTCGTTGAAGGCCGGGTTTGGCAGGCCGTCGCTGACCAGGATGATAGCGTCGGCGGCGCTCCCGAAGGCCTTCTCGAACGCGCGCAGCACCGACGAAGAGCCCTCGAACCGCCCGGAGAGGCCGCGCAGAAATTTTCGTGCTTCCGAGCGATTGCGATCGTTCATGCCGGCCAGCCCACCGTCGGCCGGCCACCGGTAATACCGCGGACCGGAATCCAGTTGCTGGAAACCGAGTATGGCGAACTGGTAGCCGGTCTGCAGGGAATCCATGCCGCGGGTGACCGTTTTTCTGACCAACGCCTCGTGGGGCGCAAGGAAGCGGTTCATGTCGACCAGGAAAAGGATGCGCTTGCGGTCCGTCTTAAGTCCGAGGAAGCGGAAGGTCACCCCATGGCTGCCCTCATCCTCGGGCGTATCCACCGGACTGGGGGGTGGCGGTGGAGGCTGGTCGGCGCGGGCCTGCTGCTCGGCCTGCAGCGTTTCGAGTTCGCTCGAGATGATTTCGAACTCGGCCTGAAGCCGCTGGTGGCGGGTCTGGGCGGCGAGCAGCGCTTCCCGCAGTTCGCGAGATCCGGCCTCGGTTTCGTCCAGTTCGGCCTCGGTTTTGCCGGCCAGTTCCTCGAGGTACTCGAGATCGCCCTGGGAGCGGACCTCTTTCTGATAATCCGGCATCAGGATGATGCTGATGACGATGAAGGCACCCATGGCCGACGCGAACAGATCGATGGCCGACAGCGAGTAGACCTCGAAGGAGCGCGTCCGCGTCCTCACCGGGATACCCCCACGAAGTCTCCGTTGTTCTGCTGCGCCAGGCTCTGCAGAAACAGCACCAGCCCTCGGTTCTGCGTGTAATCGCCGATCGCCACGGTGTGGATTTCCTTTTCCTCGTAACGGTTCAATCCGGCGATGTCCTGGATAATGAAACCCGGCGCGTTGTCCGGCTCTCCGTCGCTCATCAGCACAATGGCCTCGGCCGGGTACTGCAAGGCCGCCAGAAGCGCGTAATGGGTCGGCGTCGAACCCGAGAAGCGACGGGCCAGCGAGCGGGTGAACTCGCGCGCGGCCGCCAGCTTGTCCGGTGTGCCCTGCACCAGCCCGCGTTCGGGATACGTCCACAGCGTCGGCGCCGGGTTGCCCTGATACCCGATGATGGCGAACTCGTTGCTGGCATCCAGCGGTTCGAGTACCTCCAGCACGGACCTGATCATCAGATTGCTGTAAGTCAGCATGCTGCCCGACATGTCCACCACGATGACAAAGGACTTCGCTTCGGTCGCGAGGCCCAGGATGGAAAATTCCACCCCCGCAACCAGTGCCTCAGGGTCCGGTTGCTCGACGGGTTCCTCGATCGGTTCGGGGGAAACCACCGGCTCTTCGGCGAGCTGGGTCCTGAGGTCTGCCAGCTGCTTCCGGATGCGGGACAGCGCGGCCTCGATGCCGCGGTTGGCCTCGTCGAGGTCCTGCACTTCGCTCTGTGACAACTGCTGCGCCTCCAGCAAATCCTCGAGTTGCTGCGAAGCCAGTCGCCGCTGCCGCTGCAGTTCCTGCGTCCGCGAGTAGGCGTCTTCGCTGCCGGCGTTGCGGTAGTAGGGGAAGAGAATCATCACCAGCAGGATGAAGGCACCCAGGGCGGAAGCGAACAGGTCGATCGCCGAGGTGGTGAAGATGGTCGTTTCGCGGTTGGGTCGGCGCATGGATTCCAGCACGCTATCAAAATGGCCGGCGCCCGGCAATTGGAGACAATCCGGGTTGACCTCGGGGTTTGGCGCGGCTATCAATGGCGCATGCCGAACGTCCGCCCGAAAAGCACCGTTGCCCTTGCTGCGTTGCTCCTGTTGTTGCCCGGGGCTCCGTGTTGCCGGGCCGAGACGGGGGACATCGTTACTCCGGAACGACCCGCCGAATACATGATCTACCAGTATCCCGGCGCGGCGCTGGTGCTGAAGATCGATGCGCCGGAAGTCGAGTTCACGGCCCGGACACTGGGACCGGAACAGGCTTTGATCGCGTCCTCGTCCGTACCCGGGCGGCGCATCGGCCCAGTTTATCAGCACCTGGCGTCGGTGGACCGGCCCCGCCAGCTGATGATCGAGGTCGTCCCGCAGCGCGCCATCGATCGCTCGGCGATCAGACTGGAGATGCTGAGGTTCGCAACCAGTGACCGTCACCTGACGACCCAGGAGCAGGCATACCGACTGTTCTCCGTAGGTGCCGCGACCGAGCGCAGCCGGGATACGGCAAGCTGGGCGATGAAGACGCACGCGCTGCGCAATGCGGCCCAGCTGTTTGCCGGCCTGGGCATGGAGGAGATGCGCCTCTGGGCGGAGTACTTCGCCGCTCTGCTGGTGCTCAATCGACTCGACGATCCACTGAGTGCGCTGGAACTGGCCGAATCGATCCAGGGCCATGCGGCGCGGGCCGGGTTTCCGATGCTGCAGCTGGGCACCCAGGTGCTGGCCGGGGAAGCGCACTTCCAGATCCTCTCCGACCAGGGGGAGTTGGCCGGGTCCGCAGCCTTCGAGCGGGCTCACCTAGCCCTGGCCGGAATCGTCCCGCTCGCGGAGCGACTCAGGTTGCGAAGTGAGCACGGTCGTGCCCTGTACCAGGACGGCCGCGTGTACGAACTCCAGGGCTCGCTCGAGGAGGCAATCGGCCGGTATCGGCAGGCGCTGGACATCCTCGGCCCGGTGCCCGATACGGAATTGCTGGACGAGGTGCGTGCGACAGCCGCTGCGGCGTACGAGACCGCGGGTATGGCGTCCGGGGCGATCGCAATGCTGGACGAAATGGCCGACGCCCTCCCGGCCGATGACGCGCGGGCCTACGAGCTGGAGCGTGCGTCCCGCCTGTACGAGAAGGGGAGGTTGCTGAACACCCTGTATGGATTCGACGCCGCCGTGCCGGAGCTGGCGCTGGCTCTCGATCTTCAGCAGACGCACGGGAGCGTGGAAACCTGGGCCGCGACCGCGCTCGAACTGGCATGGGCCAGCTACTCCCTGGGCTTCATCGACGATTCGCTACAGCTGCTGGAGGACGTGCTGCCGAAGATTCCACCCCAGGGTAACGAGACGCTATTGGCGCGCGCATACGGGAGCCTGGCGAACATGTATCGCCGCAATGGCCGATCAGAGCAGGCGACGTGGGCGCGCGGGAGGCAACGCGACCTGGCGGCGCCGGCCGGCCGGGCTGTGGTCCTGCTGGAGGCCGCGAGGGACATTCGTCTGGCAGGAGGGTCGGTATTCCCCGACGCGGAGCGGCTCCTGCTGCGGGCGCGGCGGGCGGCTCGCGCAGTGAATGACGCGGTGGCACTGCACCGTATCGAGCTGGATCTCTGCCTGCTGGAGCTGGAGAAGGCGCGCGCAGCCGACTGTGTGCAAGGGGAGGCGGTTGTCGCCGAAGCCGCACTCATTGCGGCCGGCGTGCCACGCCTGGCGGCAGAAGCCGGCTTGCTGCGCGCGCGCATCCTGTCGCGCAGCGGCCGGGCCGCGGCGGCCCTGGACCGTATGGAAAAACTGATCGACGAGGTGCACTGGTGCCAGCGGGTGCTGCCCGGCGTCCTGGGCCCCTGGTATGCCGAAAACGGGCCCGAAATGGTGCGCGAGTACCTGGCCCTGGCGCGGGAGAGCGGGGCCGGGTCGCCGTCCTCGGCGGAGCAGGGTGTGGCCCTCCTGCGGGCTCTGGAAAGGGTCCGTTCACTGGAATCCGCGGGTCACTCAGCGGCTCGCAGCGCCGGCCTCGATCCGGGCAACGATGAGACACTGCGGAACGCACTGGCCGCCCGTGATGCAGCTTCTCCGGACGACGCCGCAGAGACCGCGGCACAGGCCAATGCCCGCCTGTCGGATGCGCGCCGTGCCATTCCGCTCGTGGACCGGCCCCTATCGACCGGTGAACTCGATCGGCTGGTCAGGACGCTGGAGCCGTCAGCGGCGCTGCTGGCTTATTATTTCGGTGAGTCCGAGGTCCTGGCGCTGCTCGCGGCAGGCGGCGAGGTCCGGGTGTTCAGGCTCGACCCGGGTTTTGCCGGCAGGGATGGGCTGCTCCGCTTGCGCGCGGCCCTCTCGGGGCCGCAGTCCGAAGCGCAGGTCATCGAATTGGAGCGCCTGGGTCGATGGTTGCTGGCCCCCCTGGCCGGCGCGCTGCCGCCCGACATCTACCTCCTGCCAACCGGTCCGTTGCAGGGGCTGCCGTTCGATGCCTTGCGGTTGCGCGACGGTCATTTGGCGGAAAATCATTCGCTGGTCAATCTGGCCGAATTGCGGTCGCTGTCCCGGCGCTTGCCGCGGTTGCCCCGGGACTTCCGTGACCGCGTATTCCTGGCGGGACATCCGCAGGAACAGCGTGATCCGTTCAGTTTCGAGGTCAGGGTCGGTCCGGAGATCGCCGAGGTGACGTCGCAGTTCGTCGGCCCCGGGCTGCATGTCGTGCAGGGCGTCGCCCTGCGGCCACACGAATTCAACGACCCGCGTTTCGCTCAGGCGGCGCTGATCCACCTGGCAGTGCCCGGAACGCTCGACCTCGGTTTTCCGGAGCGCTCCAGGCTGTTGCTGGCGGGGGGTGCGACCCTCGCGCCGAAAGAAGCGCGGTCATTCAGCCTGACATCACGACTGCTGGTGCTCAGCGGTACGGCCGTCGCGGGCCATGGGCGGTCGGCGGTCGCCGGCTACCTGCCTTTCGCCAGCGACTTCCTCGCAGCGGGCTCCGATGCCGTGCTGGTCTCGTACTGGTCCGCGGGGGAGACCGCTCACGCTGAATTCGCCGCTGAGCTCTACCGTCGCCTCCGAGCGGACGAAGACATACAAATTGCGGTGGCCGGAGCCAAGCGCGCACGGTGGCGCGAAGCGACAGAAACGAATTTCAAATCCTGGGCGGGTTTTCAGCTTTTTATCAGGTAGAATGTCGGGACGCGGCCCGCAGAGCGGACAAAGGACAGAATTCATCGGGAGGTTTAAGTGGATAAAAGAAAATTCCTGGTCGTCATCGATCCGTCCCACGAGCGCCATCTGGCCCTTGAGCGTATGCTGGATATCCTTCGCCAGCACGCCGAGTGGCCTCTCGAGTTTCATCTGCTGATCGGGTTCGAGGCCGGCGACAAGGCGGACCCGAACATGCCCATCGAGGTGGTCAGGAGCACGGAGTGGTTCGATGAGTTGCTGAAAGTGGTGGAGGAATCGGGTGCGGAGTACAGCGCGGAGTTCTTCTGGACCCGCAACTGGCGCCAGTCCATCCAGGAAGCTGCTGAGCGCTACGTCTGCGACACCATCATGCTGTGCGAGTCATCCGCCGAGCACAAGCGTGGCATCACGGATTCGAAGTGGGACCTGGTGCGCCACGCTCGCGGCGACGTCGTGATCTGCGACGAAGGTACCACGGGGCCTTATCGCTGCGTCCTGGCCGCCGTGAACGTGCAGGCCAAGGACAAGGCCCACATCCACATGAACGAGAAGATTTTCGAGCGCGGCAAGTTCCTGGCCGAGTACTTCGGGGCTGAATACCACGTGGTCAACGCGTACAAGGACTCGGAGGACTTTCCGGACCGGGGTCTGATCCGCCGGCTCAGCGGCCTGCCACGCGAAAACATCCATCGTGACATGGGCAAACCCGAGGACGTGATCGCCGCGGTGGCCGAAAAAGTATCGGCTGACATGATCGTCATCGGGATCAGCTCAAGGACCGGGCTGGCGGCCAAGCTGAGCAGTCACACGACCGAGAAGGTCATGGAGAAGGTGACCATCGACGTGGTGGCTCTGAACTGACCGCATCCGGCCATACATGAAAAAGCCCCGGTCCGGCCGGGGCTTTTTTTATCGCGCGTAGCGAGGCCGAAGCCGGGGTCAGCCCTGGTCTTCGATGACGTCGAGCAGTTCGTCACGCTCCCGGGGCTGCACCTCGGGCAGGGCCTGGTTCATCAACTCGCGTCGCTTGAGTTCACTGTCGACGTAGGCGATCCACTGACTGGCGGCTCGCCGCGAACGGTTATCCGAGGCCGCACGCTCGAAGGCGCGGCGGGCCTGTTCCAGGCGCTTCTGGTTGAAGAGCGCCATACCCAGCATGATCTGGGCCGTATCGTTGCGCTTGAGTCCGCCGACCTTAAGGGCTTTCTGGACGGCCGAGGCTGCTTCCGGCCAGTTCTCCAGGTTCAGGTGTGCCTGCGCCAGCCGCACGTAGAGTTCGCCGTCGTTGGACATGCCCGCGGCACGCTCGAGTGGCGGTATCGCCTTCTCGTCCTCACGCGCCTGGTACCAGGCCTGGGACAACAGCCTGAGATTGCGCTCGTTGTTTTCGACAATCTGCGCTTTCATCTCCTTGTCGAGCACGGTGGCTGCCTTGTAGGGCAGGCCGTGCAGCAGATAGAGGTTGGCCAGGTTGGTAATGTGGGACGCCGTGTTCAGCATGCCCATTTCGTACAGGACCTCCGTGAGGGCCAGCTGCTTCTTGGTGTCGCCGAGCTCGCTGTAAATTCCCGCAAGGGTCAGGATGTAGGTGTCCTTGGGATAGTATCTGATCAGCTCCTTCACGACGTCGATCATCAATTCGTATTCTTTCTGCTCGAAATAGATCACCCGGAGCAGCAACAGCCAGTTTTCACGCGGAATCTGCCCCTGTGTACGGTACATGTCGATCGCAGTCTTGATCGGTACCAGGGCTTCGTCGTAGCGGCCGAGCTGGAACAGCGCCTGGCCTTCGATCATGAAGATATCCGCGCTGGGCTCGGGAACGGCGGCCATCAGCTGACGGATGACAAGCAGGGCAGCCTCGTAGTCCTCCGTGGTGAAATGCAGTTGCGCCTTGGTCTTCAGCGTACTCAGAAGCAGCGCCTCCGGCAGGTTCGGCTGCGCCAGTACCTGGTCGTAGGCCCGGATGGCATCGCTGTAACGTTCCTGCAGGTAGTACGAATAGCCCGAGATATTCCAGATCTGGGCCCGCTCGTAATCACTGAGACCTTTCCGGTTCTTCAGTTCGTCGATAGCCCGCTGGCCCGAGGCGTAGTCCTTGGCCTCGATCATCTCCTGGACGGCTGCGAGCAGCTCGTAGACCTGCTGGCTCATAGCCACGGTTTCTTTGGTCTTGCGTTCCTTCTGATCCTGGGCCAGGGCAAGGTCCGACAGGCCAGCCAGCAGAAAACCGCTGGCGACCACTCCGATCACTATTGACTTGAATCTTTGCATGAGGTCCCCAGCCTACTCTTCGATCTCGTAGGTGAACTTGTTCTGCACGCCCGGTACCTCCACGGCCTGGCCGTCGATCACGCGTGGCTTGTACTTGAACTTGAACGCTGCCTGCAGCGAGGCGCGGTGAAACAGTGAACTGGTGCACTGATCCTCGACCACGAAGGGGTCGCGGATCGTGCCCTGCCGGGTCACAACATACTGCACCACGCAATAGCCCTCTATGCCGCGCGACAGTGCCCGCTGAGGATAGATGGGGGCGACTTTCACGATCGGCAGATAGTCGCCTTCACCGACGCCCAGGCTGAATCCGCCGCTCATCTCGATGTCCGTTTCGACCGGCGCGGCCGAAATGGCGATTTTCTCCGCGTTGGGGTTGAGGTTGTCGAGCTGCGGCGTGGGCGGTTGCGGAGGCGGTGCCTCGGGCGGTGGCGGCTTTTTCGGTTTCAGCTGCCTGCGCTGGATGGTCTCGTCGCGCTTCAGGCGCACGAAGTCGACCAGACTGCCGGTGCCGCCCTCGTTCAGCTCTCGGTCGGCGGTCTCGATCAGGTACTGCATCGTCCAGAACAGCGCCGCCGTCACCACCAGCCCGATGCCGATACCGATCAGCAGCCGGACGATTCCGCCGGCTTTTTCAAGGGTCAATGTTTCGTTAATGGTGGCCGACATGGCTTACCTCATCAAGGTTCCTGGGCTGCGATGGAGACATTGAAAACCCCGGCCGAGCGGGCTGCGTCCATCACCTGGATCAGCGTGTCGGTCTTGGATTCCTTGTCCGCCTGGATCACCACGGATCCCTGCGGGTTCTCCGCATGCAGGCGCTCGATATTGGGCCGCACCGACCGGATGTCGACCTGGCGACGGTCGATCCAGATGTCGTTGTTGGGCCCGATGGCGACCAGGATATTGGCCTTCTCCTGCTTGACCGCAGTTGCGGCATCGGGGCGGTTGACCTCGATGCCGGCTTCCTTGACGAATGTCGCGGTCACGATGAAGAAGATCAGCATGATGAAGACCACGTCCAGCATGGGCGTGATGTTGATCTCTGACTCTTCTTCTTCGATGTTGGTTGCTAAATGCTCGCGCATACCTAAATTCTCCCATAGAGCGGGCCGAGTGCCCTCAGCCCGCTTCGATAATCAATTCATCCGAGATGAATTCGCGCTCCCTGCGCGCCTTGTTCTCCAGATAGGCTGACATGGCCACGCCCGACAATGCAGCAACCATCCCGGCCATCGTGGGCACCGTGGCCTTCGACACGCCGGATGCCATGGATCTCGGGTTGCCAGAACCGGAAATCGCCATGACTTCGAAGACCTCGATCATGCCGGTGACCGTACCGAGGAGCCCCAGCAGAGGGCACAACGCCACGCAGGTCTTGATCAGCGCGAGATTCCTCTCGGCATTCGCAGACACCCGCGAAATGATCCGCGCCCGGATCTGGTGCGCTTTCCAGGACGAGTAGTCGGCCCGATCATCCCAGTAGTTGTGGGCTTTCCTGACGAGCTTCCGGTGACCGGTGCGCAGGTAGATGAGTCGCTCGATGATGAGCATCCACATGAACAGGGTCACGAGCCCGATGACCCGGAGAACCGGGCCACCGAGTTCGAAGAAGTCCCGGATGGTCTCCAGGAACGGCAGGTAGTAGTAGACGAAATCCATGAGGATCAGGCCGTTCTCTCAGCCCGCTCGGACAGCATACCGGCCGCCTCTTCCTGGAGGATCTGGGTCAGGCGCTTGGCGCGGCTCTGCACCAGTGTGTGCAGGAACACCATGGGGATCGCCACACAAAGGCCCAGCACCGTGGTAACCAGGGCCGTCGAGATACCGCCGGCCATCAGCTTGGGATCGCCCGCGCCGTACAGCGTGATCGCCTGGAAGGTGATGATCATGCCCGTCACCGTACCCAGCAGACCCAGCAACGGTGCGACGACCGAGATGATCTTCAGGAAGGGCAGCATGGCGGTGAATTTCGGCGTTTCCTTCAGGATGGCCTCGCCGAGCCTCAACTCCAGCGCCTCGACATCCGCCTCGGGGTTGTCGTGCGCCACCCTGATGACGTGGCCCAGCGGATTGTCCCCCGGTCTCTCGAGGTTCTTCGACTGGCTGTTGACCTTGCTGGCGGTCGTCGACAGCGCGACCAGACGCCAAATGGCGACCAGCAGGCCGATCAGGCCCAGGACGATAATCGTGTAACCGACGATCTGGCCCTGGTGGATACGCTCCATCAGGCTTGGCGACTGCACCAGAAGGGCCAGCAACTGGCCGCGCGTCGGGTCGATGGCGAAGCCATTCATGCCTTCGGTCGCCTCCTCGAGGTCCTCGGCACGGCTGGTGTAGCGGCTCTGCGGCTGGCGTTGCAGCTCGACCAGGCGCCCGGTTTCGGGCACATATTCGAGGTACTTGCCGTCGGCAACCACGTTGAACAGACCAACGCGAACGACTTCACGCTGCTCTTCTTCGCCGGTCGCGGAGACCACGGACGTGGTCAGGCGGCTGACCTTGGCCGATTCGGTCATCTCGCGCTGCAACTCGAACCAGATGCGCTCGATCTCCTCGAGCGTCGGCATGCGCGTCGTGGAGCCCATCTTCTGGGCGAATTCCGTCAGCCAGTCCCCGCGACCCGGGAACTGGATCTGGGTGACCGAGGTGTCGAAATTGCCGCGGGCGTCACCTGAAGCCTGCTGCAGCACGCCAAACAGCTCTTTCAGCTCGCCGAGGCGTTCCTGCAGCGCGCGTTCCAGATCGATGATCTGCGCGTCATTCGCTTCGAAGGTGTCTTCCAGTTGCTGCGAAAGCTGCTCCTGGCGAACCTTCTCCGCCTCCATCTCTCGGAGCAACTGCTGCTGACGCGAACGGTCGCGAGTGAACTCGTCGATCCGCTTCTTGTTCTCCGCGGCATCCTTGATGCGGCCCTGCTTGACCTGCTCGAGCAGTTCATCCAGTGACACAGCCTGCGCGGCGTATACGGCGTTACCCAGACCGAATGCCAGGCAGGCAATCACTGCTGCTTTGAATATTCTGTTCATCATGATCAATTCTCCGAGGGCGCAGCGATCGGAACGATGAGAAGGTCAGGGGCGACCTGCTTGCGGGCGACCCTCAGACCCTGAGCGATCTGTGTCTTGAATTTTTCCGGGGGCAGTTCGATGAAGGCGTCCTGCACCGGATCCCATGCGCCCGTGTACTGGCCGCCAACCGACTGGTAGGCCAGCGACACGCGGCCAATCCTCAGGAAATCGACTTCCTGGGGCGCTCCGTTGATGTCCACCGTACCCTTGTAGGCCTCGATCGTGCGGCCGTAGTCATTCTCGATCTGATAGGCTTCGATCACGCGCCGGAATTTCTCCGCAGACGAGACGTCGGAGCGTTCCATCATCGACCTCAAACGCTCCAGGCGCTCGGTTCGCTCCTTGAGCAGGAAAGGCGTGTCCAGGCGAATGAACTCTTCGAGTGAGTCCAGCATCCGCGTCATCATCGGGACAATCTGGCGCTCGATCAGCGCGACATTGTCAATGGACTCGGCGAGGGCCGCCTTTTCCTCTTCCTGGTTGTTCACCTGACGCTGCAGCAGACTGTTATAAGTCTTCAGTCCGTCGACCACCTTGGCGAGCGTGTTGTACTCGTTCAGCAATTCGTTGGTCTGGTTTGCGATCTGCTCGACACGCTGCTGCTCGGCCGCGCCCGCGTCGGCGCGCTTGATGCCCTCGTTGGTGACCTGGTCGACGGTCGCCTGCGCGAACACAGAGGTTCCCGCGCACGCTCCGCAGACCGCAATCATGACTGCACTAAGCAAGTGCACTTTCTTCATTGGATTGATTAGCATGCTAAATCTCGGTTTTGGCAAAGGGTAACGGCGGGGCAGCCCCGAGGACGCCCCGGACCCGGAACTGTATAACTTGCGTAATGCGCGCGTCAATTGTTTATGCCGGAGATTTTCGATCGCGGGCGCGGAACTAACAGAAATTTCACAACAAAAGGCTTTCGCCATCCGATTTTCGGCGTCCAAACCGCCGGTTTGCCTTATAATCCGCCTCCGCGAAGCCGACCCGCCGGGGCCGAATCACCCATGAAAAGATTGCTGTTGTCGCTCTTCACGGCCCTGATGATTCCGCAGGGCGTGCTGAGCTCTGAAGAGACACCCGCGGCGCGGGACCTGATGATCCTGGGCTGGGTCGAAACCGTCACCCTGCCTGAAGTAGGGCTGAAGATCAAAGCCAAACTGGATTCCGGGGCGGAGACGTCTTCGCTGGATGCCCGCATCGTCAAGAAATTTCGCAAGGACGGGCGCCGCTGGGTGCGGTTTACCCTGATGGATCCGCAGAGTGGGGAGGAGCACGTCCTGGTCCGGGAGCGGGTCCGTACGATCGGGGTCGTTCAGCACGAAGGCAACAACCAGATACGGCCGACCGTCATGATGCAGGTCTGCATTGCCAATCGACTGCTGGACGTCGAAGTGAGTCTGGTCGACCGGAGCGAGTTCAGCTACCCGCTGCTGATGGGTCGCCGCGCGCTGAGCTCCTTCGCCCTGATCGACTCAGGAAACACGCACCTGACCAGTCCGAGGTGTAAAATATCCGCGGAATTAGCTGAACCGGAAAATTCCCCGTGACCCGAAGCCGGCAGTGGCTCGTCCTGTCTCTTCTTCTGATCATCCTGGGCGGCCTGATCTTCAGTTACAAGGTCTTTCGCCTGGGCTTTCCGGCCATGCCGCACGACACCAGCGAGCAATGGCTGATTCAGGCCCGGCTCGAGATCCATCCCCTCGAGGGTCCGGTGCGCGCCGACCTCATGCTGCCGGTGCGATCCAGCGGCTTCATGCTGAGCGCAGAAAATTTCATTTCGCGCGGCTTCGGACTGACAGTGGAGGAGGGCCTGTTTCGGCGCCAGGCGAACTGGGCCATTCGCCGGCTGCGGGAGCCGAAGATCCTCTACTACCGGGCTACGGTCATCCGCGATACCCAGGATCGCCGTTTCGCCGATACGCCCGATTACCCGCCGACGCCCCGGCTCGATGAACCCTGGGCCGGCGCACTGAACGATATTGTCTCGGAAGTACGGGCCGAGTCGGCCGACGTCGAGTCCTTCGCTGCCGAGGTGCTGGACCGGATGCTCGAGCCTAATCCGGGCGAAGACATCCGGTTGTTCCTGGAGGACGCCGACACGGTTCCGGAGCGAGCGCGGCTGGCACAGACCCTGCTCGCCGGTGCGCACATCCCGACGCTCCTGGTGCACGGCGTCATGCTGGGCAGCGATGTCCAGTATGCGCCGATCAAAACCCTCCTCGCGGTGCACAACGGGGACGACTGGCTGCTGTTCGACCCGCAAACCGGCCAGCCCGGCAAACCGGACAACTATCTGATCTGGTACCGGGGCGAGGAGGAGCTGGCGGCGGTCAGCGGTGCGAGGCTCGAGGAACTGCAGATTTCGGTGAAGCGCCGGGTCGAGAGCGCGCTGGACCTGGCGACACAGCGGACCGAGCTGAAGGACTCACTGCTTGGGCGTATTTCCGTGCTGCAGCTGCCGATCCAGACGCAGTCCGTTTACGAAGTCCTCCTGCTGGTGCCTTTCGGGATTCTCGTCATCGTCGTGTTGCGGAATTTCGTCGGTCTCACATCCTTCGGCACTTTCGCACCGGTACTGATTGCCCTGGCCTTTCGCGAGACCGAGTTGCTCAAGGGTATCCTTCTCTTCGTCTTGATCGTGTCGCTGGGTCTCCTTTTCCGTTTCTATCTCGAGCGCCTGCGTCTGCTGCTGGTTCCACGCCTGGCAGCGGTCGTCACCATCGTGGTGCTCCTGATGACAACCATCAGCATCATCAGCGACCAGCTGGGGACCGAGACCGGCCTCTCCGTCTCGCTGTTCCCGATGGTCATCATCTCCATGGTGATCGAACGCATGTCGATCGTCTGGGAGGAGCGGGGGGCCGCTACCGCCATCAGGGAGGGGCTGGGCAGCCTCGCAATCGCCGCCCTGGCCTTCCTGGTGATGTCGCTGGATGTCCTCGCCTATTGGGTCACGGTCTTTCCGGAGGTTAACCTGATCGTGCTCGGCCTCATCGTCACGCTGGGTCGTTACACCGGCTTCCGCCTGACGGAACTGGCTCGATTCCGGGAGCTGGCCAGGACCGGAGACGAGCCGTGATGCCGGGTGGGCTGACCGGTCTTCGGCGGGCCGGCGTATTGGGAATCAACTGCCGCAACGGCGCTTACACGCTGAAATACAATCAACGCCGGTTCTACCCCCTGGTGGACGACAAGGTGCTGTGCAAGCGGCGTCTCGAGCAGCGCGGTCTCGCCGTACCCGAGCTGATCGCCCTGGTCGAGTTCAACCGCCAGGCTTCGCACCTCGAGGAGCTGATCGGCGACCGGACCGAGTTCGTGATCAAGCCGGCCAATGGCAGTGGCGGCAGCGGCATCATGGTGATCACCGACCGCAAGGCCGACTATTTTCTGGATTCGGACAGCCGGCTGGTCCTCAAAGAGGACCTCGCGCATCACCTCACCAACGTGATCGGTGGGCTCTATTCGCTGGGTGGGCAGCCGGACGTGGCCATGATCGAGTCCCTGGTCCACTTCGACCCGCAGTTCGCGCAACTCACCTACCACGGCGTGCCCGATATCCGTGTGATCGTATTCAAAGGCTATCCGGTGATGGCCATGACGCGGCTGCCGACCCGGATGTCGCACGGCAAGGCGAACCTTCATCAGGGCGCCATCGGCGCGGGTATCGATCTGGCCACGGGTACGACCTTCGGTGGCGTCTCGGGCAACCGGCTGGTGGAGACGCATCCGGACACCGGGCATCCAATCGCCGGCTTCACCATTCCGCACTGGAATCAGATCATGGAAATGGCTGCGCAGTGCTACGAGGCTGTGGAACTCGGTTACCTCGGGGTGGACGTCGTGCTCGACCGGGACCTCGGTCCGCTGATCCTCGAGCTCAACGCCCGCCCGGGTCTCAATATCCAGTTGGCCAACCGGCGCGGTCTGCGCAAGCGCCTCGATGCGATCGAGGGCCTGAGCGAGCGTCATGATTCTCCGGGACAGCGCGTGACGTGGTCGCGCCGGAGCTTTGGGGATTCGCCGCAGGAACCGCCTCGACCGGCGGATCAGTGATCGGTGACCTGCGTGGAGAATTGCGCCGCCAGTTCGTCGAAGTGCTCCTGCGCCTCGCGGAACTGTGTGCGCGCCCGTTCGAGGTATTGCCGCACCTCGTCCACGTAGCCGTCGGTCGAGGCCGACCAGACGCGGTTGATGTAGCGTTCGCCCGCCGCGAAGTTGCTCATGACGTCGGCATAGTGTTGCATGCCGAACACGTGAATCATGCTTTCGCGTGCCTCAGCGAACCGGTCGAGGTCTTCGCGGAACAGGCGGTCGATCTCGAACCGCGCTTCGTAAACCGGCAGATCTTCGCCCCGGGCGACGACGGCCTCCAGGTTGCGGCGAATGTTGTCCAGGCTGCTGGCCAGCACCTGGATATTACCCGCCAGACGTTCACCTGACCGGATCTCGCTATGCTCGGCCTTGCGGTGTATCCACAGGGCGACCAGGCCGAGCGCGAGTACGGGAACCATGTAAGACCACGCGACAGTTTCCGGGTCCAGCGAGGTCAGAAATGCGCCCGCCAGGAACGAGCCTACGAAGAGAATCAGGGCCAGTGTCTTCATGGTCAAACCGCCTTGACGATCATCGAGATGGCGAAACCGACGCCTACCAGTGCTTCGCCGACGATGAACCCGGCAGCGATAGGTATCCCCGTCTCTTCGCCGTAGCCGCGCCCGAGCCAATGGTCGCTCGCGACACGGAGGAGGGTGCCGATGCTGTAGGTGAGCACGATATTGAACGGCAGGTAGAAACCGAGCCCGACCGTGATGCCAAGCCCGGGCTGGAACAGGCTGAGCAGGGCCCCGAGACCTGCCCCGGCCAGGTATTTCTCGGCGGGTACCTCGCCGCCGACGATGCCGTTGACCATGCTGGCCAGGGCCTGGCCCTGCGGTGCCGGCAGCTTGTCACTGCCCAGGACGTAGGCTTCGTGAAGGATGAAGATCAGTACGATGACCACGATCGGTCCCAGCCAGGCGCCCAGAAACTGCCCGAGCTGCTGCTTTCGTGGCGTGGCGCCCACCAGATAGCCCGTCTTCAGATCCAGCATCAGATCAGTGGCCTGGGACATGGCAACGCAGGCGGCGGCGCCGACCATGATGGCCGAGACCACGGCGGCCGTGGTGTCTGCCAGACCGCTGGAGATGAGGATCAGGATGGTGACGGCGATCAACGTCATGCCCGACAACGGGGACCAGTTCGTGCGGCCAATCGCCTCGGACAGGATCACGCCGGCAATCCAGATCCAGAGCGTGCCGACCACGGCCATGATGAGTCCACGGCCAAGCCCCATTTTGTCGGTGGACAGGACCGCCATGGCGGCCAGCAACACGGCGGCACCCGCAATGGCCGAGTAGAGCAGTTTGATCGGCATCTCGTCGCGGCTCATCGCGGCCTCGGCCTTGGCCGCGTTCTGCATGCTTCGCACCGCGCTCAAGATCATTGGAAATGCCAGCACCACCCCGGCGACCGCGCCACCGATGAGCATGCCGATTCCGACCGGGCGGAACAGCAGCAGGCGCAGTGCATCGGGCTCGGCCGTGACCTCGCCGCTGGCCGGATCCATGGGGAACAGGTCCAGCCCGCCCAGCAGCGGCGCGATGATCCAGTAACAGACATATCCGCCGATGATGAAAGCGACCCCCCCTTTGCCGGCGATGTAGCCGACGCCGATGGTCAGCAGCGAGAGGTACCAGACGCCGTTCATGTAGGCAGGCACCCCGATCAGGCTGCCAAGGTCCCAGTTGTCGACGCCGGTCAACTGGCTGATCGTGTGCAGGCCGCCGCTGAGCAGGGCCCCGCCGATCAGCAGCATGGCCTTGTGGATGCCCGCGCCCGGCGATTTTAGGATCGTTGCAACGGCCACGCCGCCAGGGTAGGTCAGGCGCTCGAAGTCGATCATCTGCTTGCGCAGCGGGATGATGAAGCCGATCCCGAGGAACGCGCCGGCGATCGCGCCGAAGGTGAGCAGCACGGGGTTGAAATCCGAGCCATAACCGAGAATGAATATGGCCGGAACCGAGAACATCAGGCCGCTGGAGGCACCGTTGACGGCGCTGGCCACCGTCTGTGCGATGTTGTTTTCGATGATGCTGTTGCGGCGCAGGATGCCGCGCAGTATGCCGAAACCGAGAATGGCCGCGAGTTCGGAGCCCTCGATCGAAAATCCCAGGATCAGCGCGGCATAGCCGATGCTGATCGCGATGATGACGCCGAGGAAGTAACCGACCAGGATCGCGGCCCAGGTCAGTTCGGGGTAAGGCCCGTGGCGGATGACGGTGCTGGCCGATGACGTGCTATCCATTTTTAGTTCTTTGTTCCGGTGGTCATGGTTGCGGGGCATCTTACTGCAGGAGCGGACGCATTACAGCCTGCGGGCCCCGCCTGCCCGAGCGAATCAATACCGCAATGCCCTCGCGGCTGGTGCTTGCGCGCAGAGCGGGCACCAGTCAGGATTGTCGCTTGCCTTGCTTCGCCCGCCGCGCTCTACAACCCATAGGCCCACACCAGAACAACGGTCAGGATCAGCCACACCCCGATCGCCAGCGGCACACCGGTGCGCACGAAATCTCCGAATTTGTAGCCCGCTGCATTCATCAGCAGGATATTGGTCTGGTAGGCCATCGGTGTGGCAAAGCTCAGATTGGCGCCGAACAGCACGGCCAGCACGAAGGGTTCCAGTGGAAGGCCCAGCCGCTGCGCGATACCGATCGCGATGGGCGTGCCGATCACGGCGGCTGCATTGTTGGAGACGATGTTGGTCATGATGCCCATCATCAGCATGAGGCCGCCGAGCGCCAGCGCCGGCGGGGCGCCGAAAGTGATGTAGACGAACAACCGGGCCAGGTATTCGGCTCCGCCGGTTTTCATCAGGGCGGCGCCCATGGCCAAAGATGAGACGATAATCAGGATGACCTGGGTGCTCAGCGCGCTCATCGCGTCCTTCCAGTTGAGGCAGCCGGTCACGATCAGGGCGCAGACCCCCAGCACCGCACTGATTTCGATGGGCATGATGTCCAGGGCCGCGAGCACCACGACGCCCAGCATGATCGCCAGCGCCAGCGGCGCCTTGCGCGTGCTCGGCAGCTGAATACTGCCGTCGAGGATCAGGAAGTCCGCGGTCTGTTTCAGTTCACGCAGGTTTTCGGGCGTCGACTGCACCAGCAGCACATCCCCCGACCGCAAGCGCACCTCGTCGAGACCCGGTGACTTCCGCTGCTGGGACTCCTCGAAGCGGTCAAAGGCCAGCAGTCGCAGACCGTATTTGGATCGCAGCCTGGCGTTCCCGATGCGCACGCCGTTGAGCTGGGATGCAGGCGTGATCACGACCTCGGCGATCTGCTGTCCTTCCGCAGTGAGGGGGTGGCTGGCGTCGACCGCCTGGTCGCCCGAGAACAGGGTGCCCCCCAGCAGCCTTGAGAATTCACGGAGATTGGCCTGCGTATCACTGGTGGTGATGCGATCCCCTGCCTTCAGAACCACATCCGGCAGGGGATTGATGAACACGCCCTGGCCGCGCTGCACGGACTCGATCTTCATGCCCTCGCCCGCACGCAGCAGGGCCTCGGCCAGGGTTCGCCCGACTACGGGGCTGCCCTTGTCGAGGCGGATCTGGGCGGTGTAGAGGCGCGACACGGTGCCGCTCATGGGCGGCTGCCGGTCCGGAATCATGCGGGGGGCGATCAGCCACAGGTAGATCACGGCGAACGCCCCGGCGATCAGGGCGGGGCCGAGGAAGTCGAACATGTTGAACGGGTCCATGCCCATGTCAGCCGCGACGTTGACGACCAGGAGGTTGGTCGAGGTGCCGATGGTCGTCGCCATGCCGCCGAGGATGCTGGCGAAACCCATCGGGATCAGCGTGCCGGACGGCGTTTCGCCCATGCGCACCGCGACGCCCATCAGGATGGGCAGCATCAGCACCACGATCGGCGTGTTGTTGATGAAAGCGCTCAAAGCGCCCGTGATCACGATGGTGAAAAGCAGTGAAATGGCCGGGCCGCGGCGCCACAGCCGGGCCAGAAAGCGCCCGACCGGCTCCAGGGCTCCCGTTCGGATCAGGCCCTCGCCAACGATCATCAGGCCGCAGACGGCCACCAGCGCCTTGTGCCCGAAGCCCAGGTAAAACTCGCTGGCCTGGAGCACCTTGCCGTCACTTTCGAAGGGAAACAGAGTGAAACCGACGGTCAGCGCCACCAGCACCAGCAGGCTGGTCGTCTGCAGCGGGATGCTGTCTCGCGCAAACAGGACCAGCGCCACGATGATCAGCGCCATGACGGCCAGTGCGTGCGTGTTGGGAAGCGCCAGTTCGAGCATGCCGGTGTTCAGTGATCAGTCATCAGTTGCTGCAGTTCCCGCATCGAGTGCACCGGGGGCAGGCAGGCCATTCCCCGGCAGAGCCAGGCGGTGGCGGGTTGTGTCGTCCGGAATCCCCCGAGAATCCCGGGCAGGGTCTCGTCCGGTCCCCCAATTGCGTAGCAGTCTAACCGATAGCGGTCCTCGACAGATCGTTTCAGGGCGCCCAGGGCATCGGGGTCCTGGCCTGCCAGGATCACCTGTGCCCGCGGTTGGCTCAGGGCACGCCATGCCCGCAGCACGGTGGCGCAGGCCAGCGGGTTCTTTCTCACCTCGGGTATCGCCCGGGCCAGGCATCGCTCCGCCGATGCCGCGAAACGCGGTTCTCCCAGCAGCCGGCCAAGACGGCTCAGCGCCATGATCGCGACGCCGTTGCCGTTGGGGGTCGCGTCATCGTGAAAATTCATACTGCGCATCATCGGTACCTGCACCGAGACATCGCTGAAATAGAAGCCGCCCTGGTCCGGGTCCTCGAAGTGCTGCAACAGCCCCTCCGCCAATTCGACGGCAAACTCCAGCCAGTCGCGGTCCCAGCGTACGGCCAGGTAGTCCAGCAAGGCTTCCAGCAGCCAGGCGTAATCGTCCAGGTAGGCACTGAACCGGGCCTCATTCGCATTGAACACGGCCGACAGGCGGCCGTCCGCCCACAACTCGCGGCGCAGGAATCGAAAGATCTCCTCGGCATGGTCCAGCCACACCTCGCGCTGCAGCGCGACGGCGGCGCGCACGAAGCCTCCGGCCAGCAGGGCGTTCCACGAAGTCAGCTGCTTGTCGTCGAGGGTTGGATGCGCCCGTGCCTCCCGGGCATTTCGCAGCCGCTCCCCGGAATGCGCCAGCGAGGCTTCGATGTCCTCGATCGGCATTTCGAATTCCCGGGTCAGCTGTTCGGTGTCGACCAGGCGCTGCAGATGCCAGTCGCGACCCTCGAAATTCGGCGGCTGGTCGAGCCCGTAAGCCCTTTGAAACACCGGCCAGTCGTCGGCGTCCAGGATGGCTTCGACCGCTTCCGCGCTCCAGACATGGAAGCCGCCCTCTTCGCCATCGGCATCTGCATCGATACTGGCCGCGTAACCGCCGGACGGCTGGCGCA
Source organism: Lysobacterales bacterium (assembly GCA_041571375.1). Lineage (GTDB taxonomy): Bacteria > Pseudomonadota > Gammaproteobacteria > Xanthomonadales > SZUA-36 > CALKKN01. The sequence goes on along the minus strand of JBFFUJ010000007.1, from coordinate 2,659 downwards.
TCGTCGATTGCAGCCAGTTGACGACGCCCTCCGCTGCAGTCTGCAGATCGACGTCCTTCCAGCGGGCCGCGCCCTCGGCATACAGCGGTAACAGCATGGCGTTGTCGTACAGCATTTTCTCGAAGTGCGGTATGGCCCATGCGCCGTCCACGCAATAGCGGAAAAAACCGCCGTCCAGATGGTCGCGCAGGCCGCTCCGGGCCATGCGCTTCAGGGTGAATTCCAGCATGCGTCCCGCGTCCGCGGCGCGGTCATCGTCGGCGAGCATGGCCACCGCCTCGAGCAGCGGTGCTTGCGGAAATCTGGGTGGCCCCCCGAACCCTCCCTGCTGCTCGTCGAAACGCTTGCGGAGATCGCCCAGAGCGATGGTGACGGCGTCATCGGCCGAATCCTCCAACGGTTCGGACGGCTCCCCGGGCTCGCCGCCCTGAACGGTCGCCAGAGCCGCGCGCAGTTTGCCTGCCTGGCGCTGGCGATCATCGGGATTTTCTTCGAACCACTGGGCGACTGCCTGGAGGACCTCCGCAAATGCCGGCATGCCGTACCGTCGCTGGGGCGGGAAGTAGGTGCCGGCAAAAAACGGCACCAGGTCGCGTGGATCGAGAAAAACCGTCAGCGGCCAGCCACCGCCGCGACCGGTCAGCAGTTGATGCGCCAGCTGATAAATGCGGTCGAGGTCGGGGCGTTCCTCCCGATCGACCTTGATGTTGACGAACAGGCGATTCATCAGCTGTGCGGTTTCCTTGTCTTCGAACGATTCGTGCGCCATGACGTGGCACCAGTGGCAGGCGCTGTATCCGACCGAAAGAAGAATGGGTCGGCCCTGTTCGCGCGCGGATTGCAGCGCTTCGGCATCCCACGGATGCCAGTGCACGGGATTTTCCGCATGCTGGCGCAGGTACAGGCTGGGTTCTCTGCTGAGTCTGTTCATCGCTTCAATTCCGTCGGCTCAGGGCGCTCACTTGCGGCTTATGGATGGCTGGCATATGCTGCCACAGCCCGTCCGGAAAAGGGATTTTAACCGTTTCGTGAGCCACTCCAGTTTTCCGTTCATCGCTTTCGACCCCGTCGCTTTTTCGCTCGGGCCGCTCGATGTCCACTGGTACGGGATCATGTACCTGCTCGGTTTCCTGTTTTTCTGGGCCGGGGGGAATTGGCTGGCCCGCCACCGCAGCTGGTGGGGCTGGACGCCGCAATTGGTGGGCGACATGTTGTTCTACGGGATGCTCGGTGTCGTGGTCGGCGGCCGGCTGGGCTACGTGCTGTTTTACGGTCTCGAAAGTCTTATCGAGGACCCCTGGTTTCTGTTCCGGATCACCCAGGGTGGCATGTCGTTCCATGGCGGCCTGCTCGGGGTGATCCTGGCGATGTGGTGGTTCGGCCGTCGGCATCAGCGCAGTTTCTGGCAGGTCGCCGATTTCGTCGCGCCGCTGGTGCCCGTCGGCCTGGGTCTCGGACGCGTCGGCAATTTCATCGGTGGCGAGTTGTGGGGCCGCATCACCGACGTGCCGTGGGCGATGATATTTGCCAATGCGATACAACCTGGCGGCTGGCGTTCTGCCGAACTGTACGCGGCATGGGAGGCGGGCAGCCTGGATCATCTGGCGCGTCATCCGAGCCAGCTTTATCAGGCCGCGGGCGAGGGCCTCGGGCTGTTTGTCATCCTGGCGGTTTATACGGCGCGGCCACGTCCGACGGCAGCGGCTTCCGGGTTGTTCCTGGTCGGCTACGGCTGTTTTCGCTTTGTGGCAGAATTCTTCAGGGAACCGGATGCGCACATCGGTTTTCTGGGAGGCGGGTGGCTGACCATGGGCATGCTGTTGTCTTTGCCGATGGTGCTTGCCGGCGCGCTCATCATGGGGATTGCCTACAGGCGCGGCTAAGCTGATGAGAACATATCTCGATCTGCTGCAACACATTCTGGACCATGGGGCCCGGAAGGCGGACCGGACCGGCACGGGGACCATCAGCCACTTCGGCTACCAGATGAGGTTCGATCTGGCCCAGGGCTTCCCGGCCGTGACGACCAAGAAATTGCACTTCCGATCGATCATCCACGAGCTCCTGTGGTTTCTCCGGGGTGACACCAACGTCCGCTACCTGAATGAGAACGGCGTCACCATCTGGGACGAGTGGGCCACGCAGGACGGCGAACTCGGGCCGGTCTACGGCGCCCAATGGCGCAACTGGGTCGCGCCGGACGGGCGGCACATCGATCAGATTTCGCGACTGCTTCGGGACCTCCGGGAGCGGCCGCACTCGAGGCGGCATATTGTCTCCGCCTGGAACCCGGCGCTGCTGCCGGACGAGACATACAGCCCCAGCGAGAACGCCGCCCGTGGCCTGCAAGCCTTACCGCCCTGTCACACGATGTTCCAGTTCCATGTGTCCGAGGGACGGCTCAGCTGCCAGTTATACCAGCGCAGCGCCGATGTATTCCTCGGCGTGCCGTTCAATATTGCATCGTATTCCTTGCTCACCATGATGGTGGCGCAGGTGGTCGACTTGCAGCCGGGCGACTTCGTCCACACCTTCGGCGACGTGCATATTTACCTGAATCACCTCGACCAGGTCGAGACACAACTCTCGCGCGAGCCGTTCCCTCTGCCCCGCATGCAGATCAACCCGGAGATCAGGGACCTCTTCGCGTTCCGCTACG
>JBFFUJ010000006.1:0-26398 GCA_041571375.1 Lysobacterales bacterium | reverse complement strand
TCAGGTTGTCGTTCCACAGCACTTCCAGATATCGGCCATGCCCATTGGCATGCCGGGGTGGCCTGAGTTCGCCTGCTGGACGGCGTCCATAGACAGCGCGCGGATTGCATTGGCAAGGTCAGAGCGATTGGGCATCGGGAACCCCCGTATCGTTCATGGTGAGGCTGGGTTTGGTTTTTTGCGCTCTCGATTCAGTGCGCACGAGGCATAGTATGCACCAGTGTGCGCGCCGAGCGGGCGGGTGAAGGTCGAATTATCCACCTGCTTTGACCGGAATCATGGTCAGTTCGCGGCGCTGCCGAACTTCTTCAGGCGCCCGGACTTGTAATCGGCCCAGTATTCGTCCAGTTCCCGCTTGACAACGGGTAGCAGGAAGTAAATTCCGAGCACGTTGGGAAACGCCATCGCAAAAATCATCGCGTCCGAGAAATCGATCACCGAGCCGAGCTGCATGGAGGAGCCGGCGACGGTCGCCCCCAGGAAAAAGATCTTGTACACGGCATCCGTGATCAGCGTCTCGCCGAACAGGTAGGTCCAGGCCTTCAGACCGTAATAGGACCAGGAGATTATCGTCGAGAAAGCGAACAGGACCACCGCGACCGTCAGCACCCAGGGAAACCACGGTATCGTCGACTCGAAGGCCTCCGAGGTCAGGGCAACGCCGTTATTGGGATCCACCGCGGGGTCCCAGGTGCCGGTGACGACAATGACCAGAGCGGTCACCGTGCACACGACCACGGTGTCGATGAACGGTTCGTACAGCGCGACAAAGCCCTCCGTCACGGGGCGGTTGGTGCGCACCGCGGAATGCGCGATCGCGGCGGACCCGATTCCCGCTTCATTGGAAAAAGCCGCTCGCTTGAAACCCTGGATCAATACTCCGATGACGCCGCCGGCCACCCCTTCGGCACTGAACGCACCGTTGATAATCGCCGCAAACGCGGCGGGCACTTCGGGCAGGTGCAGCGCGATGATGACCAGCCCTGCCGCGACGTAAATGACGGCCATGAACGGCACGATCCTGGAGGTGACGCGCGCGATACCCTGGATGCCGCCGATGATGACGAGCGCCGTGACGGCCGCGAGAGCGAGCCCGAAAAGCCATCCCTTGTCAGCCAGCCAACTCGCGTCGCCCCCCGTGACCGCTACCAGCTGCCGGAAACTCTGGTTCGCCTGGAACATGTTGCCGCCACCGAACGAACCACCGACACAGAAAATCGCGAAAAGGCCGGCCAGCACTTTACCCAGGGGCTTCAGCCTGGGGCTGCGCTCGGCCAGTCCTTTGGAAAGGTAGTACATGGGCCCGCCGGAAACCGTGCCATCGGTGTATTCATTGCGATACTTGACCCCCAGGGTGCATTCGACAAACTTCGACGACATGCCGATCAGGCCCGCGAAAATCATCCACAGCGTCGCGCCCGGACCGCCCAGGGACACCGCGACCGCGACGCCGGCGATATTGCCCAGGCCGACGGTGCCGGAGAGAGCAGTCGCCAGCGCCTGAAAATGGGTGACTTCGCCGGCAGCCAGTGGATCGTTGTAGTCGCCCCGAACCAGCTGGAAGCCGTGCCTGAACGCCCGGACGTTGATGAAGCGGAAATACAGCGTGAAGAATGTTGCGGCAACAAGCAGCCAGACCATCACGAACGGGACCTGAACGTCGCCGACGCTGAACGAGGAGAAAATGAAACCTGCAACCAGGTCTGAAAACGGGCGCACCGCCTGGTCGATGGTCTGGTCGATGCCTGCCTGGGCAAAGCCGGGCGCGGGTAATCCCGCTGACGCGATGGCAGGGGCCCATCGCGCCCCGCGCTGACTGACTTTCATTCGGCGACTCTCCGTTTCTTCGATGGCCTAGGGTACGACGGTCACCGGCAGCTCGGAGATCTGCACCATGGCACCCGCCACGCTGCCGAACAGCTGGGCCCGGATCTTCGAAGATCCCGTCTTACCGATAATGATGTGGGTCGCTCCGAGCTCATCCGCGATCGCGCACAGCGTCTCTGCGGGATGTCCGTGCCGGATCGCGCCCCGCGCGGCAATGCCCCTGCCAGCCAGCTCGGCAACGACCGGATCCACGATCTCGGCATGCGCGCGTTCCAGTTCCGCCTCACGGCGCTTGTGCCGCTCCTCGTTCTCCTGGGGTGTCGTGAAGCTGAATGCAGACCATGGGATGACGTGGACCACGATCAGTGGATATTGCGATTCCGCTGCCCAATTCGCCGCGTACTGCAGTGCCCGCGTGCTGCAGTTGCTGCAGTCGATGCCGACCAGCAACACCTTGCTCACTCGCCCGACCCCCCGACGGAACGGGCCAGCACCGGCTCGGCCCGCATTTCGGGCGCGGCACGGCAGCGCGGCTCAGTCCTCATTGCCACGCCATTTGATCGAACAGCCGATCGACGCAACCTGCTCCTGCGGACCATGCCCCGTCTCGGCAACCTGTCTCATGGCCAGGAAAAGATCCCGCCGAACGTCTCCCACGTCCGGCTGCCGGCCGCTTTCGTCCAGCCGGCCGCGGTACTGCAATTCAAGATCCGCGTTGTAACCGAAGAAATCGGGAGTGCATACCGCCCCGTAGGCCCGGGCCACCTCCTGCGTCTCGTCGAACAGATAGGGGAATGGATACCCGAGTTCACCGGCCACCCGTTGCATGTTCTCAAAGGAATCTTCCGGATAGTCAGCCGGGTCATTCGGCATGATGGCGACGCTGTAGACACCGAGCGCCCGGAGATCACGGGCGTCGCGCACGAGCTTGTGGTTGATCGCCTTCACGTAGGGGCAGTGGTTGCAGATGAACATGACCAGAAGGCCCCGGGGGCCCCGGCAGTCCTGCAGGCTCCAGCGCCCGCCATCGACCCCGAGCAGCTCAAATTCCGGCGCCGCTGCGCCGAAGTCACAAATAGGCGTTTGTGTGCGTACCATGATGCAGAAATATCGCTCAGAATCAGTCCGAATCTTCACAGGGAAGGCCGCCGCTGCGGTCCCGACTCCCATTGCCCTGAAATTATAACAGCCTCCATCCGCCGGGTTCGCAGCATATTTGGTGGAAATTTGTTAGAATTCAATTAAACTTTTCAGTAGGGCAGCCCTCTAAACCGCTGTCGTCAATGGCTTGACACCAGAGCTTGGGGATTGTTGGAAAATGTCTGCGGCGCCGAAATCTGCATCGATGAAGGCGGGGATTCTTCTCTCCGCGGTGTCGTTGTGGCTGGCCCACGGCACCGTGCTGGCGGATGCGTCGGGCATGGCCCTGATTCTGGCATCAGATTCAGTCGGCGCAGTCAGCGGGAGCGCCCCGGCGACCGCGATGGAGAACCAGCCTTACCCACTGATGCCGCAGCCGGGCACCGATTTGACGTTTGATCTGGCGGGCAGCGAAACCCGCAAGCTGCAGCTGGTTCTGGATCAGCCGCTGTCGCTGCAAAGCGGCCTGGAAACCCGCGCGCTGGGCAATGGCTCGGATATTCTCGGGCTTGATGCCACGCTGAGCGCTCCGCTGAGCAGGCACCTGAGCCTGGAGGCGGGCATCGACCACCAGCTCACGAACACGCGTTTTCGCTCCTTGGGCAGCATCCAGTGTCTCAACGGGACGCTGCGTGTCGACTCCTACACGGCCTCTGGCTGCCGATTTGTCAACGAACCCCTGGCGAGCGGCTCGCAACGGCAATTCAACCTGGGCGGTCGATTCGATTTCGGCAATGCGTCGGCTTCCATCAACTGGTTCACGCGCGAGGCGGATCTGGCTCAGACTCCGGTCCGTCAGCTCGGCCTGCCCGTCGTCGCGCCGACCGCGTCCGGCAACCTGCTTTCGCCCTATCTGGGCGATCCGCTGCTGGCGCCTGCCAGGAGCGACCCCCTGCAGTATCTGAACAGCGAAGCAAGCGGGATCGATCTGAATTTCGAACTCGGCATCACCACGGACACCCGAGGCGACGTCCAGCTGGGGCTGGCGTTCTCGCGAGTGCTCGAGGGGAGCTTTGACGGCTATCAGCCGCTGGGCTCCGATGCGTTTAGCTGGACCCTCGCCGAGCCGTTTAATTTCACGCGAATGAACCTGGAGTGGAGCAAAGGCGCTTTCAGCACCGGCATCCAGGGTTACTATCGTGACTCGGTCGACTTCCTGAACCGCAACAGTCTCGACAGCCTGGCCACGTTTGACGTCCACTTCACCTGGCGCACCCCCTGGAACGCCAATCTGAGTGTCGGCACCACGAACGTGCTGAACGCCGGAACCGACAGCCCGGCCAGTGCCGAAAACCAGCCGGCGGATCCGCTGGAGCCTGTCTACGGACGCATTCCCTACGTCCGCTACAAGCAGGACCTCTGATCCGTCACTGCGTTAACCGGGGCCGCTCGATCTGAAACCCTAACCCCACGCCTCCGGGCAATCGGTAACCGAATGCTTACGTGATAGACTTGCGCGGTACGAATCCAAGGTTTGTATATGAATAGATTGCTGATCTTTCTCGCTACGCTTTCTGTCAGCTTCGCACTGTCCGCCGCCGAGGGTTTTTCATCCCTGGAAGAGCAAATGAGCGGCAAGGAGTTCGAGGAAGCCGGGCTGAACAAGCTCTCGCAGGAAGAGCTCGCCGCGCTTAACGCGTGGATCCGCCGGCACTCCCTGGCAACGCTGGACCCGGCAGACGCCACCGCCAGCTCCGCGGACCGGCGTGGATTCGAGGATGAGGGTGACAATTCGGGGGCGATCACCAGCCGCTTGATGGGCAAGTTCAGCGGCTGGGACGGACAGACCACTTTTCGTCTGGAAAACGGGATGATCTGGGCCCAGGCCGACAAGGACAAGTTCTACGTCAAGGAGGTCGAGAACCCGGTCGTCAGCATAGAGCGAAGCATGTTCGGCAGGTGGAACCTGAAGGTCGAGGGCCACGACTCCGAATGCCGGGTGAGGCGCATCCAGTAGCACGGCAGCCCACCAGGTGTGTCACCTGGGCGCCGCGTCAGGTCCGGACCGCAACGATCCTTCCCGCTGCAAGGCTTTAAGGCGCTGGCGGTTCCGGAACAGCATCACCCGCACCCCCAGGTAAGCGACGGCCGCGACCCCCAGCAGGATCAGTGGCCCCCGGGAGGGCGGCGCGGCGAAGCCTTCGGAATCCCACCAGTACCAGCCGAAGGCGGCGAGCACCACGGTCATCACGGCGTAGCTGACCATGCTCAATCGATAGCGCTGGTCCCGCAGCCTGCGCCCGCGGAAGCGCTCGAAATCCTCCTCGGTCGCCTCACCGAGTTCGAAGCCGCAATACGAGCAGAGGGCCGCCCGGCTGGAAATCTTCTTTGCGCAGTTGGGACAAGCAATGATGGCCATGAGGACGTTCCGCTGGATTCGCCGCTAAAGATACCAGCAATCAGAACGGCAGTGCCTCTTTCGCGCGACGAGACGGCTAGGGACCAAAGAACCTCAGCTCGGCGCGCAGCCCGCCGGTCTCCCGATTGCTGAAATGAATGGACCAGCCGTACAGCTCGCACAGACGCTTGACGATAGCGAGCCCCAGGCCCGCTCCCTTGCCGCTGATGTTCTGGCCGCGGTAGTGCCTTTCGAAAACATGCTCCAGTTCTTCTTCCGGGATGCCCGGACCGGTGTCCTCGACCCGGACACGACCGTTGCCAATCCTGATCACCACCTCGCCTTCCGACGTGTAACGCATGGCATTGCCGATCAGGTTTCCGACCGTGACCGCCACGACCGACTCCGGTGCGATGACGCTGACCCGATCCTCCTCGATAACCCTGAGTATCAGCGGCTTGTTACCGACCAGCGGTTCGTAGAGGTGAACCACGTCCTCCACGATCTGCCCGACATTGTGGGCACCGCTGTCCTTGTCGATACCCTGCTCGGCGCGTACAAGGTGCAGCAGCGCCGTGGTGATGTCCGCGGACTGCCGGGCGGCGCGGGCGATGCGCAGCAGCCGGGTCCTCACCTTGTCGTCCAGGTCCGGTTGCGCGAGCAGTAATTCCGTCGCTCCGGTAATGACAGTCAGCGGGGAACGCAACTCGTGACTGACGTCGGCATTGAACTCCCGGTCGCGCTCTACCAGGTGATGCAGCCGGTCGGCATAGCTGTCGAGCGCGTTGGCCAGCTGGCCGACTTCATCGTCGGCGAAAAGGACCGCCAGGCGCTCGGGCTTGCCCTCCTCACTGAGGGTATCGAGGCGTGCGGCCAAATCGCTGACCGGCTTCATCACGCGGTAGGACATCGACGCTCCGAGCATGAAAGACAGCACGGAGAAGAGCACGACGACGCCGATCAATGCGGCGAGCAGCTGTTTCTTCAGTCGCTGATTGTCGCTGACATCGTAGATCAGAAAAGCCCACAGATCGTCATCCTTGCGAATGGCCGCCTTGAAGACCCCGCTGGCTGTCCTGACGTCGTGAACTCCGCTGGGCAGGTCCCGCACCTCGGGGCGCACGGTCTGGTTGGGGTCGCCCGGTCTTGTGATATAACCCTGGATGCGGGTGTAAAAGGGCTCAATCACCGACGGATCACGGCGCAGTTCGCTGACGTAGTCGTCCAGCTCCTGCTTCAGCGTGGCGCCGATCAGCTGGTCCTCGAGATAGTTCTGCAGGAACAGCGTGCTCAGCGCGAACAGCGCGCTCAGGAGCGTGCCGAACACCAGGAAAGAGAGGACGATTCGGCTTCTAAGCCTGCGACGAAACTGCATCCGGATCCACCAGCTGGTAACCGATGCCGTGCCGGGTATGGATCATGTTACTGCCGAAAGGTTTATCGATGGCGCTCCGCAAGGAGTGGATGTGCACCCTGAGACTGTCGCTGTCGGGCATTTCCTCGCCCCAGACTTCCATCTCGAGTTCCGCCCTCGAGACGACATTGGGCGAAGCCTCCATCAGGCACTGCAGCAGTTTCAGCCCAATGGGATTGAGGTAAATCTCCTGGCTGCCACGCCGCACGCTCAGCGTGTCGAGGTTGAATGCCAGGTTGCCCACCCGGAGTTCGCGCGGTCTGCGACGCCGGCCCCGGCCGGCCAGCACCTTGAGCCGAACCTCCACCTCCTGCAATTCAAAGGGTTTGACCAGGTAGTCGTCCGCACCGGTCTCGAAACCAGCCAGCTTGTCCTCGAGACGGTCACGCGCTGTGAGCATGAGCACCGGCGTGTCCTTGCCCGCCTCCGCGCGAAGCTTGCGGCAAACCTCCAGACCGTCCATGCCCGGCAGGGCCAGGTCCAGTACGATGGCGTCGAACTCATTGACCACGGCGAGATGGAGCCCGGTGACACCGTCGCCCGCGAAGTCGACCGTATGGCCGTGGTCCTCGAGGTAGTCGCCGAGATTGGCGGCGATATCGGGGTTGTCTTCTATGATCAGTACGCGCATTGCGTCAGCAAGCCCTGCCTCAGCGTCTGAGGTTGAAATCGTCCCCCAGCACCTCGACGCCCTCCAGGCCCTTCGCCAGGGTTTCTGCATCGCCACCCTCGTCCAGCTTGATCATCAGACGGACTTCATTGGCCGAGTCGGCGTATCGCAGCGCATCGTCGTACGAGATCTTCCCTTCCTTGTACATATGGAACATGCACTGGTCAAAAGTGATCATGCCATGGTGCCCGGAGTCGCGCATCACCAGTTTCAGCTCGTCGATTTCGCCTTTGCGGATCAGGTCCTTCACCAACGGGGTCGCCATCAGTACCTCGAAGGCCGCCCATCGGCGCGAACCGTCCACGGACGGGATCAACTGCTGGGCGATCGTCGCCTTGAGGTTGAAGGACAGGTCCAGCAACACCTGCTCGCGCTGGTCCTCCGGGAAGAAATGGAGAATGCGATCCATCGCCTGGTTCGCGTTGTTCGCATGCAGGGTGGCCAGCACCAGGTGACCGGTCTCCGAAAACGTGATGGCGTGCTCCATGGTCTCACGTGTCCGGACCTCACCGATCAGGATCACGTCGGGTGCCTGCCGCAGCGTGTTGCGCAGGGCCACCTCGAAGGATTCGGTGTCGATACCGACCTCGCGCTGCGTGACCAGGCTCTTGCCGTGCTGGTGCACGTATTCGATCGGGTCCTCGATCGTGATGATGTGTCCGGTCACGCGGCGGTTGCGGTATCCGACCATCGCGGCCATCGACGTGGACTTACCGGTGCCGGTCGCCCCGACAAACAGGACGATTCCCCTTTTTTCCAGGGACAGTTCGGGCATTACGTCCGGGCAGCCCAATTCTTCGAAAGTCGGAATGCGCGATTCAATCCGACGGGCAACCAGCCCCACCATACCCTGCTGGATGAAGGCGCTCATCCTGTACCGCACCTCGGGACCCAGGGAGTAGGCAAACTGCAGTTCCTGCGTATTGCGGAACTGTTCCTTCTGCCGCTCCGACATCACGCTGAAAACGATTTCGCGGGTTTTCTCGGCCGACAGCAGGTCGGTGGATATGGGCTTGATCTTGCCGTGCACCTTGATGCAGGGCGGCGCCTCTACTGTGACGAAAAGGTCGGAACCGACTTCGTCGTGAAGTTGCTTGAGCCAGTTGTCTATGACTTTCACGTCCCTGCCTCCTATTGGAACATCCTCTTGTCGACTGCTCGCCGCGACGCCTCGATCCGGTTGATGATGCCCCTCGACACGAGCGACTCCAGCGCCTGGTCGAGGGTCTGCATGCCATGGGTCTGGCCGGTCTGGATCGCCGAGTACATCTGCGCCACCTTGTCCTCCCGAATCAGGTTGCGGATGGCGGGCGTGGCGACCATGATCTCCCAGGCGGCGACCCGGCCGCCCCCGATTCGCTTGAGCAAGGTCTGGGTGAGCACGGCTCGCAACGATTCGGAGAGCATGGACCTCACCATGGCCTTTTCACCGGCGGGGAAGACATCGATGATGCGGTCGATGGTCTTGGGCGCCGAACTGGTGTGCAGCGTGGAAAAGACGAGGTGGCCGGTTTCCGACGCAGTCAATGCGAGGCGGATCGTCTCGATGTCACGCATCTCGCCCACCAGGATGATGTCGGGGTCTTCACGCAGCGCTGCGCGCAGCGCCTGATTGAAGCCGTGCGTATCGCGGTGCACCTCGCGCTGATTGATCACGCACTTCTTGCTGCGGTGCACAAATTCGATCGGATCCTCGATGGTCAGCACGTGCCCCTCGACCTGGTTGTTCAGGTGATCGATCATCGCAGCCAGTGTGGTCGATTTGCCGGAACCGGTCGGGCCGGTCATCAGGATCAAGCCCCTGGGGGCGTCGATGATGTCCCGGAATATGGGTGGCGCACCGATATCTTCGAGCGTCCACACGGTATCCGGAATGGTACGGAAAGCACCGCCTACCCCGCGGTCGTGGTGAAAACAGTTCACCCTGAATCGCGCCATGCCCTGCACGGAATAGGAGTAATCGACTTCCAGGTTGGCTTCGAAGTCCCGCCGATGCTGGTCGCTCATGGTGCTGTAAATGAGTTCCTGCAGCTGCGCCGTATCGAGGGCAGGCAGCGTCAGGCGGCGAATATCGCCGTCGACGCGGATCATCGGCGGAAGTCCGGAGGACAGGTGCAAGTCCGAGGCATTGTTTTTCACTGCAAAAGCGAGCAGTTCAGCAATATCCATATTCCCTCCTTGAATCTACCCGCCCGCGCTACAATGCATCGGAGTGAGGGCCAGGCAGCACGATTTCAGTCCATGATTCAATTGCACCAGGCATAACCATAGATCAAGCCCGTTGTCCCCGCAAGATGAACGACTTAAAAGAAAATCTTCACAATATCGGTACACGGATCTCGCGTGCCTGCGAAATGGCGGGCCGGGATCCCTCCGAAATCAGCGTGCTGGCCGTCAGCAAGCGGCACACTGCTGGCCGCATTCGAGAACTCTGGAATCTCGGACAGCGGTCATTCGGGGAAAATTACGTGCAGGAAGCGCTGACCAAACAGGAGCAACTGGCGGACCTCACAATCGAGTGGCACTTCATCGGCCCACTGCAGTCCAACAAGACCCGCGCGGCGGCTGGCCATTTCGATTGGGTGCAGAGCGCCGACCGCGAGAAAATTCTGCAGCGGCTCTCGGACCAGCGACCGGAGCATCTGGCGCCGCTGATGGTCTGCATCCAGGTCAACATCGACCGCGAAGCCCAGAAAGCGGGTGTATTGCCGGAGGATGCGGCGGCCCTGGCCCGGTTCGCAGCGGATCTGCCTCGCCTCCGTCTGCGGGGACTGATGACCATACCGCGCTTGGGCACGGAAGATCATGACCCCTCGGACAGCTATCGAAAGATGCGCGAGCTGTTCCAGGAGCTGCAACAGCAGGGGCTGGCCCTGGATACCCTGTCGATGGGCATGTCCGACGATCTGGAGCAGGCCATCCGGGAAGGCAGCACCATGGTGCGCATCGGTACGGATCTGCTGGGGCCGCGGCCTGACGAGGGGACCGCAGTTTAGCGGACGGGGGCGAGGCAGGTGCTCATCACTTTCATAGGCGGCGGCAACATGGCTTCGGCACTGATCAGCGGCCTGGCGAACCCGCCCCGATCCGACCTCGGAATCCGCGTGGTGGACCCGTGCCGGTCGGCGCGGGAGCGCCTGCAGGCGACCTTCGACGTGGAACCCTTCACCGATGCAGTCGCCGCCATCCAGGACGCGGATGTCGTCCTGCTGGCGGTCAAACCGCAGATCATGCAGGCCGTGCTCAGCGAACTGGCTGGCCATGTCCAACCCGGTCAACTGGTGCTGTCTATCGCGGCCGGCATCACGATCGGAACGATCGAGGCGCAGCTGGGCGGCGGCATGGCCGTGGTCCGTTGCATGCCCAACACGCCCGCGCTGATCGGGCACGGTATCACCGGCATGATTGCGGGGAGCCATTGCAGCGCAGAGCAGCGGTCCCGCGCCGAGGACATTCTGTCGGCCGCCAGCGAGGTCCTGTGGCTCGATGACGAATCCCTGATGGACGCGGTCACCGCGGTTTCCGGCACAGGGCCGGCCTATTACTTTCTGTTGACCGAGGTGCTCGCAGCAGCGGCCCGCGATTTGGGGTTGCCCGCTCCAACCGCGGAGCGTCTGGCAGCGATCACCAGCTTCGGGGCGGGCGCCATGGTGGCCAGCAGCCCGGACGAGGCCCGGGAACTGCGCCGCCGCGTGACCTCACCCGGCGGCACCACGGAAGCGGCCATGGCGGTACTGAAGAAGGGCGATTTCGCCGAATTGATGCAGCGGGCCATCACGGCCGCTCGCGACCGCAGCCGGGAACTCTCGGGACAGCAGGAGCCCGCGGGGCAGGAAGGCCATGATGACGAATAGCGCCAACGCTTTCTCCTACCTGATCGGAACTCTGCTGGATCTGTACATCACGGCCATCATGCTGAGGCTGCTCCTGCAGTGGGTTCGGGCGGACTTCTACAATCCGGTCTGCCAGTTCCTGGTGACGGTCACCGATCCCTTGCTGCGGCCTTTGCGCCGGGTGATTCCGGCCATCGGACGGGTGGATACGGCGGGCATCGTGCTGATGCTGTTCCTGGAAATCCTGAGCGTGTGGATCATCAGTCGTATCGGCGCGTCCCCACTGGCCCCGTCGCAGATCCTCCTCTTCAGCATCAGCAAGCTCCTGGCCACGCTGCTGATCACCTATTTCTTCCTGGTCCTTGCGGCGGTGATCCTGAGCTGGCTCGGAGCCCGGCTGCGACATCCTGTCATCCCGCTCGTATTTCAGCTGACCGAACCCCTCTTGCGTCCGATCCGCCGGGTCATTCCGCCCATTGCGGGCCTCGACCTGTCCCCGCTCTTTGCCCTGATCGGGATACGGTTCCTGCTGCTTCTGCTAGGATGGTGACATCCGTTCGACCGACCCGAAGGTATGCACGATGAAACGGCTAGCCACCCTGCTTTTCCTGCTGATCGCCCTGGCCGCGCCCGTTCCGGGGGCCGCCCAGCAGTCCCAGGATTTCGGGGAATACGTCGTGCATTACAACGCGCTGAACACCAATCTGCTGCCGCCGCAGGTGGCCCAGGGCTACGGAATTGTCCGCTCTCCCAGCCGCGCCCTGGTGAACGTGACGGTGCTCCGGAAAGTCCTGGATACGCCCGGAACGCCGACCAGTGCGGCAGTCGCCGCCACGGCGACCAACCTCACCGGTCAGCTGCGTGAAATCGAAATCCGGGAGATCAGGGAATCGGAGGGCGCCGTCTACTACATCGGTGAATTTCCAATCCATAACCTGGAAACCTACCGGTTCGAGATCAGCGTGGCCATACAGGGGGAGCCGGAGCCTCTAATGGTCCGGTTCAAGCAGCAGTTTTACACGGAGTGACCCTCGGGCGCCGCCCTTACAGCCCGACGATCGTCACCTCGACTCGACGCCGGTGGGGGCGCAGGCGATGCTCCCAGAGGTAAGCCCCCTGCCAGGTCCCCAATGCCAGTCGCCCGCTGCGAACCGGAATGGTGAGTTCGGTACAGGTCAGCACGGACCGGATGTGAGCCGGCATGTCGTCAGGACCCTCCATGGTATGGCGATGGTAGGGGTCGCCATCGGGCGCCAGCCGACTGATGAATTGCTCGAGGTCGCGCCGCACGTCTGGATCCGCATTTTCGGTGATCAGCAAAGAGGCGCTGGTATGCCGCAGGAACACGTGGCAGAGGCCCGCCAGGACCCCGCTTTCCTGAACCGCAAGCTGCAGCTGGTCGCTGATCTCATGAAACCCGCGGCCCGGGGTGGCAACTTCCAGAGTCCTGACCAACGAAGACACGTTTCGAGATCCCCGGTTCAGGGGTAGAGCCTCTGCCGGGTCCAGCCTTCGTCGCCGAGCGTGTACAGAAAGCGGTCGTGCAGGCGGAATTCGCGCTGCCACCAGAACTCCACCATCGCCGGACTCAACACGTAGCCGTTCCAGAAAGGCGGCCGCGGGACTTCCTTGCCGGCGTACTGCTCTTCGAGCATATGGAACCGCTGCAGCAGACTCTCCCGGCTTTCAAGCGGCGCAGACTGCTCGGATGCCCATGCACCGACCTGGCTGCCACGATCCCGCGTGTCGAAGTAGGCGTTGGCTGCCTCGGCGCCAATCTGCCTCGCAGTGCCCACCAGTTGCACCTGGCAGCCGCTGGTTTTCCACAGGAAGGTGGCGGATACCTTGGGACAGGCTGCTATCTGCCGCCCTTTGACGCTGTTGGAATTCGTGAAAAACACGAAGCCGTCTTCGTCCAGCGCCTTGAGCAGTACGGTCCGCGAGGTCACCAGGCCCTGTCCGTCGCTGGTCGCGAGCACCATGGCCGTGGGTTCCTGCTCGCCGGCCATGCGGGCCTGGTGCATGGCCCGGTTGAACTCGTCAACGATTTCCTGTGAGAGCGCCATGGGGTTCAGGCCCCGACCGCCTCAGCCGTCCGCGAGGGGTCGCCGGGGGCTTTGGGCAGGGTGCGTAGCCAGACGAGCCAAACGACCAGCGCATCCAGGATGATGAGCGCCTGCCAGAGATACAGATGGAACCATTCGAAGGCAACCTGGTTCCACTGCCCAAGGTAGAAAAGACTGATGATCCGCACCAGATTCAGCGCCTGTATGGCCACGAACCCGATCGCGAACCCGATGACCTTGTTCTTCAGCGGGGCCGGGAACGCGAAAATCGCCGCGAACAGGATGATGAGCGCTTCGACGCCGTTGCACCCGCGCTCAATCCGAATTCCGAAGCCCGTCGCGTTATCCCGGATGACATTCGACGCCGATGTCACATTGTCGTCAAACAGGTGAATGATGCCGACACTGACATCGGCGATCAGGGACGTGAAGGGCAGGATGACGTACTTTTCTGCCGGCTGTAGAATCTCCAGCGTGAATAGGCCAACCAGTAGAACGGTGAACAGTACAAAAAAGCGGATCATGGAGTGCTGTCGGAAGCTCGGTCCCAAGACCGGGCCATGGTACCCAATGTCGGGCCTCCATGCACGCCGGAGGCATGGCCCTCATGGGTGACCCGGGCCGCAATGTGTACCTGATCGGACCGATGGGTTCCGGCAAGACTTCCCTCGGGCAACGGGCAGCCAAGATACTCGGGCTCGAGTTTATCGACTGCGATCATGAACTGGAGGCACAAACCGGCGCCAGCGTGAATCTGATCTTCGACATCGAAGGCGAGGAAGGCTTCCGGGAACGGGAATCGCGCCTGCTGGAACAGATCGCGGCGCGACGAGGCGCCCTGGTAGCCACTGGCGGCGGCGTGGTGCTCCGGGACCGGAACCGCAGGCTGTTGCGCGACAGCGGTTTGGTCGTTTACATCAGCGCATCCGTCAACCAGCAGCTGCACCGGCTGGGCAGGGACCGGGCCCGCCCCCTGCTGCAAACCGGGGCCCGCAGGGCGAAACGGGCGGTTCTGGCCAAACAGCGCAATCCGCTGTACGAGCGGGTGGCCGACATCGAGTTTCAATCGCGGAGCCGCAACCTGGAGGCCACTGCACGGTCGCTGGCCGAGCTCATCCGGACACAGCGCTCCGGACAGCGGGAAGATCTGACCGAATCGCAGCAGAAGGCAGCACAGTAAAATGAAAACCGTTCGTGTCGAACTCGAGGCGCATGCCTACCCGGTGTATCTGGGCCGGCGGTTGCTGGAGGACTCATCTCTGTGGCGGCCCCACCTCGGCAGCGGCAAGTTGCTGGCGATCAGCAACGACGTCGTCGCCCCCCTGTATTTCGAAAAGCTGAAGTCGGCCCTTGCCGGAAGGGAGCTGCAACTGCATGCGATACCGGACGGGGAACAATACAAGTCGGCAGAAACCTGGTACGGCATTATCGACGCCCTGGTCGGCATGCAGGCCCGGCGAGACGCGACGGTGATTGCCCTGGGCGGCGGTGTCGTCGGCGACATCGCCGGCTTCGCGGCCGCCTGTTACATGCGCGGTGTGCGCTTCCTGCAGGCGCCGACGACCCTGCTGGCTCAGGTCGATGCATCGGTCGGCGGCAAGACGGCCATCAATCACCCACGGGGAAAGAACCTGATCGGCGCGTTTCACCAGCCGGCTGCGGTGTTCGTCGACACCACGACCCTCGACACGCTGGCGGAACGGGAATTCTGCGCGGGCCTGGCAGAGGTCGTAAAATACGGAGCGATTCGCGATGCCGCTCTGTTCGACTGGCTGGAGCAGGCCGCGGATGATGTTCTGGCCCGCGATCCTGCGGCACTGGAACACCTGATTTACCGTTCGGTCACCAACAAGGCCGAGATCGTGGCCGAAGACGAACGTGAGGCCGGAAGCCGGGCCCTGCTGAATTTCGGCCACAGCTTCGGCCACGCGCTCGAATCAGAAACGGCCTACCAGCGTTACCTCCATGGCGAGGCGGTCGCCACGGGCATGGTGGTGGCGGCCCGATTGAGCGAAGACCGCGGGCTCTGCGCCGCAGGCACTGCCGATCGCATTGCGGGACTACTGACCCGCTTTGGGCTGCCGGTCCGCATTCCGCCCGACCTGTCGGCCGGCAGGCTGGGCGGGGCCATGGAGCTCGACAAGAAGGCCCTGGCGAGCGGCCTTCGCCTGGTCCTGCTGCAGGGCATCGGCCAGGCGATTATCGACAGTGACAGCAGTGAAGAAGAAATCACCGCCGCCATGCTTGGGAATCAGCAGGGTGTTGCGGCACAGCAAAGGAAAACGAACTGATGACTGAACTGAAAAACGATCTCCTGCTGCGCGCCCTGTGCCGGCAGCCCGTCGAGCGCACACCGGTCTGGATCATGCGCCAGGCCGGCCGCTACCTGCCGGAGTATCTGAAAACAGGGCCGAGGCCGGCAGCTTCATGAAGCTTTGCCAGACGCCGGAACTCGCCTGCGAAGTGACGCTGCAGCCGCTGCGGCGCTTCGCGCTGGATGCGGCCATCATTTTCTCCGACATTCTGACGATTCCCGACGCCATGGGGCTTGGTCTCCATTTCGTCACCGGCGAAGGACCGCGTTTCGAGCGTCCGCTGGAGTCGTCCGGCGATATCCGCAAGCTGCCGCGACCCGATGTGGCCGATTCCCTTGCGTACGTGATGGACGCGGTAGCCCTGACCCGAAGGGAATTGGACGGCCAGGTGCCGCTGATCGGTTTCAGCGGCAGTCCATGGACGCTGGCGACCTACATGCTCGAGGGAGGGTCCAGCAAGACGTTCGGCAAGGCCAAAAAGCTCATCTACCAGGAACCCGCGCTGGCACATGCGCTGCTCGGCAAGCTGTCAGAAACGGTGACCGATTACCTGAATGCACAGATCAGCAGCGGCGCCCAGGCAGTTCAGATCTTCGATACCTGGGGCGGCGCTCTGGCGGCTCCGGCGTACCGGGAATTTTCGCTGCAGTACATGGAGCGAATCGTGGGTGGTCTGCAACGTGAAAACGAGGGTCGACCGGTACCGGTCATCCTGTTCAGCAAAGGCTGCAACACGCAGCTCGAAGCCCTGGCAGAAACGGGCTGTGATGCGCTGGGTGTCGACTGGACCATCACGCTGCAGGAAGCCCGGCAGCGTGTCGGGGGGCGAGTCGCACTGCAGGGCAACCTCGATCCCGCAGTGCTGCTGGCGGAACCCGGGGTCGTGCGGCGCGAAGCGCTGGGCATACTCGAAAGCTACGGCCACGGGAACGGCCACGTGTTCAATCTCGGTCACGGGATCACGCCCGATGTGAATCCGGATCACCTCGCGGCCTTGGTCGACGCGGTCAGGGATTCGAGTCCGGCGTTTCACGCCTGAGCCACAGCCACTGCAGCGCCAGGTCCATCAGCAGCGGTGCCAGGCTCGACTCCAGGATGGGTGCCTGAAGAATCCTCCTGGCGAGCAGCTGGCCGTCCCCGGAGAACGCCTCGAGCTGGACTATCGGCCCGGGCTGGCCCCCGCCACCCGGCAACTCCCCGAGGCGCAGCCACAAGCGGTCACCCCGGTCGTCTTTGCGGGCACCGCCGTCCTGCGCGCCCTCCGCGCTCCAGGCCACCCCGATGCGGGACAGATGCCCAGTAACGGAACGCTCCAGCGGCCCAGTCAGTTCGGCGCGGCAATGCAGGCAGCGCAGAATCCGGCTCGGCGGCCCGCTGGCCAGCGCGGCACCGCTCAGCACCCCCGGCAGGCGCACTTCGAATCGCACCCCGCCCCCGGCAGGTGCCGACCAAGAGATTTCGCCGCCGATAGCCCGCGCGATCCGTTGGCAGATGAACAATCCCAACCCCCGGTTTCCGGGACCTTCGCAGGACAACGCGTCACCCTTCTGGTAGGCCTCGAACATTCGGGGGGCGACGGTCCGGGAGATGCCCGGACCGCTGTCGCTGACCCGCAATACCAGCAGATCCCCGCCTTGCGGCCCACCGTCGACCCGCATCGCCTCCAGCAATACTTCGCCCTCGCGGGTGAATTTCAACGCGTTGCCAAGCAGGTTATCGAGTAACTGCCGGAGCAGGCAGGGATCGCAGCGCCATTCCCGCGGAAGCGATGGATCGACGCACAGCAGCAGTCGGTTTGCGCTCTGCAGCGCCGCGGGTGCATGACTCAGCACGGCCTGCTCGAGCAGCTCCACACCGTCCAGCAGGACGGAACGTGAAGCCGACGGCCCCGATTCACCGCGCGGCCCCGGGCCGAATGCGTCGACCAGGCGGCGCAGCTGCCGGCCGGATTGCTCGATCGCCTTCAGCCACCGGTCCTGTTCCAGGTTCAGGTCGGACTCGCGGACCAGCCGTGTCATGCCGAGCAAGCCATTGAGGACATTGCCCAGCTCGTGGCCAAGCTCTGCCATGGCCTCGTCGCCGGAAGATGAGCGATATCGGGATTTGAGCCCCTTCATAGAAAAACTCCGCACGCCATGTGGACCTCTCCCCGAGGAGAGACGCATGGGCGCGCGGAGCCCGTGACCGTAAATCTACAACCTGAGCCCCGGGATAGCAATAGCTGTAGAGCTCTATTGGACCTGATATTCTCAATGCTCTGCAGCTCAATCGCCTAACCATGCCGTTGCGTATCCTCATCGCCATCGCAATCCTGATCGCCGCTTTTCTGGTCCTCTTTCTGGTCCTGATCGCCACGGAGACCGCACTGACGGTCTGGCATTACCTCAGGCAGGCGCCGCTCTGGCTGCAGCTGGGCTATGCCCTGATGCTCGCCGCGCTCCCCCTGGCGACGCTTGTCCTGCTCTGGAACTGGTTGCGACCTTCGCGGGCCAGCCGGCCCAAGCCGGGGCCCCGCCGGTTGACGGCCGACAAACTGCAGGAAGAGGTCGTGAATTCGGCACGCCAGGGCGTGGACGTGTCCGCGGTTCTGGATGAACTTCGTGAGCAACGCCGCCGGCGCAGCAGCGGCGAGTTGTATATCGCGGTTTACGGCGAAGTCAGCGCGGGGAAAAGCAGCCTGGTCCAGGCCCTGCTTCCCGGGGCGGAAGTGGACACGGACCCGCGCGCCGGAACCACGATGGAGGTGCGTCATTACGCGTGGCGCGCGCCCTCGGGCGACCGCATCATCATCGCCGACCTTCCCGGATTCAACTTTGCAGATGACCAGCAGGCGCGCGAGGAGGCCAGGCGCGCGCACCTCGTGATCTTTCTCTGCGACAGCGACCTGACAGGCAGTCAGGCCGTGCAACTGCAGCAGCTGAGGGAGCTGGGGAAGCCGGTCGTGCTGGCCCTGAACAAATCGGATCGCTATGCAGCAGCGGAACGCGACGAACTGCTCGGGGAGCTGCGCCGCAAGACCGGCCTCGATTCGCTGGACGTCGTGGCCATCAGCGCGCGCGGCCGGGAAGAAGTGGTGCGGCTGCTCGGCGAAGGCATGGAGCAACAGGAGTGGAAGGAACGAAGCCCGGACATCGAGGCACTCCGGCAGGCTGTACAGCGGCACCTCGACCGGGACCGCGAATTGATGGAGTCACTGCGCGACACCGCAGTTCTGCTGCTCGCGACCGAGAAACTGGATTCAGCCCGCGCCCGTCACCGGCGGGAACAGGCCGACGAACTCGTTGCCAAGTACTCCCGCCGCGCGGTGCTGGGCGCGCTCGCAGCGGTGGCCCCGGGTTCCGACCTGGTGATACAGGGCATTCTCGCAACGAAACTGATCCGCGAGCTGTCGCGCTTGTACGACGTCCCTGTGAAGGACTTCGAAATCGAGTCCTTTCTGCAGTTGGCCGGCGGCAAGGTCAGGAACATGACCGCCATCACGCTGGCCATCGCAGGGAATGCCTGCAAGGCCTTTCCGGGCGTCGGCACGCTTTCCGGAGGGGTGATCCACGCCGTGGCCTATGGCATGATTTTCGACAGTCTGGGCCGTGCTGCCGCAAAGACCATGGCCAGTCGCGGCGAGCTGCGCCCCCTTCCGGCCGCAGAAACTTTTGAGGATTTGTTGCATGACCATCTGGAGTCGGGTGCGGTCGGTTTTGCAAAACTGGCTCTTTCCCGCAGGGAAAACGATCGGCGCGAATCCTGAGCAGCAGCTTCTGGCGGCCAACCGCAACCTCAGGGAGCTGGTCGAGGACACCAGCATTCCCGCGGCGGTGCGTGCCGAACTGGCCGCGGAATTCGCTGAGATCGACTCGATTTCAGCCAAGCTCCGGTCCGGTCAGATTCACATCGCTGCCTTTGGCCGCGTGGGCGTGGGCAAGTCCTCACTGCTGAATGCGCTGCTGCAGCGCCAGGGATTTGCGACCAGCCCGCTGCACGGCCACACACGGCATGAAGAGCGGGCCGCCTGGCAGTCCCTGCGCGACGGACAGGTCATGCTGATCGACACTCCGGGGATCGACGAACTCGGGGGTGCGGATCGCGAGGCTCTCGCGCACGCCGTCAGCCGCCGCGCGGACGTGACGCTGATGGTCTGCGAGGGAGATCTGACCGACTCCGAGTACCAGGCACTGCGCGCGCTGTGCGAGGCGAATCGTACGGTCATGCTGGTCCTCAACAAGTCTGACCGCTATTCCGGCCAGGAGCTGGAAATGCTGCTCGACCGCCTTGCCGAGCGCTGCGCGGATCTGCTGCCCCGCGACCTGATCATCGCGGCCAGCGCGGCGCCCCGTCCGCAAACCGTTATCCACGTCGACGCGGAGGGCGGGGAGGTGACTGGCCAGCGACAGCGCAGCCCCGACATTGCCGCGCTGAGAGAACGACTCTGGGCCATTCTGGAGCGGGAAGGGCATGCGCTGGCGGCGCTCAACGCCGCCCTGTTCGCCGCGGAACTCGACGAAAAGGTCGCAACGCGCATCGTCAATGCCCGCAAAACCGTGGCCGAGCAGATCATTCGAAAATACTGCGTGGCCAAGGGGGTGCTGGTCGCGATGAACCCGGTGCCCGTCGCGGACTTACTGGCCGCCGCCGGAACCGATATCGCCCTGGTCATTCATCTGGGAGAGCTCTACGGCTTTCAACTCTCGCGCCGCGAGGCCGCCAGGCTTCTGCTTACGATCTCGGCGCAATTGATCGCCCTGATGGGGGCTTACTGGGGCGTCAACCTCGTGACCTCTGCCCTCAAAACCGCCAGTGTGGGCTTATCCACAGCGCTGACTGCGACCACCCAGGGCGCACTGGCCTGGTATGCCACCTATGTCACGGGACGCATGGCGCAGACGTGGTTTTCCCGGGGGAAGTCCTGGGGCAGCGCCGGACCTCGCAGCACTGCGAGGCTGATTCTCGAATCACTGGACCGCGACTCGATACTGAGCGGCGCCCGGGAGGAACTCCTCGAACGATTCAAGGGGCGCTGAGCGCCAGCCCGCTCTCAGCGGCGGCGAATGGAAATGTCGCCGCTGAAACTCTGCAGGCGAACCTTGGCTGCATTCTCCCCGACCTGGTGTTCGAGCATCACGCCCGGTCCCCTCGAAACCTTCACCGACTCGCCAAAATCGCTGCGCAGGCTGCCGCTGAAACTCTGGGCCAGGAATCCGGCTTGCTGGGACGACGGCAAGCTCAGGTTAATGTCCCCACTCATGGAGTCGCAGGCGAGGCGACCGTCATCGGACAGCGACAGGGTGAGCGTGAGTTCGCCCGATACCGCTTCGAATCTGCCGACAGAAACCTCTCCGGCTTCCAACGTGACGTCACCGGAGACCGTATTGGCACTGACCTCCCCCGCCAGTCCGGCGAGCGTGATTTCGCCGCTCACCGTCTCCACATTCGAGCGTTTGGCGGCACCCCTGAATTCCACGTCGCCGCTGACCGTTTTCAATTCCACGCGCTGCGGATCGGCCTTCACCTGGAGGTCTCCGCTGACGGCGCGCAGAATGATCCGCTCGCCCCGGCCCCCCTCCAGCGAAACATCGGCGCTGACCGTCTCCGCTTCCACGCTGGCACCAACGGGAATGCGCAACTTCAGATCCGTACCGTCCGTGCGCTGCTCGCCCTTGCGATTGATGACCCGAACCTGTACGCCATTCGGCGTCGCCTCGATCAGCACCTCCTCGACGCTTTGGCCGGCTTCCCCCCGAATCTCCGCCTCGGCACGATCCCAGGTCTCGAATTCGACCTTACCCGCGATATTCTCAACCGAAACCAGCCCGTCCGCCGGCATTTCGAGAGTCCGCTCGATCTCCTCGCCGGCCAGCGCCCATTGCGGGATTCCCAGCACCAGGGCACCGAGCGCGATCGGCAACGGACCCATCGTTAAACGCAATGCGCAGATCTTCATATCATCCTTCTCCTGTTACTCTGGTCGAGCGAAGCGAGTTGCCTCAGGAAGGCAAGCTGCCGCGCCCTCAATTCGAGCATGCGATCGTTCAGAAAGCGGTTATCGGGATCCTTAGCAAGAGCCCTCGTCACTGCGAACTCCACTGCGCGCAGGTCCGCCCAGCCGGTCGCAATGTGGTCAATCGTCTGCGGGGACAGGGCCGGCCGTGACTGGCCCACGCCGATAAACTCGCGGAACGCGGCCTGGTACTCAGCCTCGCTGCCGGCCAGGCCTATGGGCAGTCCGGCCGCGGCCGCCCCGCCTCGATCCGCGCTGACCGACCACTGCGGCCCCGGGCCAATGGCCCATCGCGGACCCATGATCATCCCCACGGCCAGGCCGAGGACCATGACCGCTGCAACCGCCCGCATCAGCCACTGATTCCGGGCCAGGCGCGACGTCCTGGCGCGCCGCAGCCGGGAGATCCTGGCCTCGATTTCGGGCCATGGATCCACACGGGGCGGAATCTCTCGCGGCAACCGATTCAGGTTGCGCAACAGCTGTTGATCGTCGTCCGACTGTCTCATTTCTCCAGCTTCTCCCGCAGCAGCCGCCTGGCCCTGTGCAGCTGTGCCTTCGAGGATCCCACGGCCATGCCGGTCAGTTCGGCGACCTCGGTGTGTTTGTAACCTTCGACATCGTGCAGTACCAACACCGACCGGGCTCGCTCAGGCAGCCCTGCAATGGCCCGTTCCAGGTCGATCTGGTCCGGGGCCCGGACGTTCTGCTCACCCGCAATCTTCTGTTCCAGCCAGTCCGTCAACTCAGTTTCCTTGCCGACGCTCCGCATCCTGATGCGACGATCGCTGAGGGCCACGTTTGACGTCAGGCGGTGCAGCCAGGTTCCGAATCGGCTGTCGCCGCGAAAACTGTCGAGCTTCACCCAGGCCCGTATGAACGCTTCCTGCAGCAGGTCCTCGGCCAGAGCGAAGTCTCCGCCCGCCAATCGCCACACCAGGCCATGCACCCGATCCCGGTGTCGCCGATACAGCGTTTCAAAGGCAACGCGATCTCCGTCTCTGGCTTGCTCGACCAGGACGGAATCCTCATCGTGTTCTGCCGGGTCCGCTGCCCACGATGTCAATTCGCGCTCCTCCCATGCAACTTTGACGATATCCCCGTGAAAAGGGTTTAAATCGGGGCCAGGGGAAAGAATAGCCGAATATGACGGCCACGATGGGGTCGTGGCCGGTGCTACATGCTCTGTATCAGCCCGCGATCGGCGTCTAAAACCGGTCGCGGGCGCCGGGCGCTGCGGCGCGGATCAGACTGAATTCAGCGCCTGGGCGACTCGCTGCTGCTCGGCTCTGAGCGCCCCCGGGGTGCGGTCACCGTAGGTATCGAGGTAGTCGCCGATGTCCACAAGCTCAGCCTTCCACGCATCGACGTCGACTTCCAGCAAAGCCTCCATGGTCCCGGTCGCGACCGGTATACCGTCCAGCCTGAGGTCCTGCGGCCGCGGCAGCCGGCCGATCGGAGTTTCGACGCAGGGCACGTCGCCCTTGCAGCGCTGGATGACCCACTCCAGAACCCGCATGTTCTCGCCGAACCCGGGCCACATGAACCGGTTGTCCGCGTCTTTTCGGAACCAGTTGACGTGAAAGATCCTGGGCAGATTCTCGGAGGTCCCGGCGAAGCTCAACCAGTGGGACCAGTAATCGGCGAAGTTGTAGCCGCAGAACGGTTTCATCGCCATGGGGTCGCGCCGGACCACGCCCACGGTATCGATATTGGCTGCCGTGGTCTCGGAGGCCATCGAAGCGCCCATCAGAACGCCATGCGACCAGGATTCGCTCTCCATCACCAACGGGACCAGGCGGGCACGGCGGCCGCCGAATACGATGGCGGAAATCGGCACGCCAGCCGCAGCCTCGGCCTTTTCGGAATACGTCGGGCACTGCCTCATTCGCACAGTGAACCGGGAATTGGGGTGCGCGGCAGCCCCTCCGCCTTTTTCAAAGGGCTTCCCGGTCCAGTCCATCGCCGGCGTGCGGTCGTCCAGGCCTTCCCACCAGGGTTGCCCGTCGTCGGTCACGGCGACGTTGGTGAAAATCGCATCATGATCCAGCATGGCCAGTGCATTGGGATTGGTGTCCTCGGCCGTGCCGGGGGCCACACCGAAGAAGCCGGCCTCGGGATTGATAGCCCACATCCGGCCATCTTCGCCCATCCTCATCCAGCAGATATCGTCGCCCAGGGTCCACACCTTCCAGCCTTCATAGGTCTCCGGCGGAATCAACATGGCCAGGTTGGTCTTGCCGCAAGCGGAGGGGAAGGCCGCCGCGATGTAATGTACGTCACCCTCCGGGCTCTCCAGGCCGAGGATCAGCATGTGCTCCGCCAGCCAGCCCTCGGTGCGCGCCTGGTAGCTGGCGATCCGCAGCGCATGGCACTTCTTGCCGAGCAGCGCATTGCCGCCGTACCCCGAGCCGAAACTCTGAATCTCCAGGTCCTCGGGGAAGTGCATGATGAATCGCCGCTCCGGATCAAGTTCGCCGATCGAATGAAGTCCCCTGACGAAGGTGCCCTCCCTTTCGATGCGTTTGAGCGCAGCGCTGCCCATGCGGGTCATCATGTTCATGTTGACGACGACATAGGGGCTGTCGGTGACCTCGACGCCGCAGCGTGACAGCGGCGAATCGATCGGGCCCATGCAGTACGGGATCACGTACATGGTGCGGCCTTTCATGCAACCGCTGAACAGATCCTGCATCTTGGACCGGGCCTCGTCCGGCGCCATCCAGTTATTGTTCGGTCCGGCATCCTCCCGCTTCGAGGTGCAGACGTAAGTCAGGTGTTCCACGCGTGCGACATCCGACGGATCAGAGCGATGCAGATAGCAGCCGGGATGTGTTTCCTGGTTCAGCTCGATGAAGCCGCCATCGGACAACAACAGCTGGGTCAACTGGCGATACTCGGAGTCCGAGCCATCACACCAGACCACCTCGTCGGGTTGGGTGAGCCGGGCCACCTGATCGATCCATGCTTGTAATTCGGGAAGGGTTGTCACGCTGATTCCTCGCATTTTGTGCCCCCTGGCGGGCCGATTGGGTAATTTCTGAAAAATAGGCCTTGCATCCTCACGATTCAATGAGCGAGGTCAGTCCAAACCCGATTCGCCGGCCACGCAGCCGCAGGGCGGGCAATCTGCCGTCAACCCGGGATCAGGGTCCTGATGACGTGCTCGATGTACTGGTCGAATTCTCCGCTGCTCAGGTTCGGCACCTGATGCTGCCGCTGCAACTGCAGGAACCCAAGGTAAACGGAATAGGTCAGCCGCGCCTGGTTGCGGGCACTGAAGGGATTGAAACCCAGTTCTTCGAAGGCAGCCGCCAGGTGCTGCATGCGCCGCTCTGCCACGCGCTCCAGAACCGGTTCGACCTGCGGATGGCCCGCCGCCGCACACAGCTCGCTGTAGACCTCGTGGGTGAGCTTCTCCCGCGGTACACGCCGGAAAAATGAAACCAGGCGGTCGCGGGGGTGGTCGATCTCTCCGAGGGATTTGCTCAGATTGCGGCCATCATGCACTTCCCAGCGCTGCAGCGCGCGGTCCAACAGGGCCTCCCGGCTCGGGAAATGCCAGTAGAAACTGCCCTTGGTGACGCCCATGCGCCTCGCCAGCGGTTCTACAGCCAGGGCCTGAACGCCTTGCTCTGCGATCAACTCCAGCGCCTCCCGTTCCCAATCGGCTGCACACAGGGTCGGTCGCTCTGATTTATCCGCCGTTTTGGTCGCCAATGCCTTCCACAACCTCTCAATACCGGTCCTGACCGCGAAGTTTACCGCGTTTCTCCCGCCACGGTTGACTTGAGTCGCCCCCAGCACCATACTCTGGCGTATGGTGATCGGAAGATGACCGTTCGTGTCGTGGATCGGTGGGCCCTCTCCGGGTCTTCCGGTACGCCGCCGGCAGCGGGACAGGCCGGCTGAATCAGGTAATCGGGAGGAACCTCATGGCCTGGCTATTGTTGTTGACCTTGGTGGGCGTTTCGCTGGTTTGCGCCTTTTACGGGACAAATCTCGCAGTCTGGACTGCCGCTGTGGCGGCAGCCATCGCGGTATTCGGGGTGGCGGGCAGCGTGCCCTGGTTGGGCCTTGCCATCATCACCGTGGTGTTTGCAGCCATCGCCGTTCCGCTGAACGTCAAACCGTGGCGGCAGCGGCTGATCACCGCCCCGTTCCTCAGCCAGTTCCGTCGCATGCTTCCTGAAATATCGGAGACGGAGCAGGTCGCCCTCGATGCCGGCACCGTCGGTTGGGAAGGTGAATTATTCGCCGGCAGGCCGGACTGGAAGGTCCTGAAAAAGCAACCACATCTTGAGCTCACGGTGGAAGAACAGGCCTTTCTCGACGGCCCCGTCCAGCAGTTGTGCGGCATGCTCGACAACTGGGAAATCACCCATCGCGACGCCGACCTGAATCCCGAAACCTGGGAATTTCTGAAGAAAAACAAATTCTTCGGAATGATCATCCCCAAAGAGTATGGTGGTCTGGGGTTCTCCGCCATGGCGCACCGGGCGGTGCTGCAGAAGATCTCTTCTGTCTGCGCCGTGGCCGGCTCAACGGTCGCCGTGCCCAACTCGCTGGGGCCGGCGGAGTTGCTGCTGCATTACGGCACCGAAGAACAGAAAAACCTGTACCTGCCGCGGCTCGCCAAAGGCGAGGAAATTCCGTGTTTCGGACTGACCGGCCCGACGGCCGGCTCCGACGCCACCTCTCTCCCGGATTACGGCATCGTCTGCAAGGGCGAGTACCAGGGCAAGCAGGTCACGGGCATTCGCCTCAATTTCGACAAGCGGTACATCACCCTGGCGCCGGTGG
>JBFFUJ010000005.1:0-27428 GCA_041571375.1 Lysobacterales bacterium | reverse complement strand
GCTTTCGTCAGCGAACCGTTCGAGGGTTTTGAGCGGGACAAGCCGGAGCTGAGCGCTTTCGTCTGCATGACGGAATACATGTCCGGTCTGCCGGCTGCCGTCGCCTTCGAGCCGGAACCCCTGCAGCGGCTGTTCGGCCGGGAGTTGGCCGACCACGGCATGCGCCAGCTGAGGATCGCGGAAACCGAGAAATACGCGCACGTCACCTTTTTCTTCAATGGCGGGCAGGAAGACCCCTTTCCGCTCGAAGACCGGATTCTGATACCGTCGCCGAAAGTCGCGACATACGATCTGCAACCGGAAATGAGCCTGCCCGAGGTAACGGATCGGCTCGTGGAGGCAATCGAAAGCGGGACCTTCGACGTCATCATCTGCAATGTAGCGAACCCGGACATGGTCGGCCACACCGGCAAGCTGCAGGCGGCGCTGGAAGCCGTGCGGGCCGTCGATGACTGCCTGGCGCGGGTGAGGACGTCCATCGACCGCGTCGGTGGTGAGATGCTGATCACGGCCGATCACGGCAATATCGAACAGATGGCCGATCCTCTGAGCGGCCAGGCGCACACGGCGCACACCACCAATAGAGTGCCCCTGGTCTTCCACGGGCGCCCGGCCCGCATGCTCGACGGCGGTTCGCTGCGCGACATCGCGCCGACCATGCTGTCCCTGCTGAACCTGCCGCAGCCCAAGGAGATGACGGGTCGCTGTCTGTTGGAATTCACGGCCGAGGCCTGACGATCCCCCTGTGCGAAGAGACCTGTCCCTAATTTTCCCGCTCCTGCTGCTGCTCGCCCTGCCCCATGCTGACGGGGTCTCGCAGACCGGCGGGCCGGGCGGGGGCAGTTCCATGGAGCGGGCCGAGGCCGAGGCCAAGCTCATCGAGGTCCTGCAGGAAATCGACCGGCTCAAAGCCCGTCTGGAGTCCTCGCGCAGCGCACAGCGGCGCGAGCAGCAGCAGCTCAAGAACTTCGATCTGGCCATTCAGGAGGCCCAGCGGGAGCTGCGGACGCTGGAAGGGCAACAGCGCTCGCAGCAGCAGGAACTGGAGGGGCTGAGGCAACAGCGCTCGGCATACCTGGCGCAACTCGACCAGCGCATGGATCTCCTGGCCGAGCAACTCCGTTGGTCCTACCGGAGCGGCAGGCAGTCCCGGATCCGGCTGGTCCTGAACCAGGATGATCCGCTGAAGCTGTCACGGCTTCTGGCCTACTACGATTACTATGCCGCCGCGCAGGCGGAAAGAATCTCGCTGTTGCGCGAGGCTTTGGCCACCCTGGAAGCCATGCGACAATCGATCGATGCGACGCTGCTGCAGATCGAGCGTCTGGCAGAGGAGCAGCGGGGACTCATCGAGCAACTATCGGGTCACAGGCAAGAGCGACAGTCCCTTCTGGCCCGGCTGGCCCGGCAGATCGAAAACGAAGGGTCGCGCCTGAGCGAGCTCGAACGGGACCAGAAAGACCTCGAATCGCTGCTGGCCCGACTTTCGGACGTGCTCGCCGATATCCCGGCCGACCTGGGCGATCATGTCGGAGTGCAGGGACAGAAGGGACGCCTGCGCATGCCGGTCAGAGGTCCGGTTCGTCATGCCTTCGGCCACAGCCGCGGCGCGGGCCTGAACTGGCAGGGATGGCTGATCGGCGCTGAAGCCGGCACCGAAGTCGCCGCAGTCGCCTACGGCAGAGTCGCGTTCGCTGACTGGCTCAGGGGTTACGGGCTGCTGATGATCATCGACCACGGACAAGGCTATATGAGTCTCTACGGCAATAACGAAAGCCTGCTGCAGGAAGTGGGCGCCTGGGTGGAGCCAGGCGAAACCGTCAGTGTCGTCGGCATGAACCCCGGCAGTGGTCAGGGGCTTTACTTCGAGCTGAGACGTGACGGCAGGGCCATCGATCCCGCTGGCTGGATGGCGCGTTGACGTGAAAGGCCCATGTGCGGAAACCGCCGAAAAGGAGTTTTGAGGATGCTGGGTAGAATTGTCGCTTCATCGACCATGGTTTTCGCGCTCCTGCTCTGGGCAACAGCAGCCGCGGGGCAGCAGGATACCGACCCGGGCGCAGCACCGGAAGCCCCGCGCGGAACGGCGCAACTCACCCTCGACGACCTGCGCACCTTCACCGATGTATTCAACCAGGCGCGGCTGAATTACGTCGAGGAAATCGACGACCACACTTTGCTGGACTCCGCCATCCGCGGCATGCTGCACGAGCTCGACCCGCATTCGGCGTACATACCGCAGTCCGAGTTCCAAGCCTTCGAGGACAATTCCCAGGGACGCTACGTGGGTGTCGGAGTGGACTTGCGGGCCGATCAGGGGCGCATCTTCGTGCGGGCCGTGATCAACGGCAGCCCCGCTGACGAAGCCGGCATCAATCCTGGCGACGAAGTCACGGCCATCGACGGGGAGCCGGTCGAGGGGCGCGATCCGGAAGATGTCATCGATAAGCTGATGGGCGAACCGGAAAGCGAAACGACGCTCGAGATCCTCAGCCCGGCGGGCGAACAGCGGACCGTAACGCTGCAGCGCAAATACCTGCAGATTCCGGTCCTCAGCTATCGCCCGCTTGACCGGTCCTGGGGGTACTTCAAGATCACGCTGTTTCATCGGCACAGTGCCAAGGATCTGGAACAATCGCTGCAATCGATCGCGGACGACGGGGTCGAGCTGAGCGGCCTGGTACTCGACCTGCGTGACAACCCCGGTGGGGTGTTGCAGGGTGCCATCGAGATGGCCGACGGCTTCCTCGACGAGGGGTTGATCGTCACCACGCGGGGCCGCAACGCGAAGATGCAGATGGAATTCAGCGCCAACTCCGGTCAATGGCTGCCCGAGACGCCCCTGTTGATTCTGGTGGATCGCGGCTCGGCCTCGGCGTCCGAAGTCCTGGCCGGCGCGCTGCAGGACCATCGGCGCGCACTCATCGTAGGCGAACGCACCTTCGGCAAAGGCTCCGTGCAGTCCGTTCTTCCCCTGCGAAATGGCGGCGGCATCAAGCTGACGACGGCGCGCTACTACACGCCCTCAGGGCGCTCGATCCAGGCCGAGGGCATCGTGCCCGACGTGGTCTACGAGGCGGGGGGCTTGGCCAATGCCGATACCAGTCGCCGTCGCGAGGCCGACCTCGCTCGCCACCTGAACCATATCGAGCCGTCCGGCGAATCCGCGTCGGCCAGCGGCGTGGAGCCAACGCCGGCCATACCGGTGGAGGAGGCGCTGGGCGTGCTCGAGGCGGCCGGCATACTGGTGCCCGGCAACGGCGCCGGCAGCGGCCGGAGCCGGCCCGAGACGCCCGCGAGAGGCAAGGTGGAATTCTAGCGCTAGGAGGAAGAGCGCGACGGCGGAGAGAGCGGGAAGGGCGTGACTTTCTCGCCTGATTCCCGGTCGCGGATCAGGCACTGCCCTCGTTTGTCGACCTCTTCGACCCGCAGCACGCTCTGAATCGGCAGGTGGAGGACGCGCGCGCCTTCAAACTCCTGTCGCATCCGCTCCTCGGTCGGATCGACGACCAGACCGTCGCCCGTCTCGAATACGAGGTCGGCGACTTCGACGAATCCCCACAATCCGCTGCTGGTCACGCTCTTGGCAAAGAGTTCGTAAACCTTGCCCTGGTTGAAGAAGATGATCTTGTACAGCCGTTTATCTGCCATCTCGCACACGCCTCAGGACTAGAAGATATCACAAGCGGATCAGGGTCAGCGCCCGGGTCACCAGCGCGAAGCTCAGCCCCAGGGCGAAGCCCGCGAGGTGCGTCCACCACGCCACCGCCGCATTAATGGGGCCGAAAGCCGTGTAAAGCAACTGGAGGGTGAACCAGGACCCGATCACCAGCAGCGCCGGCACACGGGCAAACTGCAGGTAGACACCGAGCGGCAGGAACAAGCCGATGCGGCGGCGCGGGAACAGGCCGAGGTAGGCCCCGACCACGGCCGAAACCGCCCCGCTCGCGCCGATGATCGGAGCCTCGATTTGCGGCAGCCGCAGGGCCACGATGACATTGGCCAGAGCGCCGCCCAGCAGGTAGATCGACAACATCGCCACATAACCCAGCGCCTGCTCGACCTTGATGCCAAACACCCACAGATAGGCCAGATTGCCGAGCAGATGAAGCCAACTCGAGTGCACGAAAAGCGCTGTCACCACGGTGAGCGCCGTCATATCCCACCAGGCGCCAAAATCCTGCGCCAGCAACTGGGACAGGCCGGACGGCTGCATGCCGAGAATTTCGATCATGGCCTGCTGCATCAGGGGGCTCAGCGAGGAATAGACCAGCAGCAGCAGGACGCATCCGAGGCTGATGGCGACCGTCACGTAGGGCGGAAGCGGCGGCCCGATGGACCAGTTGGTCACGATGCCGCTGTTCAACCCCTCATCCTTTGACCAGGAACCGGTAGTTGCGATACCTGAAGACCGCCCCCTCCCGTCGGATCTCCTCCAAAAGGAGTCCGTCCTGATATTGCTCATTCTCACGCAGCCGCTGCCCGCCGATCAGCACGAAGCGATCCGCGGACTCCTCCGCGAAGACCAGAACCGTCATCCGCAGGTCGGGCAGGCTGTCGCGCACCGACTGCGGCAGCTCCCAGTAACTGACGGGCTCCGGAACCCGCGGCTCGCTGCGCTCCGGGCGCGCGGGCGGCGCCGCTTCCTGCTGCTCGCGACCTACGGGTTGCGCCGGCTCCTGTCCTGTGCTGCTCACCGTCTCGGCCGGGGGCTTTTCCGTCGCGGCCGACTCGTACCCGGCAAAGGAGCGCGCGATTTCCGTCTGGGGCTTACTGCTGGTTTCGGGCTGGCCGGGCCCCGCCTTCCGAGCGCGGCTCTCGGGGTCGGTCTCGACGCCCAGGCTCTCCACCGGGGTCCGCTGCCCGACCGCAGCCGATTGTCTTGACGGCGGATTCCGGGTTGGCTGCCGTCCCGGGCTTCCCCTTTTGTCGCGGTCGGCTACAGGGCCAGAACCGGGTGACGCCGGCACCCCCGCGGGCTGGCCCGCGGCCGCTACCGTCGCCGCAGGTTGCCGGTACTGCTGCCATCCGATCAGGACCACGGCGAGCAGGGCCGCAGCCGCCAGAGCCCACACCAGCCAGCGTCGCACGCCGCCCGGCTCTTCGGACGCCCCGGCCGAAGGGCTGTGGATCGACGGCGCTTGCCCGAGCCGGCGCTGCTCCTCCGACTTCCTCAGGGCTTCCAGCAGGATCGACACGGATCAGCCTCCTTCCGCAAGTTCGATCAACAGCCGGGGCTGCACAATCGTCGGCGCCATCAGGTACATGAGCGTGTGCGGGCCAATGATGCCATCGGCTTTGAGCCCGTTGCGCCGCTGATAAGCCACCAGCCAGGCCTCGAAGTGCTCATCGAACACCCCGCTGCCGCTCCAGGCCGGATCGGCGTAGGACGCCATTTCCATCACGATATCGACGGCCGCCCCGGACTCGCCGCGCTGGATATCAGTCGGCCAGTCCGGTGCCTGTGGCCAGGCGACGTAGTATTCGCCGAGCCAGAATTGTTCCACCGCCTCGCGCGCGACCCGCTCACCAGCCTCACTGCCGCCGACCAGCAACGCCCCGTCCGTGAAGCCCCGGAAGACCAGCAGGCGGGTTTTCTCACCTCGCAGGACCAGGACTACCGGCAGGCCCAACTGGCGAATCCGGGACCAGTTACCCTGGTCGAGGATGCAGGCGAAGCCCGTGCGCCTCACGCCGTCGCAGGCTGCCTGGATCGCGCGCCCTGCATCGGCCTCTTGCCAGAGTCCTGCAACGGTTTGCCAGGCGCTCTGGTGCTGCCGATCCAGCCATCCCGGGTCCACCTCGCCCAGGGCCGCTGTCGGATCATCGGCGACAACCGGATCAACGGCCGCCGCCGGGCCCGCGGTCTGCGGCCCGGCCGCAGCAGCCCCCTCGGCAGCGGCCTCCGTCTCCACGCGCTCCGCGGGCGGTCTGCCCGCGGCGACCACCTGCGCCGGCGCCACAGTGCCTGGCCCTTCATTGCGGTCAGCTGCCGCAACGGCAGAGTCGCCCGCAGCCCTCTCGGTGACGGAAGATGGCGACGTGTCCTGTGAACCCCACCAACCGGCCCCGAACCAGGCCAGGCCCGCGGCCAGAAACGCCGCCGCCG
This sequence comes from Lysobacterales bacterium, assembly GCA_041571375.1. GTDB lineage: Bacteria > Pseudomonadota > Gammaproteobacteria > Xanthomonadales > SZUA-36 > CALKKN01. The sequence goes on along the minus strand of JBFFUJ010000005.1, from coordinate 21,319 downwards.
CCGCGGCAACGGTGGGCCAGCGACGGGAGTGGATTCGGGCCTCGCTGGGCTGCACCTCGTCCGCAGCCTGATTGACCATGGGGGCGCTCACCTGGGCGGCCTCCCGGGCATAGGCGGCGGCCAGCGCGCGGTCGGCGATGATGTTGATGAGGCGGGGCACGCCGCCGGAACGGCGATGCAGCGCCCTCAGCGCCGACCTGCTGAATGGGTTACGCAGGGCGCCGGCAACCTTCATTCGGTGGAGTACGTAGGCGGCCGTTTCCTGCTGTTGCAGGGGCGCCAGGTGATACCTGGCGGTGATGCGCTGGGCCAGCTGGCGCAAATCCTGCCGCTGCAACAGCGCCCTGAGCTCCGGTTGCCCCAGCAGCACCATCTGCAGCAGCTTGTGCTTGGCAGTCTCCAGGTTGGTCAGCAGCCTGACCTGCTCGAGCGCTTCAGGGCTGAGATTCTGGGCCTCGTCAATGACCACCACAACCCGACGGCCCTGCGCGTGCTGTTCGAGCAGGTAGGCGTTGAGCGCGTCGACCATCAACTTGTTGCTGCCCACCATGCCGGTCGTGTCGACCTCGAGCTCTTCGCAGATGGTGGCCAGCAGCTCATTCGGCGTCATCAGCGGGTTGAGCACCAGCGCCACGTGGCACTCTGCGGGTACCTGCTCGAGCAGGCATCGGCACAAGGTCGTCTTTCCGGTGCCCACTTCACCGGTGAGCTGGACGAAGCCGCCCGCTCCACCCTGCCCAACGCCGTACAGCAGGTGCGCGAGCGCATCCCGGTGGGCGGCACTGAGATACACAAACGCGGGATCCGGCGTGATCGCGAATGGTGGTTCGTTCAGTCCAAAGTACTGCAGGTACAAAATGCGCCCTCGATTCAGCCTTCCAGTTCCAGCAGGCTCGCATTGCCGCCTACGGCCGCGGTGTTCACCGTCAGCGTACGTTCGGTCGCGAACCGCAACAAGTAATGTGGACCACCCGCTTTGGGGCCGGTTCCTGACAGCCGCTCTCCGCCGAACGGCTGCACCCCCACGACCGCCCCGATCATGTTGCGGTTGATGTAGCAGTTCCCGACGCGCACCCGACTCGCAATGTGGCGTTGCGTGCGGTCGATCCGGCTGTGGACGCCGAGAGTCAGGCCATAGCCGGTCGCGTTGATCGAGTCGATCACCCGGTCCAGGTCGCGGGCGCGGAAGCGCACGACGTGCAGGACCGGGCCGAAAACCTCTTTTTCCAGGCTCTGGATCGAGTCGATTTCGAAAGCGCAGGGCGCGAAGTAGTGACCGTTCAGCCGCGGGGCCAGGGGTGCCCGCGCCAACAACTCGAAGTCCTCCTCCATGCGGGATGCATGAGCTTCCAATTCTTCCCTGGCGGCACCATCGATCACCGGGCCGACATCGGTAGTAAGCCAGCGCGGATCGCCCACCACGAGTTCGCGCATGGCCCCGGACAGCAGGCGAATGATCCGGTCGGCTACATCGCTCTGCAGGAACAGTACGCGCAGCGCCGAGCAGCGCTGGCCCGCGCTGTGGAAGGCGCTGCGAATCACGTCCTTCACGACCTGCTCCGGCAGCGCCGAACTGTCGACCAGCATGGCGTTCTGCCCGCCGGTTTCGGCAATCAGCGACGCAAGGGGCGCATCCCGATCGGCCAGGCTGCGGTTGATCCGGTACGCGGTCTCCGTGGAACCGGTCAGCGCGACGCCGTCAATACGCGGGTCGCTGGTCATTCTGGCGCCCACCACAGAGCCCCTGCCGGGTATCAACTGCAGCGCCGGGAGCGGGATTCCGGCCTGGTGGAGGGTCGTTACCGCCAGCGCAGCGATGGCCGGGGTCTGATCCGCAGGCTTCGCCAGCACACAATTCCCGGCCGCCAGCGCGGCACTGACCTGACCGGTGAAAATGGCCAGTGGGAAATTCCAGGGGCTGATGCAGGCAAACACGCCTCGCCCGTGCAGGCTCAGCTCATTGAGCTCCCCTGTCGGCCCGGGCATCACCATGGGCTCGTCGAATCGCATTCTGGCCTGCAATGCGTAGTAGCGGAGGAAGTCGACTGCCTCACGGATTTCCGCGACCGCGTCGTGCACGGTCTTGCCGGCTTCCCTTGCACACAGGGCCATGAACTCCGGGCGGTTCCTCTCCATCAGATCGGCCGCCCGGTCCAGCATCGCGGCCCGTTCCCGGGCCGGCGTACGGTCCCAGCTCGCGCTGAATTCGCACGCATCCCCGATCGCGCGCTCGACCTCTTCGAGACTGGTCAGGCGCACCCGACCCAGGACGTCGGTCAGCCGGGCGGGATTGATGTTGTCGTGCTCACCTCCGGAACTGGCCGACAGGCCGCTGGCCAGGATGGGAGCGACGTCCCAGCGGACGCCCGCAAAGGGGTCGATTCGAGCTGCCAGTGCGGCCGCCTCGACGTCGTTTGCGAGATTGATGCCGCTGGAATTCACGCGCTCGCTGCCGTAGAGGTTCCGGGGCAGCGGAATGGCAGGGTGCGCTGCCGGCTCCGTCCCTGCAACCTGCTGAATGGGGTCCCGGGCCACTTCCTCGACGGGCAATTCCTCGTCGACGATGCGATTGACAAAGGAGGTGTTGGACCCGTTCTCCAACAGTCGCCGCACCAGATACGGCAGGAGGTCCTCGTGGTTGCCGACCGGCGCATAGACACGACAGGCGTGGCGAAAGCCGGCTTCACTCATGACCACGCCGTACAATTCCTCGCCCATGCCATGCAGTCGCTGAAACTCGTAGTCCAGCCGGTCACCGGCCAACTCGGTCACCACGGCAATCGTATGGGCATTGTGGGTGGCAAACTGCGGATAGAACGCCTGGCGGTTCGCCAGCACCTTGCGGGCACAGGCGATGTACGACACGTCCGTGTTGGCTTTGCGGGTGAATACCGGGTAACCGTCATAGCCCTCAACCTGGGCGTGCTTGATCTCGCTGTCCCAGTAGGCGCCCTTGACCAGCCGCACCGGAATCCGCTGGCCGGTCTGGATCGACAGATCCGCCAGCCAGTCGATCACCGCCCAGGCACGCTTCTGGTAGGTCTGCAGCGCCAGTCCGAACCCGTTCCATCCCGCCAGGTCCCGCTCGCTCAGCACCGCCCCGAACACTTCCAGTGTCAGAACCAGGCGATCCGCCTCCTCGGTATCGACCGTCAGGGCCATCTGGTTGGCCATGGCCAACTGCGCCAACTCCAGCAAGCGCGGCGTCAATTCACGCATCACGCGATGCCGCTGGCCATGTTCGAAGCGGGGATGGAGCGCCGACAGTTTCACCGAAATGCTGGGCGCCGCAAAAATGTCGTCCGGTCGTTGCCGCCGCCCGATGGCTTCGATTGCGGCACGATAGGACTCCATGTAGCGATCGGCATCCCCGCTGGTGAGCGCGGCCTCGCCGAGCATGTCGAAGGAATAGCGGAAAGCCCGGTTTCTCCTGTTCGTCGAGCGGTCCAGCGCCTCGTCGATAGTCCTGCCCATGACGTACTGGTGCCCCATGATGCGCATGGCCTGGCGAATGGCCGTGCGGACCACGGGTTCGCCGCTGCGATTGACTAGCCGTTTCAGGGTGGTTACCAAATCGGACCGGGCGCTGTCCGAGAGCGCAATCAACTTACCGGTCAGCATCAGCCCCCAGGTCGAGGCATTGACCAGAACGGAGGAACTCTTGCCGAGGTGCGATTCCCAGTCCGCATCACCGAGTTTGTCGGCGATCAGCTTTTCCGCCGTGTCGTCATCGGGGATGCGGAGCAGCGCTTCGGCGAGGCACATCAGGACCACGCCCTCCTCGGAGGACAAATCGTACTCCTGCATGAATGCATCCAGCAGGCCCTGCTCCGCCTTCCGATCCCGCACGGCCTGCACCAGTGAACGGGCCCGATCGTCGACGCGATCCTGGGCGCCGGGGTCGAGCCGCGCCTCGGCCAGCAGGGTGCGCACGACGCGTCCCTCGTCCACGTGCTGCTGCCGGTCAATCGCCTCCCTCAGGGCGCCCAGCGCCTGCGGTTCAGCGAGAAGAAATTCGTGCACCGGCTGATGGTTCAAATTCGTGGTCTCCCGGAATTTCGGACCTGGGCGGCCGCGTGCGGCCGGCGAGGACTGCCACTGACGGCGTTCTGGCGTAGCCAGTTTAACGCCGCCCCGCATCCAGTTAAACATGGCGCGAAAATTATCAGGCTTTTCTTGCCCGTGGATTGTAAGCGCGGATACAATTGGCGGCTTGGCGATTCCGCGGCGGAGGACGTCGGCGCAAAAAAACCCATGGTCGTGACACTAGACAGCCCTGACGGCTTCGACGAATGCATCATGACACGGGGCAATTTCTCGCTGGACGCCGGTGGCCTGGCCATCCTGCTGCTGGCGCTCGCAGGGGTGACCCTCGGGCTGGCCGGCTTGCTGACCTGGTATGGCTACTGGCCCATCCTCGCGTTCGCGATGATTCAGGTCGCGCTGGTGGCCTGGCTCCTGATCCGGACCTGGGAGCGGACCTGGAACGCTGAATGGGTCAGCATCGGGCCGGAATGCATCGAAGTGGTCCAGCAGCGCCACAAGCGGAAACGCCAGTGGGAGTTGGAGCCGGCATGGGCCGTCGTCGAGGTGAAACCGCCGCCGATTGCCTGGTATGCGCCGCGGGTGTTACTCAGGTCGCGAGGTCAGGTCGTGGAATTGGGGCGCTACCTGACGGTCGAAGAAAAAACCCAGCTCGCGGGATACTTGCGGAGAGCAATTCGAAAACACAGCGCCATGAGAGGTGCGATTAATGTCTGAGGCCTGGAAATCCCGATGAAGAAACCGAACACGTTCATTGTCGTCGCAGCGGTCGCAGCAGCCGTCATTGCGGCCTTCTGGCTGCTTCTCGCCGCGCCCATGTACACCGGGAATGAAATCAACATGACGCGCGGCGTCACAGCCCAGTCGCTGGTCAACTATCAATTGCACATGATCATCCTGTGGGTCTGCGTGGTGATCGGCGTGATCGTTTTCACGGCGATGTTCGTGTCGATCGTGCTGCACCGGAAATCGCGCGGGTATCAGGCTGCACAGTTTACGCACAGCACCTCGGCCGAAATCGCCTGGACAGTCATCCCGGTGCTGATCCTGGTTGTAATGGCGATACCGGCAACCAGGGCATTGATCCAGATGGAAGTCGCGCCGGAGACCGAGAAGACCATCAAGATTACCGGATTCCAGTGGCGCTGGAAGTACGAGTACGTCGAGGACGGGGTGCAACTGATTTCGTCGCTGCACCCCGATTCCAACGCCGCGCGCCGTCTGCAGTCGGGCACCAATCCGGCCACCATCGACAATTATCTTCTCGAAGTGGACAGGCCGCTGGTGCTCCCGGCGGAGACCAAGATCAAGTTCCTCATCACGTCCGACGACGTCATCCATTCATGGTGGGTTCCGGCCCTGGGATGGAAACGTGATGCCATACCCGGTTTCATCAACGAGGCCTGGACCGAGATCCTGCAGCCGGGAGTGTACCGCGGCCAGTGCGCGGAATTGTGCGGCAAGGACCATGGTTTCATGCCCATCGTGCTGAACGTACTGCCGCGCGCTGAATACGACGCCTGGATTCAGGAGCAGCGCCGCGACATGGCACACGAGGAGGCCGAGATCGAACGGCTCTGGACGCGGGAGGAACTCATGGAACTGGGCGCCGAAGTCTATACGACCCAGTGTGCGACCTGCCATCAGGCCGAAGGTCAGGGACTCGCCCCGGGCTTCCCCGCACTCGCCGGCAGTGCCGTGGCAACCGGACCGCTCCTGGACAACATCGATTTGGTCCTCAACGGCCGTTCGGGAACAGCCATGCAGGCCTGGGGCACGCTGCTGTCCGCCACCGATATCGCAGCCGCCCTGACTTACACGCGGAACGCCTTTGGCAACGATACCGGCGATGTGGTCCAGCCGCAGTCCATCGCCCGCCTCAAGAACGGTTAATCGAGCAGGAATTGTAACGATGAGTATGGAAAACACTCAGACCCATGAGCACGAGAGCCACGCGGCCCACGACGACCACGATCACAAGCCGACGGGGTTTCTGAATCGCTGGCTCTTCACCACGAATCACAAGGACATCGGTACGCTGTACCTGGTCTTTGCCCTGCTGATGTTCTTCATCGGCGGCGCGATGGCCATGGTGATCCGCGCCGAGCTGTTCATGCCGGGGCTGCAGCTGGTTGAACCCGATTTCTTCAACCAGATGACCACCATGCATGCCCTGATCATGGTGTTTGGCGCCGTCATGCCGGCCTGGGTCGGATTTGCCAACTGGATGATCCCGATGATGATCGGCGCGCCGGACATGGCCCTGCCGCGCCTGAACAACTGGAGCTTCTGGATCCTGCCGTTCGCCTTCTCCATGCTTCTCAGCACGCTGCTGATGGATTCGGGCGGGCCGGCAGCGGGCTGGACCCTGTATCCTCCGCTCGTCCTGCAGGGCGGTCAGAGCTTCGCTTTCGTGGTCTTCGCGGTGCACATGATGGGTATCTCCTCGATCATGGGCTCGATCAACGTCATCGCCACGATCCTTAACATGCGGGCGCCCGGGATGACGCTGCTGCGGATGCCGCTGTTCGTCTGGACGTGGCTGATCACGGCTTTCCTGCTCATCGCGGTCATGCCGGTTCTCGCCGGCGCCGTGACCATGCTGCTCACCGATCATTTCTTCGGCACCAGTTTCTTCAACGCGGCCGGCGGCGGCGACCCCGTGATGTTCCAGCATATTTTCTGGTTCTTCGGACACCCCGAGGTGTACATCATGATCCTGCCGGCTTTCGGCGTGGTTTCCGAGATCATCCCGACCTTCGCGCGCAAGCCCCTGTTCGGCTATACCGCCATGGTGTACGCAACCGCCAGCATTGCGTTCCTGTCGTTCATCGTGTGGGCCCACCACATGTTTACGGTCGGCATGCCGCTGACCGGCGAGCTCTACTTCATGTACGCGACCATGCTGATTGCCGTGCCGACCGGCGTGAAAGTATTCAACTGGGTCAGCACGATGTGGCGAGGCTCGATGACTTTCGAGACGCCGATGCTGTTCGCCATCGGTTTCGTAGTTCTGTTCACTATCGGCGGACTGTCGGGATTGATGCTGGCCATCGCGGCGGCCGATCTGCAGTACCACGACACTTATTTTGTCGTGGCGCACTTCCATTACGTGCTGGTCCCGGGCTCGATATTTGCGCTGATGGCCGGGGCCTATTACTGGCTGCCGAAGTGGACGGGGCACATGTATTCCGAAAAATGGGGCAAGATCCATTTCTGGCTCAGCGCCATCTCGGTCAATATCCTGTTTTTCCCGCAGCACTACCTGGGGCTGGCGGGCATGCCGCGGCGCATACCGGACTACTCGACGCAGTTCGCTGACTTCAACATGGTGTCATCCATCGGCGGGTTCCTGTTCGGGGCTTCACAGCTGATATTCGTAGGCGTCATCGTGCACTGCGTTTACAAGAGCCGCCAGGCCGCCACCGGACGCGTGTGGGAGGGTGCCAGGGGACTCGAGTGGACCCTTCCTTCGCCGCCGCCGTATCATTCCTTCAATACGCCTCCGGTGATCGATACGACCACGATCGCCCATGCCGAGGAGGCTCATTGAGGCCGGGTATGGAGGAAATGAGCCGGGAGCAGATCACCGAGCGGCGCGGCCGGGCGCTCAGAACGGCGTGGCTGCTCGCCGCGATCGCCGCGGTGATTTTTGTTGCTTTCGTCCTTTCCGGCGTACTGAAATCATGAGCCATGAGCGCAATCGATAAGCAAGGCGGGGCCGAACGGGGTTTGCCATCACACGGCAGGCTGGTGCGCCGGTTGGTGCTCGTCGCGGTGGGCATGTTCGGATTCGGCTTCGCCATGTGGCCGCTCTACAACGTCTTTTGCGACCTCACCGGGCTTGGCGGCCGTGGCGTCAAGATCGCCAAGGAGGCCACGCCCGTCGCGATATCGGATCGCCAGGTAAAGATAAGGTTCGATGCGACGGTCAACTCCGGCCTGCCCTGGATTTTCCAGGCCCAGGACAAGAGTGCGACAGTCAGGCTCGGAGAAATGAGCGAGGCGCTTTACCTCGCCATGAACCCCACTGACGAAGCCATCGCCGGCCACGCCGTCTACAACGTCACGCCCCCGGAGGCGAGCCTCTATTTCGTAAAAACGGAGTGCTTCTGCTTTACCGAGCAGGTATTGCAGGGCAACGAGAGCAGGGAGATGCCGGTTTACTACTTCATCCAGCCGGATCTGCCCGAACACATCAGGGAAATCACCCTGTCGTACACTTTTTACCGGGATCAGAATTCCGCGACCCTCGCGCTGGTCGCGGCAGATAACACGTCGCCAGGCAAGGCAGGCGACGACCGCTAAGACTGAGGACTGGCAATGGCGCAACACACGGCAGACCAATACTACGTTCCGCACGGCACCAAGTGGCCCATAATCGGCTCACTGGGCATGATCATCATGCTGGGGAGCGCAGCTTTCTGGGTCAACGAGTATGCAATGGCTCCCTGGACCTTTCTGCTCGGAGCCCTGATCCTGATTTACATGATGTTCGGGTGGTTCGGACAGGTCATTCGGGAGAGCGAGGGCGGTCTCTACAACGACCAGGTCGATACGTCGTTCCGCATGGGCATGATGTGGTTCATCTTTTCCGAAGTGATGTTTTTTGCCTGCTTTTTCGGGGCATTGTTCTACGCTCGTGTGTTTGCCGTGCCATGGCTCGGCGGCGAAGGCACCGGAGCCTCGACGAACGAGCTTTTGTGGCGGGGCTACGAAGCGGTCTGGCCGACCGCGGGCCCGGAGCAACTGGGCGGACCGTTCGGGACCATCCCGGCCTTCGGCGTGCCCTTCATCAACACCCTGATCCTGCTGTCGTCCGGCGTCACGGTCACCCTGGCCCACCACGCGCTGAAGAGGGACCATCGCAAAGGGTTGGTGCTCTGGCTGCTGGCCACGGTGGCGCTCGGCTTCGTGTTCGTGTTCCTGCAGGCAGAGGAGTACAAGGAAGCCTATCAGGTCCTCGGGCTGACGCTCGGGTCAGGCATTTACGGCTCGACTTTTTTCATGCTGACCGGATTTCACGGAATGCACGTTACGCTGGGCGCCATCATGTTGCTCGTGATCGCCATCCGCTGCATGCGCGGGCATTTCAAGCCGGAACATCACTTCGGGTTCGAGGCGGTCGCCTGGTACTGGCACTTCGTTGACGTGGTCTGGCTCGGGCTGTTTATCTTCGTGTACGTTTACTGAGAAACGGGCCTGCTGAGCCGCTGCAGCGGGCACCCATTCCGCCGGTGCCCATCGATCGATGCACTCGGAGCAGAAAGCCCGCCTGGCGGCGGGCTTTATTTCATTCCGATCCCGAGGACTCCTCGGTCTGTGGCCAGTTGACCGGGCCCTCCTTGGGTTCGATGTAGCCCATCTGATAGGCTGCCCACAAGGCCAGGAACAGGACCAGCGACAGGGCGATGCGCCAGGTCAGTCGCTTGACGGTGCGATCGCCCTCCCCATGGTCCTTCACCAGGAAGATCAGGGCTGAACCGAGGCTGTACAGGATGAGAAGCAGACCGATGATGATGAGTATCTTGATGGCCATGGTGTTCTCGGCTAAGCGTTGCGGTGCTCCCGATTATAGACGATTGGCCGTCACTTGGCGGTGAACCCATGCTTTTCAGACCATCTTTCGCGCTCACCGTGATCCTGGTCGCGCTGGCGGGCACTTTCCTCTATCTTGGCTTGTGGCAGTTGGAGAGAAAGGCGCAAAAAGCCGACTTGTTCGAGCGTTTCGCGAATGCCCCATCCATGGGCATCGAGCAGGCCCTGACAGAGCGAAGCGACCTCGCCCGCATCGATGCCTTCGGACGCTACGATCCCGAGCGCCACATTCTCCTGGACAACAGGATCTGGAACGGGCGAGCGGGGGTCCACGCACTGACTCCATTCGAACTGACTGACGGCCGCGTGCTGCTGGTCAACCGCGGGTGGTTGCCGCTGCGGCCAGACCGACGCTCCCTGCCCGCCGTTCCAACGGATGGCGGGGCGCGAACCATTCGCGGGCGCCTGGTCTTGCCCATAGCCCCGGGTGCGCGTCTCGGTGACGCCGACCGGCTGAGATCCGACCACTGGCCGCAACTCGTCACCTACCTGGACCTGGACGATGTCGGCGCCGTGTTGGGCAGACCACTGCAACCCTGGCTCGTCCAGCTCGACCCTGGGGACTCTTCGGGATTCGGTGACCGCGAATGGCTCCCCGCCGTGATGGCGCCCTCCGTTCACGGCGCCTACGCGATCCAATGGATGGCCCTGAGTGTCGCGACGCTCATAATCTGGGTCACCCTGGGCCTGAGGCGGGGTCAGAAAAACGCGGCATACCGCGCAACGAACCGCGCCGGCGCCGTTACGGAAGAGCCGGAGGAATGAACGCCCCCATGTCCCCGCGCCTGACCCTGCTGATCATCGCCACGCTGTTTTTCCTGCCGTTGGTGCTCGCGTGGCTGGCCTACACCGACCGCCTGGACCTCCGGCCCGAAATCACCCGCAACCTGGGCGAACTGGTGCAGCCACCGCTGCCCATCTCGTGGGCTGGCGTGACCGAGACAGAGCCAACCGACCAGCCGGTGGGAGAGGTTTTCCAGAACCACTGGCTGGTGCTGCATGCGCTGCCCCCATTTTGCGCGGAGGCCTGCCAGCGCGATGTCATCGGTCTGCGGCAGGTCCACCTGACATTGGGACGGGAGCAGCCCCGGGTGCGCCTGGCGCTGTTGCATGACCTGACCGACCCAACGGCGCTGCAGGCTCTTCGCGAAATCTACGGCGCTTTCCACTTGCTGGAGGACCCGGAAGGCGGGCTATGGCGTAGCCTGGCCGACGTGGCCGGGCGCACGTCGCAGGGGGTGACGGCCCGGGGCAGCAGCTACCTGATCGACCCCCTGGGTAATATAATGCTGTTCTATGCAGCGGGGTCCGACCCCAATCACCTGAAGAAGGACCTCAAGAGGCTGCTCACCTGGTCAAAACAGGACGAACAAACGTGAAATCCCCCGTGCATCGGCTGGCCGTCTTCGCCTCCTTCGTCGCCTTCCTCGTCATTGTGCTGGGCGCTTACGTCCGACTCTCGGATGCGGGGCTTGGCTGCCCGGACTGGCCGGGTTGCTACGGTCAGCTGACCTGGCCGGCCGATCCGCATGAGATCTCGCAGGCTGACGAGGCTTTCCCGGAGCGGCCGGTGGAGAGCGACAAAGCCTGGAAAGAAATGGTGCATCGCTATCTGGCCGGTGCATTGGTCCTGCTCGTCGCGTGGCTCAATGTTCTCGCCTGGAAGCGCTCAGACCGCGACCGGGGGGTGCGCTTGATCGCCGGGGCCTTGCTCCTGCTGATCCTGTTCCAGGCGGCCCTGGGGATGTGGACCGTGACACTCAAACTGCTGCCATTGGTCGTCATGGCGCACCTCTTGGGGGGTCTGGCGACCTTCAGTGTGCTGCTCTGGTTGGCGTGGCGAAGCGGCGACCCCCGTCCGGACGCTGAAACCCGTGCACTAACCGCCTTGCGTGTTCCCATTCTGGCTGGCTTGTTGATTCTGGTCGCGCAACTCGGCCTGGGCGGATGGACCAGTGCCAACTATGCCGCGTTGGCCTGCCCCGACTTTCCGACCTGTCAGGGCGAGCTCTGGCCGGATGCCGACTATGCCGATGGCTTCGTCATGTGGCGGGGAATCGGTGTCGATTACGAAGGCGGCGTCCTCGACTTGCGCTCGCGGGTGGCCATTCACTTCGCGCACCGCATCGGCGCGCTGGTCGCGTTTGTCTTCATCGGTCTGCTGGCCCTGCGCCTGATCGCCCGGCCCGTGACCCGCCAGGACGGGCTGACCCTGGGCGCCCTGCTCGTGGCGCAGATCGTGTTTGGCATCCAGAACGTGGTCCTGCAACTGCCGCTTTTGAACGCAGTGGTGCACAACGCGACGGGCGCCCTGCTGCTCGCAATGATGCTTTGGTTGACCTACCAGTCCGCGTCCCGCCCGACCGTGTTCCGGGACCCGCTGGGCTGAGCAACACGTGTCGCTGGCCGGCCGCTATCTGGAGCTTTGCAAGCCGCGAGTGGTCGCGCTGATCGTTTTCACGGCGGTCGTGGGGATGTTTCTCTCGGTTCCGGGGTGGCCGCCAGCCAGCGCACTGATTGCCGGAACACTCGGTATCGCTCTCGCCGCTTCCTCCGCCGCAGCGATCAACCACCTGCTGGACCAGCGCATCGACGCGGTGATGGCGCGCACGCGCAATCGGCCGCTGCCGAGCGGTCAACTCGAGATCGCGCAGGTGCTGGTCTTTGCGATGGTGCTGGGCGTGCTGTCGATGACCCTTCTGGTGACGTGGGTAAATGTTCTGACCGCGGTTCTGACGTTTTTTTCGTTGATTGGTTATGCCATCGTTTACACCCTGTGGCTCAAACGTGCGACGCCCCAGAACATCGTCATCGGCGGGGCTGCCGGTGCGGCGCCGCCGGTGCTGGGCTGGACGGCAGTCACGGGTTCGATCGACCACAACGCGCTGATCCTGTTCCTGATCATTTACGTGTGGACCCCGCCGCACTTCTGGGCCCTGGCCATACATCGCCGTGAGGACTACGCGGCGGTCGACATTCCGATGTTACCCGTCACCCATGGCGTTCGCTTTACCCTCTGGCACATCCTGTTCTACACGATTCTGTTGGTGCTCGTGACCATCCTGCCCTACCTCACCGGCATGAGCGGGCTTTTCTACCTGGCGGGCGTCACCGTGCTGAATGCCGGATTCATGTGGTACGCCTTGCGCCTGCTGCGCGACAATGACGCCAGCCTGCCAATGCAGACTTTCGGCTACTCCATTGTCTACCTGATGGTGCTGTTCGCTTTCCTCCTGGTCGATCACTACCTGATGACCTTCCTCAACCCCGGCAGGTTCTAAGCCGGGTCGATTGAACGTAGAATAAGCACCGTTCCCCAAAAAGAGTCCACGCAGGGCCGCAGCCCTGCCGAGCGTATTCACAATGAGCCAGAAACAGCCCGACGTCACCCCGCTCCACCCGCTCGAAGATCACGGCGAATTCATCATGCGGCACATCGGGCCGCGTGATGACCAGATCGATCGCATGCTCGCTGCCATCGGCGTCGGTTCGCTGGAAGACCTGATCAGCCAGACCATCCCGCAATCCATTCGAATGGACGAGCCACTGGCGCTTGCCGAGCCACGCGCTGAGAGTGCGACCCTGGACCGCTTGCGCAAGATCGCCGCGCTGAATTCCGTACAACACAGCATGATCGGGATGGGCTATCACGAGACCATCCTGCCACCTGTCATCCAGCGCAATGTGCTCGAAAATCCGGGCTGGTACACGGCGTACACCCCCTACCAGGCGGAAATCTCCCAGGGGCGCCTCGAAGCCCTGCTGAACTTTCAGCAGATGATCAGTGACCTCACCGGCCTGCCCATCGCCAATGCTTCGCTGCTGGACGAGGCCACCGCGGCGGCAGAGGCGATGACCATGCTCCAGCGGGTCAACAGGAAGTCGAAATCCAGGCGCTTCCTGATCGATCGCTCGGCGCTGCCGCAGACCATCGACGTGGTCATCAACCGCGCCCGCTACTTCGGCATCGAGGTCGTGGTCGGCGAACCCGAGGAGGCCATTGCGGATGGCGAGTATTTCGGGATGCTGCTGCAATATCCGGATGTCGACGGCGAAATCCGGGATGATCGCGACCTCATCGTGCGGGCGCACGAGGCGGGCGCGCTGGTCGCCGTCGCCGCCGATCTGATGAGCCTGGTGCTGCTGACGCCACCCGGCGAAATGGACGCCGACGTCGTGATCGGCTCGGCACAGCGATTCGGCGTACCGATGGGATTCGGCGGGCCGCACGCGGCCTTTTTCGTCACGCGGGACGAGCACAAGCGCTCGATTCCCGGCCGCATCATCGGCGTCTCCCAGGACAGCAAGGGCCGCACGGCGCTGCGCATGGCGCTGCAGACGCGCGAACAGCATATTCGCCGCGACAAGGCCACCTCGAATATCTGCACGGCACAGGCGCTGCTGGCTGTCATCAGCGGCCTTTACGGTGTCTGGCACGGGCGCGAGCGGCTGCGCAAGATCGCCCGGCGCATTCACCGCCTGAGCGGTATTCTGGCGCACGGGCTGGACAGGCTGGGTTTCGCCATCCCGGCGACCTCCTGGTTCGACACGCTCAGCTACGAGCTCGAGACGAAAGATGCCTCAGCGATCTACCAGCGCGCGCTCGACGCCGGGATCAACCTGCGGCGAATCGGCGAGAACGGTATCGGAATCAGCGTCAACGAAAAAACGGGGCGCCACCACATCGAGGCCCTGCTGCGGGCCTTTGCCGGCTCGGACGAGGTTCCGGCCATCGAGGATCTTGACGCCGGGCTGGGCGAAGACTGGACGGCCATCCCGGCGGCGCTGCGGCGGCAAAGCGACTTCCTGCAGCACCCGGTGTTCTATCGCTATCACTGCGAGACCGACATGCTGCGTTATCTGAAACGGCTGGAAAACAGGGACCTGTCGCTGGCCCATGCGATGATCTCGCTGGGCTCCTGCACCATGAAGCTGAACGCCACAACCGAGATGATTCCGGTTACCTGGCCAGAATTCTGCGACATCCACCCGTTTGCCCCGGCGGACCAGACCCGGGGCTACCGCACGTTGTTCGGGGAGCTCGAACGCATGCTGATTGCGTGCACGGGCTACGACGCGGTCTCCCTGCAGCCCAACGCCGGCTCCCAGGGCGAGTATGCCGGCCTCCTGGCCATCAAGGCCTATCACGAGTCGCGTGGGGAAACGGAACGCGACGTGTGCCTGATCCCGTCTTCGGCCCATGGCACCAACCCGGCCAGTGCCGCCATGGCCGGCATGAAGATCGTCGTGGTCGCCTGCGACGCAAACGGCAATGTCGACCTGGAGGACCTCCGGGCGAAGGCCGGCGAGCACGCCGAGCGGCTCAGTGCTCTGATGATCACCTATCCGTCGACGCACGGGGTGTTCGAAGAGGACATCCGCGAAATCTGCCAGGTCGTGCACGACCACGGTGGCCAGGTGTATCTCGACGGCGCCAACCTCAACGCGCTCGTCGGCCTGGCGGAACCCGGCGAATTCGGTGCCGACGTCTCCCACCTGAACCTGCACAAGACGTTCTGCATTCCACATGGAGGCGGCGGCCCGGGCGTCGGACCGATCTGCGTCGGGAAGCACCTCGAGCCCTTTCTGCCGGGCCATGCGGTCATAGAATTGGAAGGCCCCTCGTCCGGAAATCGCGCCATTTCGGCGGCACCGTGGGGCAGTGCCGGGATTCTGCCGATCTCGTGGGCCTATATCTCGCTGATGGGGCGCGA
The DNA here is from genome assembly GCA_041571375.1 of Lysobacterales bacterium. Lineage (GTDB taxonomy): Bacteria > Pseudomonadota > Gammaproteobacteria > Xanthomonadales > SZUA-36 > CALKKN01. Next base: position 5,963 of record JBFFUJ010000005.1, on the reverse strand, counting down.
AGGCATGAAAAAGGCCACGCAGATCGCGATCCTGAGCGCCAACTACATCGCCAGCCGCCTGTCGCCGGCGTACCCGGTGTTGTACACGGGCAGGAGCGGGCGCGTGGCACACGAGTGCATCATCGACATCCGGCCGTTCAAGGAGTCCTGCGGCATCACCGAGGAAGACGTGGCCAAGCGGCTGATTGATTACGGCTTCCACTCGCCCACGATGTCTTTTCCGGTACCCGGTACCCTGATGATCGAACCGACCGAGAGCGAGCCATTGGCGGAACTCGACCGGTTCTGCGAGGCCATGCTCGCCATCCGCGAGGAAATCCGCGCTGTCGAGAGCGGAGTCGTCGACTCCGCCGACAATGCACTGAAGAATGCACCGCATACCGCCGCGGACCTGGCCGGCGACTGGCCCCATGGGTACAGCCGGCAACAGGCCGCCTACCCGGTAGATGGTTTGTATGAGAACAAGTTCTGGTCGCCCGTCTCGCGCGTGGACAATGTGTTCGGCGATCGAAACCTGGTCTGCGCCTGCCCGCCGCCGGAGGCCTGGGTCACGGAGCCGCAGGACGAGGAGCCGGACGGCTAGCCCAGGCACCACGCGGCCCGGTCCGGCTTTACTGCAGTATCAGTTCCTCGGCCGGACTGCGCCGGTTGTAGTGGGACGACATCACCCGGCCGTAGGCGCCCGCATTGGCGATCAGGATGACGTCACCCTCCTCGCTCACGGGCAGCATCCGGCCCTCGCCCAGCACGTCGCCCGACTCGCAAATCGGCCCCACGACACGGTAATGCTGATCGGCCTTCTGACGCAGGCGACTCAGGTTGACGATGTCGTGGTAGGCGCCGTACAGCGCTGGGCGAATCAGCGAATTCATGCCGGTGCCGATGCCGAGATAGTTGTATTGGCCCTTGCTCTTCAATTGCGTGACACGGGACAGCAGCACACCGCATTCCGCAGCCAGATAGCGGCCCGGCTCCAGCCAGAGTCGGACCTCGTGGTCTGCCAGCACCTCGGCCAGCGAGTCGTCCAGACGCGTCAGATCGAAACCCGGTTTTCCACGGCGGTCCGGTACGCCGAGGCCGCCACCCAGATCGACCACGCGAACATCCTCAAACTGAGGCAGCACCTCGAGAAAACGGTCCAGTTGCTCGCGCCACACGTCCGCATTGCTCACGCCGCTGCCGGTGTGGGCATGCAGACCGGTCACGCGGGCACCGTGTGCCCGGAGGGTGCGGCGGACCTCATCCAGGTGGGAGAGGGAAATGCCGAATTTCGAATCCACGCCCGAGGTGATCACTTTCTTGTGATGCCCGTAGCCCGCCTCGAGGTCGAGGCGCAGAAAGATGTCGTGTCCGCTGAACATCTCCGACCACTGCTGCACCACCCACGAGTTGTCGACGGTCAGCTGGACACCGCGCTGGAGCGCCGCCGCATACTCGGCGCGCGGCGCAAAATTGGGTGTGAACAGGAGATCCTCGGGCCCCACATCCGGCACGCAGTCCAGCACGTGCTCCACCTCGGCCATCGAGACACACTCGAATCCCATGCCTTCCCCGGCCAGAGCCCGCAGCAACTCCGGATGATCATTGGCCTTGATCGCATACAACAGACGGTCGACCGACCGCAGTTCGCGCAGACGCCGCGCCGCCGCGCGAGCCGTCGCGAGGTCGTAAACGTAGGCGTTCTCCCGGCCGTCCATCAGCGAGCACAACCGATCCGCCTGGCCGACCCACCACGGCTCGGAAATGTCGGCCGGCTCCATTTCGCGCGCCAGATCGGCCCAGCTCGGACCGAATTCAGGTCGGCTGTCGGCCTGTGAGGAAATGAGCAACTGGTGCAGCTTGCGTACCAGGCTGAGGGCGTGATCGGGATCGACCACCAGGGTGAGATTCAGGTCGTTGGCAGATTGGGTCACCATGTGAACATGGCGATCCTGGAACACGTCGAGCGCGGCCGAAAGACGACCCAGGATCGTCCGGATCGCGTTTCCGACCAGACTGATCGAAACACAGCCGTTGTGCACGGTCACCCGGCACAGCTGCTCGAGATCGGTGATGAAGTCCGACAGCCGGCCGGTATCGTAATGCGCCGGCACCTGCGGATCGAGGCTCACCGTCACGGTCGCCTCCGAGGTCGAGACGAGGTCCACCGAGTATCCATGGCGCTTGAACACGGCGAACGCATCGGCCAGGAAGCCGGCCTGATGCCACATGGCCGGTTCATCCATCGTGATCACGGTCACGTTGTCACGGCTGACCACGCCCTTGACCTGGGCTTCCTCGCGCGGCGAGCGGGCAATGATCCGGGTACCCGGCTGCGTCGGCCGGTTGGTGTCCTTGATGCAGACCGGTATGCCGTGGCGCCGCGCCGGCTGGATGCTCGGCGGATGCAGGACTCTGGCCCCCATGGAGGCGAGTTCCTGGGCCTCGCTGTAGCTCAGGCGGTTCAGCAGGCGCGCATCGGGAACGACCCGCGGGTCCGCGCTGAAGATGCCGGGCACGTCGGTCCAGATTTCCAGGGCTTCGGCGGACAGCCTGGCGGCGAAATAAGCCGCGGAGGTATCCGATCCGCCCCGGCCCAGCAAACAGGTTTGCCCGTTCGGGCCCGATGCGATGAAGCCCTGCGTGATGTGCAGGCTCCCCTCGGCCGCGAGCCGTTCCGCGAGTTCGGGTTCCGCCTGGTCACCGCAGCGAGCGGCCAGAACATCGGAGGTGGCCGGCAAGGTCCGCAAAAGGTCACGCGCATCCTGCCAGATCGCCTCCATACCCCCGGCGCGCAGCGCCTGGTGTCCAATGCAGCTGGACAGCAATTCGCCGTGCGCCAGCAGGCCGGCCCGTCGCGCATCGTCAATTTTCGCTCCCGCCTGCCCCAATTGCTCCGCCAGGCTCCCCCAGTAACTCGAGTAGCGTTCCGAGGGCTGCACCTTCAGGGCCGCAATCAGGTGCTCGTGCCGGTCGCCCAGTTCCGCTCCGATCGCTTCTTTTTCAGCCGGGTCGATGCCATCGGCCAGACGGCTGAGCAGGTTGGTCACGCCCGTCAGGGCCGAGACCACCACGAGGACTTTCCTGCCCTGTCCGAGGTGCTGACGCGCCTGTTCACGGATCGTGTCCCAGCAGTCCACCGAACTGACGCTGGTGCCGCCGAACTTCATGACCACCCATTGCCCGGCATTGTCTTTCTGCATGGTCTTCCCTCCAAACGAAAACGGCCTCCGCTTGGGAGGCCGTTCGAATGACTTGGCGATGTGCGGATTCAGGCGGTGATTGACGCCCTCATCTTTCGCAAGGCATTGGCTTCCAGCTGACGAATCCGCTCCGCCGACACCTCGTAGCGGTCAGCCAGTTCCTGCAGTGTCATCTTCTCATCCTGCAACCAACGGCTGCGGATGATGTCCTGGCTGCGCTCGTCAAGCTCTTCGAGCCCCGCGTACAGCAGGCTGTTGTTGTGCTCGGTCCAGTCCTCGGCTTCGTAATCGCTTTCAGGATCAGCGGTGTTGCTCTCGAGGTAGGCCACCGGCGCGACGAAAGGCGCATCATCATCGGAGTCCGGCAGATCGAAGCCGACATCCTGCCCCGACAGCCGCGATTCCATTTCCATGACCACTTCCGGCTTGACCCCCAAATCCTTGGCCACGGCCTGCACCTCATCGTGGCTCAGCCAGCCAATCCGCTTCTTGGACTTGCGCAGGTTGAAAAACAGCTTGCGCTGCGCCTTGGTGGTCGCCACCTTGACAATGCGCCAATTGCGCAGGATGAATTCGTGCATTTCAGCCCGGATCCAGTGTACCGCGAAGGAAACGAGCCGAACGCCATGGTCCGGATCAAACCGTTTCACGGCCTTCATCAGTCCGATATTGCCTTCCTGGATCAGGTCGCCGAGCGCGAGCCCGTAGCCTGTGTAACCTTTGGCTACATGGACCACGAAACGCAGGTGGGCCAGAACCATGCGGCGGGCTGCTTCGAGTTCTCCCTGATCCCGAAATCGCCGGGCCAGATCCTGTTCCTCCTCCAGCGTGAGAACCGGGATCTTGTTGACCTCCTGGATGTAGGCGTCCAGGCTGCCTGTTCCGGCCGGGACCAACAAGTGGCTTGGTACCAAATCTTTGCTCATGAATCCTCCTGGGCAGCGGGCTAGGTTAACACATTTTGCCTGCTTTAACAGCGCAACAACCCCTCTCGGGGCCACAGCGCTGCAACCTCGTCTCGACTGCCATCCAATCTCAACTGCCGGGTTAGACACTGCGCCGAATTGGAGGTTCAACCCGCAAGCAGGCAATGGAATCAACGGGTTGAAATGCGCTGGCCTGCTTGTGGGCTCAGCCGCGAACGCGGGACTCCTCGAGCCGGAACTGGCGAAGATAACGCTGTACCGACATCCAGGCACCGAGCAGCCCCAGCAGACTGCCGGCTGCCAGCACCAGCAGCCCTCCCCGCAGGTCGAGGCCGCGCAGCTCGAAGGCGTTGCCGTAAGCGTCCGTCAGTCGCGCCAGGGGATACTCGAGATAAGCAAGGCACAGGCTCATCAGCACCAGAGCCAGCATCGCCCCGAGCAAGCCGTACCAGAATCCCAGGTACATGAATGGCTGCCGGATGAACCCGCCGCTGGCCCCAACCAGGTGCAGCACCTCGATTTCGCTGGCCCGGTTGGCGACGTCGAGCCGTATGGTGTTGGCCACGACCACGATCACGGCCAGCGAGAACAGCACCGACAGCAATTTGACGAAGGCATCGCCCAGCGCCAGCAGGCTGGAAAGGCGCTGCAGCCATTTGAAATCCACTTCGATGGCGGCGACACCCTGCCGCTCGCCGATCCAGGCGCTGAGGGCACTGATCCGGTCTTCCAGCGACGTGGCGTCGTCCCCGGGCTGTCTGACCTGCAGCACCCAGGGCAGCGGGTTTTCCTCGAATAATTCGAGCGCCTGGCCAAATCCGGAGGCCTGCTGAAATTCCTGCAGCCCCTGATCGGGGGAAACCGCTATGACCACCGCGCCCTGTTCTTGCTCGATGCGCCTGGCCAGCTCCAGGGCCTGCTCGTCGCCGACCCCGGGTTCCAGAAAGACCGTGAGGGTGCCCCAGTCTTCCTGCTGCAGGTCGACGGCGTGCAGATTCGCAACGGTCACGAACAGGCCCAGGGGCAGCATCATCGCGATGCCCAGGACCAGTGCGGTCACGAGGGAAGCCAGGCGGTGGCTGACCAAGGTCCCGAGGCTGGAAAAGAAGCTGTACAGCTGCTGCCGCCCCCAGGCCCGAATGGTGCGGCGGACGCTCCGCAGGCTCACGGCGTTGCACCGGCCAGGGCGGACCCCGGGATGTCGTCAATCATGCGGCCCTGGGAGAGGACCAGCACCCGCTGCCCCATGGACCGGATCAACGAGAGATCGTGGCTGGCGATCATCACCGTTACGCCCTGGTCGTTGAGTTGGCGGAACAGGCGGAACAGATCCTGGGAAAGTTCCGGATCGAGATTGCCCGTCGGTTCATCGGCCAGCAGCAGCGGTGGCATTCCGACGATGGCGCGGGCGATTCCGACCCGCTGCTGCTCCCCGCCGGACAGCATCAAAGGCCACGATTTTTCCTTGCTCAGCAGACCCACCTTGTCGAGCGCTGCGCGCACACGCTTGCGGATGTCGGAATAGCGGATACCGGCGATCAGCAGCGGCAGGGCCACGTTATCGAAAACAGTTTTTTCGGTCAGCAGTCGGTGATCCTGGAAGATCATGCCGATGCGACGACGCACCTGGGGGGCCAGGCGAGACGGCGTCCGGCACAGGTTCCGCTCCTCCACGATCACCTGTCCGCGGGTCGCACGCTCCAGCATCAGCACCAACCGCAGCAAGGTGCTTTTGCCGGCTCCGGAATGCCCGGTGAGAAACACCATCTCGCCGGGGTCGAGGTGGAAGTTGACGTCCTGGAGGGCCGTAACCCCATCGCGATAGCGCTTGCTGACGTGCTCGAACGTGATCATG
>JBFFUJ010000004.1:0-31076 GCA_041571375.1 Lysobacterales bacterium | reverse complement strand
GGTCCTCGAAAGTCATCTGGGTGACGTCCTGTCCATTGATCGTCGTCAGGCGGGCGCGCACCAGAGGCACGAAACGCGGAGCCTCGATGCCCCGTTCGCGCAGGAAGGCGGCCATGCCCGGGGTTTCCTGCGGCTGGATGTTGATCAGGAACTGATTGGGCGCGTTGTCCGGCAGGCTCTGGCGCCAGGTGGTCATCAGATCGGTCCGTACGGTGGACAGGAGCAGCAGCACCATCATGCCCAGTCCGAAAGCCACCACCTGAACGACACTTTCGCGGCCCCGGCGCGCAATATTGGCCAGGCCATAACGCCAGGCCACGCCGGCGGCGCCGCGGAATCCGCGGAGCGACCGGACCAGTAAAGCGCCCGTGGCGCCCAGTGCGACGAAGGTGGCCGCCGTGCCCGCAAAGATGGTCAGAACCAGGCGCGTGTCCTGCATGATCCACAGGAGCAGTGCCAGCACGGCCAGCACGCCGGCGAGCCAGCTGGCTCCATAGCGCAGCGGGGGCGGCTCCAGATCGCGCCTCAGCACCCGCAGCGGGGGCGTCTTGCCCATCTGCGCGAGGTCGGGCAGGGCGAATCCGGCCAGCACGCTGAACGCCGTGACCATCCCCAGCAGCGCGGGCGCGAGGCCCGGCGCGGGCAAGTTCTGCCCGATGAGATCGCGCATCAGCCAAGCCAGGCCCAGCTGCGCTGCGAAGCCCAGTACGGAGCCCAGGATGCCGCCCCCTGCGGCGAGGATCAGCAACTGCCAGACATTGCTGCGCAGCAGCAACGATTCGGCGGCGCCCATGCATTTCAGCAGGGCGATGCGATCGCGGTGCCGGTGCGAATAACGTCTCGCGGCCATGGCGACGGCCACCGCGGCGAGCAGCACGGAAACCAGTGAGGCCAGGTTCAGGAAGCGTCCTGAGCGATCCATCGACGAGCGAATCTGCGGATTGGTGTCGCGAATGTCGCTGAGGCGTTCGCCGTCGGCGATGCGCTGCTCCAGCCGCTTTTTGAATGCATCGATGTCGCCACGGTCCCCTGCGAACAACATCCGGTAGGACACCCGGCTGCCCGGCTGGATCAATTCGGTGCGCGCCAGGTCCGCCCGATTCAGCAGGAGCGTCGGGGCCAGGTCGACGAAGCTCCAGCCCTCGTCGGGCCTGAAATCCAGCACGCGAGACACGCGCAGCCTGGCTCCGCCGACCTCGATCTCGGTCCCGGTATCCGCGCCGAGGCGCGCCAGCAGGCGCGGAGCCGCCCAGGCTTCGCCCGGCGCCGGGACGGCGTCGGTGCCCCGGACCTCGCCGAGCAGACGCTCGGAGGTCTTGAGACGACCCCGCAAGGGGTAACCCGAGGTCACCGCACGCACCGCGGCCAGTGTATTGGCCTCTCCGGCAAAGACCACGCTGGGCATGCTGTCGACGCGGGCCGTATGCAGGCCGTCGGCTGCCGCCAGCGTCGCATACTCGTCGCTGATGGGCCGGGTCGAGGCCAGCCGAAGATCCGCGGCCAGGGACTCCGCCGCCCGCATTTCCACCGCCTGTGCGACGCGGTCGGTCAGAAAGGCCACACCGGTCATCGCGGCCACGGCCACCAACAGGGCGGCGGCGAGAACGGTCAGCTCGCCCGCCCGCCAGTCCCGGGTCAGGAGCTTCCAGGCCAGGCGCAGGGCGCTTGTGTGCCGCGGGTTCAAGCGGTTGCGCTCCGGCCGGATTCGCGCTCGATGCGCCCTGCATCCATGAACAGGATCCGGTCGCAGCGCTCGGCCAGGCCCAGGTCGTGGGTGACCAGCAGGAGTGTGGTGCCGGCATCTTCGTTCATGCGGAACAACAGGTCGATTACGTGCGCTCCGGTCCGGTTGTCGAGGTTTCCGGTCGGCTCATCGGCGAACAGGACCGCGGGCTGGACCACGAAAGCGCGGGCGATCGCCACGCGCTGCTTCTCACCCCCGGACAACTGGTGAGGATAGTGGTTTCTGCGCGGCTCCAGGCCGACTCTTCGAATCGCATCGAGCGCGGCCGGCCTGGCCTGGTCCGCGCCGGCCAGCTCGAGCGGCAGCATCACATTTTCCAGGGCGGTCAGCGAAGCGATCAGGTGGAAGGATTGGAACACGAAGCCGACATTGTCCGCGCGGAGCGCCGCACGCCCGTCTTCATCCAGTGCCGTGATTTCGGCGTCCTGCAACCAGATACGCCCCTCAGTGGGAACATCCAGCCCGGCCAGCAGTCCCAGCAGGGTAGACTTACCGGCTCCCGAGGCACCCACGATGGCAATCGATTGGCCGCGATGGACCTCCAGGTTCACCCGATCCAGAATGGTGAGCGGGCCTTCAGGACTGGTAACCTGCTTGCTGAGGGCTTCGGCCCTGAGGACGGTTTCGGGCTTTTCGCGTTCAGAGGTGTTCATGATTTCCAGGTTCAGATGGCTGTTGTTGCTGCTTTCCCTGCTGTCCACGGCCCTTGCCGCGGATGAGGCGACCATTGTCATCGTGGGTGACAGTCTCAGCGCTGCATACGGCATGGAACAGGGCGAAGCGTGGCCCAGCCTGTTGCAGCAGCGTCTGGATCAACATGGTCACCCTTACCGCGTTTTCAACTCGAGCGTTACCGGCGAGACGACCCAGGGAGGGCTGTCCCGCCTGCCGCGGCTGCTCGAAAAGCAGCAGCCCGCCATCGTCATCCTGGAACTCGGCGGTAACGACGGCCTGCGCGGCCTGCCGCTCGAAGTCACCCGCGATAACCTGGCTGCGATGATCGAGCAGAGCCAGGCAGCCGGCGCCCGCGTCGTGCTCGCGGAGATGCGCATCCCTCCGAATTATGGCCGAAGCTATACGGAAAAGTTCAACGGTGCTTACAGCGAGCTGGCGGAGCGGTACGAAGTGGTGCTGCTCCCGTTTGTGCTGCAGGAGATCGCCCTCGAGCCGGGCATGATGCAGGCGGATGGAATTCATCCCACGGCTGCAGCCCAGCCCATCATCCTGGATCAGGTCTGGAGCGCGCTGGAGCCGCTTCTCTGAGGCCGGTATTTCCGCAAACCCAGCCTGTCTGGACGATCCAGACGCAGCGCCTGCGCCCTGCGAAACAGGTGCCTGAAAACCTCGATCAAGGTGATTGCGTCTCGGTCGACGGCGGGGCCCTGCGGGACTCTTTCATCGGAATTGCGCGGAGATTTTCCCGCGTCAGCTGCCCGGCGGTCCGGCCTCGTCTTCCGTCTGTTGTCGAGAGGCCCCGCCGGGGTGCGAGAAACCCCGGGTCAACCGACTGTTTTGGGTGTATATTCGACCGCTCCGGCGCTGGCCGGACTGCGGTTTTCGGAATCGTGTCCCCCATGTATTAGGCTTTGTGCAATTTAATTGATTTAGGCCAAGTTCCCTTCATTTTCATATCGATAAAGTTGGCCGTAAAATTATCGCCGAAAAATGCATTATTAGCTTCTGCCGAGCGGAGTGTGAGACATTGAGCAGCGTGGCAACGAAGAACCTGAACATCACGAAAGTCGCCGAACACACGGTCGAAATCATCACCAATTCCGGTGAAGGGGCGCAAAAGTGCGCCCAGATCTTCGGCCAGACCTGCGCCAAGATGGGCAATGGTGTGTGGACGGTGGAGATCATCCCGGCGGAAATCGAACCGCCGCACCACACGGTTACCAGTACGTCGGGCAATATCATTCGTTTTGGAACCGGTAAGGTCACCAACTGGGGAGACCAGTCCAAGCTCGCCATTGCCTTCAACGAGCAGGTGCTGCTGTCGCGCCATCGGCTCGAATCACTGAATGACGACTGCATCATCCTGCAGGAGTCGGTTTGGGAAAACCACGAGGACGAATTCATTCGCAAGCAATACGCAGAGGCGATGGAGGAGATGTCCTCGAAGAACTATCGCTTCATCGGCGTGCCGATCGAGGAGGAGACGCTCAAGATCGTCGACAATCCCAGCCACGGCAAGAACATGTTCGCGCTGGGCCTTTTGACCGAAATCTACCAGCGCGACCTTTCGGTCGTCGAAAAGCAGATCGCGCACATCTTCCGCTTCAAGTCGCAGAAGATCATCGACTCCAACATCGAGTTGGTCAAAAGCGGCATGGCCTGGGCGCGCGAGAACCTGGACTTCCAGTTCGACATCCCGTCAGTGCCCTCGGAGGAAAAGCGCCTCGTGATGAACGGTAATCAGGCCTGCGGCCTGGGCGCGATCGCGGCCGGCATGGAGCTGTGCTCGATGTATCCCATCACGCCGGCCACCTCGGTCTCGCACGAACTGGCCGAAATCATCGAGGATTTCGGCGGCATCGTGCACCAGGCCGAAGACGAGATTGCCGCCGCCGGCGTGGCGATCGGCGCTTCGTACGCCGGCAAGGTCGCCCTGACCGTTACGTCGGGCCCCGGCATGGCGCTGAAGACCGAATTCATCGCGCTGGCCATCATGGTCGAGGTACCGCTGGTAGTGCTGGACGTGCAGCGCGGCGGGCCGTCGACCGGTCTGCCGACCAAGGTCGAGCAGTCCGACCTGCTGTCCTCGCTGTACGGCCAGCCCGGCGATGCGCCGCGCGTGGTCATCGCGCCGCGCTCGATCGAGGAGTGCTTCCATTCCATGGTCACGGCGCGGCGCATTGCGGAGACCTTCCGCACGGTCGTGATCGTGCTCACCGATGCCAACCTGGCCACCGGTGTGCAGCAGTTTACGCGTCCGGAGCTGGACATCCGCTGGCAGCAGGGTCCGATCGACCAGACTCCGGTGCCCGAAGGGATGCGCCCCTACGAGTGGGATCCGGAGACCGGCATGTCCCGGCGTATCATTCCGGGCATGCCGGGTGGCGCACACACGGTGACCGGTTTGGCGCATGACGAGGACAGCCTGGTCTCCTACCACCCGTCCAGCAACGAGCGCGGCATGCGCATGCGCAGCCGCAAGCTGGCAGTGTTCCAGTCCACGCTGATGCCGCCGGCCGTGCACGGAGACGAGGAAGGGGATCTGCTGGTGGTCGGCTGGGGGTCGACCCAGGGCGCCATCGATGAAGCCGTGGACCGCGCTCGCACCGAGGGGCACAAGGTCTCGGCCTGCCAGCTGACCTTCCTGTCGCCGCTGGAACCGGGGCTTAAGGAAATCTTCAGCAAGTTCAGGAACGTGATGACGGTGGAGATCAATTACTCCGATACCGTCGGCGACCCGTACATCACCGAGGAAACCCGCCGTTACGGCCAGCTCGCCTGGCTGCTGCGCGCACAAACCCTGATCGACATCGACTGCTGGACCAGTTGCCCGGGACAGCCGTTGCGGCCGAGGGAGATCTACAACAACATCATTGCGAAACTCGAGCGATCGAAAAGCACTGCGGAAGGAGAGCAATCATGAGCAGTCTGGCCCTGTCCCTACTCGATCTCGAAGCCGATGCCAGCATCTGCCTCGACGCTGATGACTATCAGCGGCGCCCCGGGAAATGGTGTGCCGGCTGCGGCGACTTCGGCGCGCTGAACGCGATCAAGCGCCTGCTGGCCAAGGAACAGCTGGTGCCGGAAAGAATGTGCTTCGTCTCGGGTATCGGCTGTTCCAGCCGCTTCCCCCACTATGTCAATGCCTATGGTTTCCACGGCATCCACGGCCGCGCGCTGCCGCTGGCGACCGGCGTCAAGCTCGCCCGGCCCGAGCTGGACGTGTTCGTGGTCACGGGCGACGGCGACTGTATCTCGATCGGTGCCGGTCACTGGATCCACGCGATACGCTACAACGCGGACATGGTCGTGATGATGCTCGACAACAACATCTACGGTCTGACCAAGAACCAGACATCGCCCACCACGCCGCTGGGCTATGCGTCGATGACTTCGCCGCGTGGCGCTCAGCTGCCGCCGCTCGATCCGCTGCAGGCGACGCTGGGCGTGTCCAACGCGTCCTTCGTCGCGCAGACGGCGGACTGGGTGCCAGCCCACCTGTATGCGACCCTGCAGGCCGCCTACGACCACCCCGGGTTCTCCTTCATCCGCGTCCTGCAGCGCTGCCCCAAGTTCACGCCGGACGTGTTCCAGGACCAGGTGAAGAACCCGGACACTACGGAAATGCTGGTGCACGAGGACGGTGTTGATCCCCCCGGGCTGGAAAAGGTGTATACGCATCGCCGGATCCACAACCCCAAGAACCTGGACGAGGCCCGCTCCCTGGCACGCCGCACCGACATGCTGCGGCTGGGTGTCTTCTTCCGGGACGACAGCCTGCCCGTGTACGAGGAAGTCCGGGCCGTGCCCGCGGTTTCGGCCGAGGAAAAAGTCAAACGCATGAACGAGGTATTCGAGCGCTATGCCGTCTGAAGACAGGAAACGCATGGCCCTGGACGGCGTCCGTCGCCGCATCGACCGATTCCAGGCGGCTGTGGCGAAAACAACTGAAGAGGTGCGGGGTCTGTTGGCCGGGTCCGGAGATGCCGACAACGACCAGACCGCCGCGCTCGGCTTTTTTGCCAGGGGCAGGGTCAACGTGGAGCGTTTCTCCGCCTTCACGCCCCAGACCGGGCGTATCGCTGAGGGCGCCGAGGCCCCCACGCGCGCTGCTCAGGAAGTCCTGAACGCCTTGCTGGCGCTGGGGGACGATCTGTTCGTGCTGAGCGTGGAACCCGGCCAGGACCTCGGTGCACAGGTGGCGGAGCGGCTGGCACAGATCGGCCGCGCCTTTGCGGCGGCCCACGTGGTCGAACTGGCTCAGCGGGGTAAGTACCGCGATGACGAGCACTCCGGCCTCCTGGAACGCTACGAGTTTGCCCGGTGGAGCCGTTCGGAACGGTCGCTGGCGCCCGGTCTGGTGATCGAACTGCCGGGTACGGCCTTCACGCCGGCGGCAGTGGTTCCTTTTCTCGACGGGGCAATGAAGATGGTGTTCACCGTCGACGGCGACGCGCCCGCCGCGGCGCTGTCTCGCGTCATTTCGCCCGGCGTGTTCGTGCAGCAGGAGACCGGTGACGCAGCTCTGGAAGCCTTCGCCGCATTCGAAGGCACGGCCGTGGCGGCCCTGATGCCCGACGACGCGGTAAGTTTCGTCCACGATCCGGCGGCCGGGGAGACCACTTACGAGCGCTTCGTTTCCCTGACATTTCCGAAGGAAATCCGCAAGCGCGCCATTGGCGGGATCAGTGCGGCCCAGCAGGCCGAGGACCATGCCCTGCTCGAAACCCTGTCGGTCGTGCCGACGCCGACGGGCGAGGCAGCCTCCGATCCGGCCGGCAAGCTTTCCGCCTGGCTGCTGAGTCAGGCCGACCTGGCGAGCGGCAGCTAGAAGCGAGAGATGACCGGTATCCCCATTCTCGACTCGGCCTTGATTCTCGGCGGCGTTGGGCTGTTCTTCGGCTTCGTCATCTCGCTGGTGAACAAGCGGTTTCGGGTCTGGGAGGATCCGCGCATTGTCGGCGTGGAGGAAATGTTGCCGAGCACCAACTGCGGAGCCTGCTCGCAACCCGGCTGCCGGGCATTTGCCGAGGCGCTGGTGGCCGGCAGCCAGCAGCCTTCGGACTGCACGGTCATGGGGCCCGAGGACGTCGAGGACGTGGCCGGTTTTCTGGGCGTGGACGCCGGCGAGGCGAACAAGCGCGTCGCACGGCTGCTGTGCGCCGGCGGCAAGGACGAGGCGCACCGGGAAGCGGATTACTCGGGTTTCGCGACCTGCAAGGCGGCGGCGGCCGTGGCCGGTGGCGGCAAGGGCTGTACCTGGGGCTGCCTCGGGCTGGCGGATTGCGAGCGGGTCTGCCTGCTCGACGCCATCTACATGAACGAGGACGAATTGCCGGTGGTCATTCCGGAGCGGTGCACGGCCTGCAACGATTGCGTCGAGACCTGCCCCAAAGACCTCTTCGTTCTGATGCCGTTGGACCACAAGCTGATCGTGCAGTGCCGCAATCTGCTGCACGGGGACGACGCCGAAGAGATGTGCAGCGTGGCTTGCAACGCCTGCACAAAATGCGTCGCCGATGCCGCGCCGGGCCTGATCGAGATGGTCGACAACCTGGCTGTCATCGACTACGACAAGATTGCCCTGGCGGAGCCGAAGGCGGTGTCGCGATGTCCCACTAACGCCATTGTGTGGGTCGAGGGCCAGCAATTTGCAGAAAGCGCGATAGCGCTGGAGAGACGAGCCGTATGAAGCCAAGCGAGGGTCAGGCCCGGTTTCCCGGAGTTTTGACGACTGGCGATGGCAGTTCGGCCGTCCTGGCCATGGAAACCGCCGCCAGCGAGGCGTCAGGGGCCTATCCCATCACGCCCGCCACGAAAATGGGCGAGGGTTGGGTCTCTTCGGCTGCGGCGGGTGTGAGGAACGTCAACGGGCGCAGCCTGATCTCCTTCGAGCCCGAGGGGGAACATGCCGCGGCTGGCGTAACGGCCGGCATGAGCATGGTGGGCCTGCGGGCGACCAATTTCTCCAGCGGGCAGGGTATGGCGTACATGCACGAGTCGCTGTACGCGGCTGTCGGCAAGCGGCTGACCTACGTGCTGAACGTGGCGTGCCGCGCGATGACCAAGCATTCGCTGAACATCCACGCCGGCCACGACGATTACCACGCGGTCGATGACACCGGTTTTTTCCAGCTGTTCGCCAGGGACGTGCAAAGCGTGGCCGACCTGAATCTGGTGGCACACCGCGTTGCCGAGCTGTCCCTGAACCCCGGTATCTGCGCTCAGGACGGTTTCCAGACCAGCCACGTGATCGAGTCATATCGCCAGCCTGAGCGCGGATTGATCCAGCAGTATCTGGGGAGCCCCGCCGACCTCATCGACACGCCCACCGCGGCCCAGCGGGCCGTGTTCGGCGAACGCCGCCGGCGCATCCCTGAACTCTTTGATTTCGATTACCCGTCCAGCCTCGGCGTGGTCCAGAACCAGGAATCCTACGCTCAGGGCGTGGCGGCGCAGAGGCCGTTCTACTTCGACCATATTGCCGGCCTGACGGATCGGGCTTTCGATGAATACGCAGCGCTCACCGGTCGCAGCTACGCGCGAGTGATGGGCTATCGTCTCGAAGATGCGGATTATGTAATCGCGGGCCAGGGTTCGGTCATCGGCAACGCGGAAGCGGTTGCCGATTACCTGCGGGATAAGCGGCGCCTGAAAGTCGGGGTGCTCAATCTGGTGATGTTCCGGCCTTTCCCGGCCGACCTGGTGACCCGCATGCTTGCCGGAAAGAAGGGCGTGGTCGTTCTGGAACGAACGGATCAGCCGCTGGCAGTGGAACTGCCGATGGTCCGCGAAATCCGTTCGGCGATGGGTCAGGCAGTGGAGAACGGCCGGGCGACCAACGGGGCTGCAAAGCGGGGACGCAGAAAGAAAAAGGCCGGCGTTGAGACGGCGTTACCGTATCCGGGTCTGGCGGCTTTGGCGGGCGACGAGGTCCCGGACCTGTATTCCGGCTGCTTCGGCCTCGGCGGGCGGGATCTGCAGCCCGGAGACATCGTCGCTGCGGTGGAAAACATGCTGGAGGAAAGCGCGCGGCAGCGGCGCTTCTATCTCGGTATCGAGTTCATCCACAAGGAAACGCCGCTGCCGAAGGTCGAAATCTGGCAGGAGAAGATCCTCGCGGATTACCCGCATGTCGCCAAGCTGGCGCTGCCGTCGGCCGGTGACCTGAATCTGAACCCCGAAGATTCCATCGAGCTGCGCATCCATTCGATCGGTGGTTGGGACGTCATCGGTGCCGGTGACGACCTGATGACCACCGCCGCCGAGTTGTTCGGCATGCACGTCAAGGCCTATCCGCGGCATGGCCGCGAAAAGCGCGGGCAGCCGGCCACCTATTCCGGCATCCTTTCGACCGAGCCCTTGCGGCTCAATTGCGAACTGCAGCACGTGGACCTGGTGATGGCGCACGACCCGAACGTGTTCCTGCACTCCGATCCCCTGGCCGGCATGCGCGAAGGCGGCGTCCTGATCCTGCAGAGTGATCTTGCCGGGGCGGAGTTCTGGAACAGCCTGCCGCAGACTGCACAGTGGACCATCCGCGAGCGCAAAATCAGGGTCTGCCGTGTCGACGCCATCGGCATCGCCCGGGCGGAAGCCCCGGAACCTGCCGCGCGTTACCGCATGCAGGGCCTGGCGTTCATGGGCGCTTTCTTCAATGCGGCTTCGCTGGTTGGCCGCAAGGGACTCACCCGCGACCGCCTGTTCGAAGCGCTGCGCGAGCGTCTCGCCGGGCGTTTCGGACAGCGTGATGCGGCGGCCGTCGAGGATGACCTGCACGTTCTGTTGCGCGGCTTCGACGAAGTTCGACCGCTGGACCTGGCCGACCTGGGCGACGAGGGGCGGGCCGCGAAGATCCCTTTGATACCCGTCGCCATGTCCGGCGCCGAGGCGGGCCAGGGTGTAGGCAACCAGGGCCAGTTCTGGGACCAGGTCTGCGCGCTGTACAAGACCGGGAACGACGTGCTTGCCGATCCCTTCACGGCCATCAGTGCGATCCCCGCAGCCACTTCGACGATGCGCGACATGTCGTCCGTGCGCCAGTTGGTTCCGCAATTCGTTCCGGAAAAGTGCACTGGCTGCAGCAAGTGCTGGGTGCAGTGCCCCGACTCGGCCATTCCGGGCGTCGTCAGCACGATCGACGAGGTCATCGATGCTGCGATCAGGACGGTCTCCTCGCCGCAGAACCCACTGTCCCGGCTGACGCCGATTGTCCGGCATCTCGGTACCGAGTCACGCAAAATCGTGGCTGCGGGGCCGTTCGAGAGCTTCGGCGCCGTGCTGGCCCAGGCTTACGAGAGCGTGGCCGAAAAATCGAAGTGGAACGAGGAGCGACGCGCCGAGATCGACGTGGAGTTCCAGCAGGTGCAGGCGGCGCTGGCGGCATTCCCGCTGGCCCGGACAGCGCCCTTTTTTGAACTGCCGGAGTCCGAAAAGAAAGGCACGGGCGGCCTGCTGTCGATCACCGTCAATCCGGAAACCTGTAAAGGCTGCGATGTCTGCGTGGCCGTCTGCGACGACGGCGCCCTGATCAGCGTGCCACAGACGGACGAAATGCAGGACACGCTCGAGGCGAACTGGAGGCTCTGGCGTAACCTGCCCGAGACGGACGACAGCTACATCCGGATTTCCAGCATCGAGGACAGCATCGGCGTGATGCCGTCCCTGCTGCTCAAGCAGAGCAATTACCTGTCCATGCTCGGGGGCGACAATGCCTGCATGGGCTGTGGCGAAAAAACCGCCATCCACCTGGTGCTGTCCGCAGTGAACGCGGTCATGGCGCCGCGCGTGAAGCAACATGTGGCCGAACTGGACCGGCTGATCGGGGAGCTGGATGAACAGGCCCGCGCACTGCTGATCTCCGGCACCGATCTGGCCACCGTGTCGGCCGAGGCCGATGACCTCGAAGTACCCGTCGAAAAGCAGACCAGGCAGCGCGTGGCGCTCATGCACCGAACGATCGAGGAACTCAAGGACCTCAAGTGGCGGTACGAGAAAGGACCGAGCGGGCGCGGGCGGGCGCGGATGGGCTTCTCCAACTCGACCGGCTGTACATCGATCTGGGGTGCGACCTTCCCGTTCAATCCTTATCCCTTCCCCTGGGTCAGCCATCTCTTCCAGGATGCGCCGTCCGTGGCGGTGGGTCTGTTCGAGGGGCACATGCGCAAGATGGCGGATGGCTTCATCTCGGTCCGTCGCGCGGAAAAACTGCGTTCCGGCCGCTACGATGCCGAGTCCGACGAGGCCCTGTTCGCGAACTTCGACTGGCATCAATTCTCGGACGACGAGTTCGCACTGTGCCCACCCGTGTTCGCCGTGGGCGGCGACGGCGCGATGATGGACATCGGGTTCCAGAACCTCTCCCGCGTCATGGTTTCAGGCAAACCGATCCGCGTCGTGGTGGTGGACACGCAGGCCAGTTCCAGCGGTGGCGGTCAGGGCTGCACGGCCGGTTTCAGAGGCCAGGTAGCGGACGTTTCCGAGCCGGGGCGGGAGCGCAAGGGCAAGGAGGAGTATCGCAAGGAACTGGCGCTGATCTCGATGGCGCACCGTGATGCATTCGTCATGCAGTCCTCGCAGGCGACCCCCTCGCACCTTTTCAAACACCTCATCCGGGGCCTGCAGGTGCGGCGACCGGCGGTGTTCATCCTCAATGCGCCGTGCCCGCGGGAATGGGGTATCGCCCAGGACAGCGCACCCGAGGCCGCCCGCCTGGCGCTGGAAAGCCGCGCCGTGCCCAACCTCGTCTTCGATCCGGATCAGGGCTCCACCTTCTCCGAGTGTTTCAGCCTGGAGGGCAACCCATCGCCCGAGGACCGCTGGACCAGCCACGAGATGGTTTACGTCGACGAACAGGGAGAGGAGCAGCGGATGACCCTGCCGCTGACCATCGCCGACTGGGCACTGGGCGAAGAGCGGTTCCGGTCGCACTTCAGCGCACCGGAGGAAGGAGCCGAACTGATGCCCTTCCACGAATTCCTCGATCTGGACGGGGACGAACGCGCCGATGCAACGCCCTTCATTTACACGGTCGATGCCGATCGGCGGCTCGGCAAACTCTGCGTCTCAAGAGGACTGGTGGACCTGGCCGACGAGCGCCTGCGCTACTGGGCTCTGCTCAAGGAACTGGCGGGTCTCGAAGTTTCCCAGCACATGCGCGAGGCGGTCGGCGAGACCGAATCACGAAAACTGGAGCATAAACTGGCCGCCCTGAAGATCGAGTACGAGGCCAGGATTGCGCAGCTCACCACGCAATACCCGGTGCTGGTTGCGCGCAAGATCGCCGAAGGCCTGCTGAGAGCAAACGGCAACGAAACGGTCGCGCAACTGCTGGAAAAGGCCGAGAGCTGGAAGGGCCCGGCCTTCAAAGCGCCACAGGGCGTGGCCTTCGGAGGCGCCCCGGCAGTTTCGGGGGAAACCGCGGAGGCCGAGGCGGAGGCAGCGGAGGCCATGCCGGCCGCAGCGCCTGCGGAGGTCGCCGAAGAAGAAGAGGAAGGGTTCTCGAGCGAACCCTGGATCGAAACCATCCGCTGCACCTCCTGCGACGAGTGCACCAACATCAACAACAAGATGTTCGCCTACAACGAGGACGGACTGGCGTACATCAAGGACCCTCGAGCGGGCACTTTCCGGCAGCTGGTGGAAGCCGCCGAAAAATGCGCGCCGTCGATCATCCACCCCGGTGAGCCGCTGAACCCTGACGAGAAAGGCCTCGACAAACTGATCAAACGAGCCGAGCCATTCAACTGATGGGTGCCCGCGAACTACTCACATTCCGGCACGGGGTGCATCCCCCCGAGAACAAGCACCTGACGGAGGCTATCCACTCGCGGCGGCTGCCGTTCCCGCGGGAAGTGATCCTTCCCCTCTCGCAGCATATCGGCACGCCCGCAAAGGCCATGGTCAAGGCCGGTGACCGGGTCGAACGCGGCGACGTGATCGCCGAAGCGGCGGGATATGTCTCT
Organism: Lysobacterales bacterium; assembly: GCA_041571375.1. GTDB lineage: Bacteria > Pseudomonadota > Gammaproteobacteria > Xanthomonadales > SZUA-36 > CALKKN01. The sequence continues at coordinate 17,693 of JBFFUJ010000004.1, read as the reverse complement.
TCGAGGGTGCACGCCACCGCGTCGGGCATGGTGAAGGCGATCGAGCACTGGCCGCATCCCGGCGGCTCGATGCAGCCGTCTATCCGTATCGACGTCGATCCGCATTCCACCCAGATGCAGCGACCGCGCCTGGTGCCGCATTGGGACGAGGTGCCGGCGGAACAGCTGTCCGAAGAGATCAGCAAGGCGGGAATCGTCGGCCTCGGCGGCGCGGCCTTTCCGATGCATGTCAAGCTCCGGCCGCCCGAGGACCAGCCGATCGGGGTGCTGATGGTCAACGGTTGCGAGTGTGAACCGTATCTGACCTCTGACCATCGCACCATGCTCGAGCGGCCCCAGGAAGTGCACATGGGTATCCGGATCGTGCTGCGGGCCCTGGGCATCAGCCGGGCGGTGATCGGGATCGAGGCGAACAAGCCGGATGCCATCGAGGTGATGCGGGAGACCGCTCCGACCGACCTGGATGTCTCGGTGCAGCCCTTGAAAGTCAAATACCCGCAGGGCGCCGAGAAAATGCTGATCAAGGCGGTGATCGGCCGTGAGGTGCCGTCGGGCAAGTTTCCCGCATCGGTCGGGGCCCTGGTGCAGAACGTGGCGACCACGGCCAACGTCGCGCGGATCTTCGAGACAGGACAACCACTGATCGAGCGCATCATGACCGTTTCGGGACGCGGCATCCGGCAGCCAGGCAACTGGGTGATACCGTTCGGCACCCGGCTCCGCGACGTCATCGACGCCTGCGGCGGGCTGACCGAGGACGCGGCCGAGATCGTGTTCGGCGGCCCCATGATGGGCCAGAGCCAGGCCACCCTGGACGTGCCCGTGCTGAAGGCCACCGGCGGAATCCTCGTGCTGTCGCAGGACGAGTGCAAGCGGCAGGATATCCTGCCCTGCATCCGCTGCGGCAAGTGCATCGATGCCTGCCCGGTCTTCCTGAATCCTCAGCTCCTGGGCGCCCTGGCGCGCGTGGAGCGCTTCGAGGAGATGGCGGAGGAGGCGAACCTTAACGACTGCATGCTGTGCGGCTGCTGCTCCTATGTCTGCCCGTCCAACATACCCTTGTCGCAGATGTTTGCCATGTCCAGGGTGCAACTGAGCAGGCTGGCCCGCCAATGACCCAATCCACCATCCGGGTCACTGCTTCGCCGAAGGTCCGGTCGGCGGAGTCGACCGCGCGGATCATGTGGTCGGTGGTCATCAGCCTGGTTCCGGCGGTCGCCGCGTCAGTCTGGTTCTTCGGACCGAGCGCCCTGCTGGTGCTGCTGGCCAGCGTGGCGGGCTGCCTGATCACCGAAAGGCTGTTCGGAGCCGTCCGCAGCTCGCGTGCGGACGGTTCCGCAATGATCACCGGGCTGCTGCTTGGCCTCACCCTCCCGCCCGGCTTCCCGGTGTGGATGGCGTTCCTCGGCGGTGTGTTCGGCATGGCCTTCGGCAAGCTCATATTCGGTGGCCTGGGCCAGAACATCTTCAATCCCGCACTGCTCGGGCGTGCATTCCTGCAGGCGGCCTTCCCGGTGGCCATCACGACCTGGCCCGCCACGCCGGACAGCTGGTGGACCCTGCAGGGTGACAACCTGGCGCTGCCGTTCATGAGCCCGGCGGTCGATGCGGCCACCCAGGCGACGCCGCTGGGCAACCTGAAATTCGCGGACGAGCCGGTGATCACCCCGCTCTACGACCTGCTGTTCGGCACCACGGCCGGATCGCTCGGCGAAACGTCGGCGGTCCTGCTGCTGCTCGGCGGCGTGTACCTGGCGCTCCGCGGCCATCTCAACTGGCACATCCCGGTCAGTATTCTGGTGTCGGTCTACGTGCTGTCGGGGTTCTTCTACGTGATCGGGATTTCGCAGTTCCCGCCGCTGTTCATGCTGTTTTCCGGCGGCCTGATGCTCGGTGCCATCTACATGGCGACCGACATGGTGACCTCGCCGGTCACCAACAAAGGCTGCTGGCTGTTCGGCGTCGGCATCGGGGTGCTGGTGGTGGTCATCCGTGTCTGGGGCGGTCTGCCGGAAGGCGTGATGTATGCCATCCTGCTGATGAACGCACTGGTGCCCTTCATCAACCGTGCGACGCAGCCCCGCAAATTCGGCAGCCCACCGCGCAAACTCGGGGCGGGCAAGGGGGATTCGGCATGAACGAGAAGGTTCAGGCCGACACGCTGACCGTGACCCCACCGGGTGCGGAGCCGGCATCGCAGGAGCCGGTCGAGGAGAAAGTCTCGACGCTGCGCCTGATCGCCACGCTGGCGGTCGCTGGTGTCCTGGCCGGCATCCTGATCGCGATGGTCAACCAGCACACCAAGCCGATCATCGACGCGTACCGGGCCGAGCAGCTGCGCCTGGCGGTTTACGAGGTATTGCCGGATGCCGAGCGCTATACCACTTTTTACCTGGTCGACGATGCGCTCTCGGCGATGCTGCCGGAAGGCGCCAAGGAGAGTGACTACAGGCGCGTTTATGCCGGCTACGATGGTTCGGGCGACCCCGTGGGCGTGGCCTTCTCGCGCGGGGAATCCGGCTTCCAGGACGTCATCCTGGTCATTCTCGGCTTCGATCCCGCGAGCAAAACGGTGTCCGGCATGAAGGTGCTGGAGAGCAAGGAGACGCCTGGCCTCGGCGACAAGATTTTCAAGGACCAGGCCTGGGTGGACCAGTTCTTCGCGCGCCCGCAAACGCCTCTGATTCCGGTCAAGCCCGGCAGCGGCAAGGGCAGACCGGGGGAGATCGACACCATCACCGGCGCCACGATTTCCACGAAGGCGGTCATCCAGATCGTCAACAACGCGGTCGCGGAGTGGGCGCCGGTGCTGGAGCAGGGGCTTCCGGACACAGAGGTCCAACCGTAGGGACATTCGCATGCCGAGGACAACCACACCATCGCAGGACCTGATTCGCGGCATCTGGAAGGAAAACCCCGTGCTGATCCAGATGCTGGGCCTGTGTCCGGCGCTGGCCGTCACCAACACCGTCAAGAACGCGCTGGCCATGAGCGGGGCCACATTTTTCGTAATCTGCTGCTCCAGCGTGCTCGTTTCCAGTTGCAAGGGGTTCATCCCCAAGGAAGTGCGCATCTCGTCCTACATCCTGGTCATCGCGACCTTCGTGACGCTGGCGGACATGATGCTGCAGGCCTACGCACCGGTGCAGCACAAGGAGTTGGGTGCTTTCATCGCCCTGATCGTGGTCAATTGCATGATCCTCGGGCGGCAGGAGGCGTTCTCCGCGCGCCACACGGTGTTCCGTTCCTTCCTCGATGCGGTCGGGACCGGCGTTGGCTTCACCATCGCCTTGCTGATGATGGGCGGATTCCGCGAAATCTTCGGTACCGGCACCTTTTTCGACATACCGCTGTTCGGCCCGAACTTCGAGCCTTGGGTGGTGTTCGTGTTGCCCGCCGGCGGCTTCCTGACCCTCGGCTTCATCCTGCTGGCGATGGGCTATTACGAGCAGCGCAAGGCGGAGAAAGCGGCATGAGTGACCAGACGCTTTTTTCTATATTCTTCTCGGCCATGGTGGTCAACAACTTCACGCTGGCCCTGTTCCTGGGGCTGTGTCCGTTCATGGGGGTGTCGGCGCGCGTTGAAACCGCTTTGCGCATGGGCCTGGCCAACATCTTCGTGCTGGTGCTGACTTCACTGAGCGCCTGGGTGCTGAATACCTATATCCTCGAGACGGCCCCGTACCTGCGAATCATCTCCTTCATCATCGTGGTGGCCTCGCTGGTACAGATCGTAGAGATGGTGGTGAAGAAGATCTCGCCGGTCCTGTTCCGGCAGCTGGGGATTTTCCTTCCGCTGATGACCACCAATTGCGCGATTTTCGGGCTGGCCATCTTCCAGACCAACCGTGGCTATGATTTCCTGCAGGGCCTCGTCTTTGCCGTCGGCGCCGGCCTCGGTCTGACGCTCGCCCTGGTGCTGATGGCCTCGATCCGCGAAACCAGCGAACTGTCCGACATCCCGGCCATTGCCAAGGGCACGGGGCTGACCCTGATCATCGCCGGCAGTCTCTCGCTGGCCTTCATGGGCTTTGCAGGGTTGTTGTGACGTGACGGAGTACCTGGTCCCCCTGCTGCTTCTGGCCGTTCTGTTCGTGGGCTTCGGCCTGGCCCACGGCAACGGAAACGGGGTCGGCGGCTGCTCCGGCTGCACTGGCTGTGCCGATCCCTCGGAGTGCAGGAAAGAGCGAAACGGGGCGGATGCGGCTTCCGAGCGCTAATCCGTATCTGCTTGCGGCCCTGCTGGCCGCGATGGTGTTCTCGCTGGTCCTCACCGGCTGTGAGCGCGGGCGCGAACACAGCGCCAACCTCTTCGTGTTCGGTACGATCGTCGAGCTGAAATTGTGGGGTGCCTCAGACGACCAGGCCAACCAGGCTTTTGCCGAAATCCAGGACATGTTCCGGGCCATGCACCGCGACTGGCATGCCTGGGAGCCCGGGCTCCTGGTCGAGGTCAATGCGGCTTTCGCCCGCGGGGAAGCTGCAACGGCCGACGCCGATATCTCCGAGATGGTGCGGCTGTCGCAGTGGGTGGAGGAACGTTCGGGGGGCTGTTTCAACCCGGCAATTGGCGCGCTGGTGGCGCTCTGGGGCTTCCACACTTCCGATTATCCCATCATCGGCCCGCCTCCCGATGCGGCCGATATCGCCGCAATCCTGGCTCAGCAGCCCTCCACCATGGACATCCGTATCGACGGCCTGCGGCTGAGCAGCGCGAATCGGTCCGTGCAGCTGGATTTCGGCGGCATTGCCAAGGGTTTAGCCGTCGACCGGGCCGTCGAAGCCCTGGGGAAACGGGGTATCGAGAACGCCATCGTCAATGCGGGCGGTGATCTGCGGGCCTTTGGCCGTCACGGCGAACGGCCCTGGCGGGTGGCCATCCGCAAGCCGGGCGGCGGTGTCATCGGCGCGGTGGAAGTGCAGGGCGACGAGGCCTTGTTTACTTCGGGGAATTATGAACGCTTCCGGCAGAACGACACCGAGCGGTATGCGCACATACTGGATCCGAGAACCGGTTGGCCGGTCAGGGATGTGGCCGCGGCCACCGTCATCGCGGATCGGGGTGCGCTGGCCGACGCGGCGGCGACCGCGCTGATCGTGGCCGGTCTGGACGACTGGGTTTCAGTGGCCCGTTCCCTGGGCTTGAGCAAAGTGCTGATGGTCGACAGCGACGGCAGGGTCTACCTGACGGCCGAAATGGACCGCAGGGTGCTCTTCCCCGAGGATGTGGAGCGGACGATCATCGACGAGGCGGCCACACCCCGATCATGACAGCTGTCGCGGGCACTCCCCCTGATACCGCGGCAAATCAGGCCCCGGTCATTCTCCCACGCTTTCGCAGTACATGAACCTGCTCGAGCATCCGGCTCACACCCTTTTCCCTGAATCGGGGCTCCCGCTCGATACAGCTTTCCGAGTGCAGCTGTTGGATGTCGAATTCGGCGCCGAAAAGTCCCGGCAGTTCCCGTGCCGGAACGGGAAACGGCGGCCCGTCCATCTCATCCTCGGCGTAGTCGAGGGTCACCAGAAGTAGGGGTGCACCGGCGGGTATCACGGACGACAGGCGCCCGGCATACGCCGCTCTCATGTTGCGGGGCATGGCCACGAGGGCCGCACGGTCATAAACCGCATCGACCGCAGCCAGCCGGGCAGTGTCGATTCGAAAAAAGTCCGCCAGCCAGATTTCGATACTTCCGTTTCGATAGCTCGCCGCGCCGCGATGGGATTGGACGTCGGGCGTGAGCCGGTTCTCCAGGAAGAAATCCCCGACGGCGCGCCGATTGATTTCGATTCCCGTGACCCGGCAACCCCGATCGGCCAGCCACAGCATGTCACGGCTCTTGCCGCAGAGCGGAACCAGCACGTGAGCACCCGCTGCCAGCCCGAGCCGCTGAAAGAAGCTCTGCAGGTGGGAATTGATTTGATCCTGGTGAAAACCGATCTCGTCGCGGGCCCACCGCTCGTGCCAGAATTCCGGATCCATCGGCTGCGGACCGGTGTTCAGGCCGTCCAGTCGAGCACGACCTTGCCGGCTTCGCCGCTCTCCATCACGTCGAAGCCCTCCTGGAATCTGTCGATGGGGAGCCGATGGGTGATGATGGGCGAGAGGTCCAGGCCGCTCTCGATGAAAACCGACATCTTGTACCAGGTCTCATACATTTCCCGACCGTAGACGCCCCGAATGGTGATCATGTTGAAAATGACCTTCTCCCAGTCGATGGAATAGTCCTTGGCCGGGATCCCGAGCACGGCGATGCGGCCGCCATGACAGAGGTTGTCCAGGATGTCCTGGAAAGCGGCCGGCGCGCCGGACATTTCCAGCGCCACATCGAAGCCCTCGCTCATGTGCAGCTCTTTCTGCACGTCGGCCAGCTTTTCCCGTGTCACATTGACAGTCCGCGTCGCGCCCAGCCGGGACGCGAGTTCGAGGCGGAAATCACTGAGGTCGGTGATCACCACATTGCGCGCGCCGGCGTGTCGGCATACCGCCGCCGCCATGCTGCCAATCGGCCCGGCTCCCGTGATCAGGATGTCCTCGCCGAGCAGTTCGAACTGCAGGGCCGTGTGCACGGCGTTGCCGAAGGGGTCGAAGATGGCGGCGGTGTCGAGGTCGACGCCCGGGCGGTGCTCCCAGACGTTCGACATCGGCAGCGCGATGTATTCGGCAAAGGCCCCGGGCCTGTTGACCCCGATGCCCGAGGTGTGGGCGCAGAGATGGCGCCGTCCGGCCATGCAGTTGCGGCAGCGCCCGCAGACCACGTGGCCCTCGCCGGAAACGATCTGCCCGGGCCGGAAATCGTTGACATTGGGCCCGACGTCGACGATCTCGCCGACGAATTCGTGCCCGACGACCATCGGTACCGGGATGGTCTTCTGTGCCCAGTCGTCCCACTGGTAAATATGCAGGTCCGTCCCGCAGATCGCGGTGCGCAAGACGCGTATCAGGACGTCGTTCGTGCCGACCTTCGGTTCGGGCACGTCTTCCATCCAGATGCCCCGCGTGGCCTCCCGCTTGACCAGTGCTTTCATGTTCGTCGCCTGTTGCCTTCGAGTCTTCAGATACTACAACAATTCGCGGTCGCGACTGAGTCACCGCGCCTCCCCGGAAGCGGCCGCATGGCTAGGCGCCGGCGCTGCCGCATCCTTTCCCGGCTCGCATCGTTTATACTTCTCCACCGCCCGATCGGCCCAGCAGGACCATTGCCCGATGAACATCAGCGAGCTGCGGAGTGAAGCGCGCCGGTATGCCCGGAAACTCGAAGCCGTCAGGAAGCAGAACCCTCCCGAGGGATTCACCTGGTACGGCTACGACATCCTGTCGAACCTGGTGCACCTCGACAACCTCCTCACGGGTTCGAATCGCGATCTATTCGACCGCCTGGGCGACAGCACGATCGCTGATGTCGGGGCGGCTGACGGGGACCTGTCTTTTTTCCTCGAGAGCGTCGGGCTGGCTGCCGACATCATCGATTACGGCCCCACCAACTGGAACGGTTTGCGCGCGGCGCGGCATCTGCAGGCCGCGCTGGACTCCGGCGTGGCGATCCACGAGATGGATCTGGACGATTATTTCGAGATGCCACGCCCGCGTTACGGCCTGATCCTGATGCTCGGCATCCTGTACCACCTGAAGAACCCCTTCTATGTTCTCGAGCGCTTTGCCCGCCATTCGGACTGGCTCATCGTGAGCACGCGCATCGCGAGATACGCCCTGGACGGCACACCGCTGCGGGAACTGCCCGTCGCCTATCTGCTGGCTCCGGACGAGTGCAACGACGATGCGAGCAACTTCTGGATCTTCTCCGAGGCCGGGCTTCGCCGAATTCTGAGCCGGTCGGGGTGGGAAGTGCTCGACTTTTATACCGTTGGTGACACGTCACGGTCGAACCCGGCTGAACCGAACCGGGATGAGCGCGCTTTCGTGCTGGCTCGCGTGAATCGCGGCTGAGGCGCGGCCTACGGGTCTCGCGCCGGGGGTCAGCGGAGTCAGCCGGTACGCCGCAGCCAGCGCTCGAACCGCGCCAGAGCCTCTCCGAAGCCCGCGCGGCCGAAACCGATCCGCATGTGCTGGTCGTCGCTCCCCAGCATCGCACCCGACTGGACCAGCACGCCTTCCTCCCGGGCCAGCGTGTCGCTCAGTTCGGAAACCGAAGGGACCCTGAAGCCGACGAGGGCCGTCGAGCCGGCAGCGGGAGGTCGCCATTCGAAGCGATCGGGCCAGCGGGCGAAGAACTCCTCCGCGAGCCGCAGGTTGGTCTCGATGAGCCGCAGGCTGCGTTGCCGCAGCGCGTCATGGACGCGCAGCGCGACGGTCGCCAGGTAGGCGGTGGGTCCGGGCGGACAGATGCTGGTGTAGAACTTCCAGTTCAGCAGGCGATCGCGCAGATCCGCATCCTTCACCACCAGCCAGCCGCAGCGGAGCCCCGGTAAGCCGTATGTCTTCGACAGCCCCGACAGCACGATGCTGCGGTCGCTGAGATCGGCGGCCGAGGGTATCGGGGGTGTGCCCGCGTGCACGAGCCCGTAATACATTTCGTCGTAGAACAACCACGCCTGGTGGTCGGCCGCGAGCCGCAGGATGGCGTGCTGCATGTCGGGGGACGGCAGAAACCCCGTCGGGTTGTGCGGAAAGTTGACGACCACGAGTTTCGTGCGCGCGGTGAACAGCCGCTCCAGATCCTCCAGCCGGAGGTCCCAGCCTTTGGTACCGGGCGCGAATGTCCAGCGCCGGACGTGGTCGGCGCCGACCACGTGCTCGAACAGATTGATCAGCGCATCGTAGGCGGGACACAGGACGATGACCTCGTCGCCGGGGTTCAGCAGGGCCCGGGCGGCCAGATAGATGCCTTCGACCGGTGAACCGAGCACCAGGACCTCTTCTTCCCGGACCGATGCGTAGGTTGCGGCAATGGCAGCGCGCAGTTCGGGCGGGCCTTCGGACTGGACGTAGCCAAGGCGCTGGTGGCCCAGGCTGGCGATGTCCTCACCGGCCAGGGACAGCAACTCGTCGACGGTCAGCGACTCGCAATCGGAATTGCACAACTGGTACGGTGTGCTGAACTCGTATCGGGAGAAGAACAGTTCGGTCGCGAACGGGGCGATGTGCATGGCTACCTCGTGTGCCGGGTTTTCGTGGCTATAATGCCGGGGCGCGGGCGCGAAGCCATCAGTATGAAAGGGACACGGAGCGATGAACAGGCCTTTGTCGGACTTCGAGGTTATCAGTTTCGACTGCTACGGCACGCTGATCGACTGGGAGACCGGCATCTGGGACGCACTGCAGCCGCTGTTCATGGTAAACGGCTTCGGGCGCGCGACCCGGCGGCAGGCCCTGCAGGCTTATGCCCGGTTGGAAAGCCGCGTCGAAAGGGCTCATCCGGACCTGGCCTATCCCGAGATCCTGCGCCGCGTCCACGCCGGCCTGGCTGAAGAGCTGGGGCTGAGCTCCACGCCGTCGATGGACGCTGATTTTGCGTCCTCGGTCGGGGATTGGCCGGCCTTTGCCGACACGGCGGAGGCCCTGAGGCAGCTGGGGCGGCGATTCCGGCTGGTGATCCTGTCGAACGTCGACCGGGCGAGTTTCGCCCGCTCGAGCCGCAAATTGGGCGTGCGGTTCGACGCCGTGTACACGGCCCAGGACATCGGTTCCTACAAACCCGACCTGGCGAACTTCCGCTACCTGAAGGAGCGTGTCGAACGGGACCTCGGTGTCCGCGCGGAAAAGATTCTGCATGCCGCGCAGAGCCTGTATCATGACCACGCGCCCGCGCGGGCCTCCGGGCTGGCCAACGCGTGGATCGACCGCCAGCGGCTGTCGGAGGGCGGCGACTGGGGCGCGACTTCGGCCATCGAGCGGCGCCCCGAGGTGGATTACCGGTTTTTTTCGCTGGCCGAACTGGCCACGGCGGCAACCGCAGAAGGCTGAGGAGACCATCATCGAATCGCCGGACATCAGAGGCTCGTCAGGCTGGCAGCGGCGTCACACCGTGGTGCTGCTCTGTTTCTTCGCCACCTTCATCTGCTATATCGACCGGGTCAACATTTCCGTCGCCATTATCCCGATGGCGGAGCAGTTCGGCTGGAGCGACACGCAGCGCGGCTTCGTGCTGTCGTCCTTCTTCGTCGGCTATCTCGTCACCCAGGTGGTGGGGGGCTGGCTGGCGGCGAAGCTGGGCGGCAAGGCCGTACTCGGGTTCGGTGTGCTGTGGTGGTCCCTGTTCACCATCCTGACGCCGCTGTCGGCAGTAGCCGCTTTCCCCGCCCTGATCGCCGCCCGCATCCTGATGGGGGTCGGCGAGGGCGTTGCGTTCCCTGCAACCTACAATCTGCTCGGCCGCTGGGTTCCGCTGCGGGAGCGATCCCGGGCGGCCGCATTCAACCTGAGCGCCATTCCCCTGGGTACCCTCTTCGCCGTGACCGCAACGCCGTTTCTCGCGGTGGCCTACGGCTGGCCGTCGGTCTTTTACGTCTTCGGCGCGGCCGGCTTCGTCTGGTTTGCTTTCTGGTGGTTCCTGGCTGGCGACCGGCCGCAGTCGCCGGCCGCGGGTGCATCGGGCACGGCCGGGCAGGGCGAGGCCGCGGGTCAGGACGACAGGCCGGACCACGAAATTCCCTGGCGACGGATCTTCCGCACCCGGGCCGTGTGGGCGATCATCATCGGACATTTCGCCAACAACTGGGGCCTGTATGTCCTGTTGAGCTGGCTGCCGAGTTATTTTGCCAGCGAGCTGGGTATCAACCTGCGTTCGGTCTGGATCTATGTCGCGCCGCCCTGGATTGCGAGTTTCGTGATGAGCAACGTTGCGGGCTGGATTGCGGACCGAATGATCCGCTCAGGGCAGTCGGTTACGGCCACGCGCAAGATCATCCAGACGGTGGGGTTCGTCGGGCCCGCCGTCGCGCTCGGCTTCCTGGCCGGCACCAGCGACGCGGTCAGTGCCCTGATATGGATCACGATTGCCCTGGGCCTGGCGTCCTTCACCTTCGCCGGCGCCGGCTGCAACCACCTCGATATCTCGCCGCGCCACGCGGGCGTGCTCTTCGGCATATCCAACACGGCCGGAACCCTGCCCGGGATCATCGGCGTCGCGCTGACGGGATTCCTGGTCGACCAGACCGGGACGTTCGCGGCGGCGTTTTACCTGACCGCATGCATCCTGCTGCTCGGCTGGATCGTCTTCCTGCTGTTCGGCACCGCCGAGCGCATCCTGGACTGAGCCGAGTGGTACACACGGCGGACATCATCGTGGTCGGCGCCGGCATTGCCGGCAGCTCGGCCGCAGCGGAGCTGGCAGCGGGCGCGCGCGTCGTGGTTCTGGAAATGGAGCCGCATCCGGGTTACCACGCGACCGGCCGTTCTGCGGCGTATTTCGCCGCGGCCTATGGAAAAAAGGTCGTGCGCGAACTCACCGGCTGCTGCGAGTCTTTCTTCCGAGACCCCCCGGATGGGTTCAGCCCGACCGAACTGCTGCGGCCCCGGGACAGCATGTACTTCGCCCGAGCGGACCAGCTGGCGCAACTGGAGAGCCTGCACCGAGACAATCCGGAGCTGGAACTCGTGGGGCCGGAGGAAGTTCTGCGCCGGGTGCCGGTTTTCACCGACGGCTATCTCGAGGCGGCCCTGTGGGAGGGTCGCGGGGGTGACCTGGACGTCGAAGCCATACTGCAGGGCTATCTGCGCCTGCTGCGCCGCCGACAGGGGCAGTATCTGGGCGATCACCAGGTCACCGGAATGAGCCAGACGGGCCAGGGGTGGCGGGTGGCCGCAGGGGGTGAACAGTTCGAAGCCGCGGTCGTGGTCAACGCCGCGGGTGCCTGGGCCGACCGGGTGAGCCAGATGGCGGGCCTGGAGCCGCTGGGGATCAGGCCATTGCGGCGCACGGCGATGACGGTGGATCCGCCCGCCGGCATCGACATCTCCGAGTGGCCCAACATGATCGATGCGGAGGAGCACTTCTATTTCAAGCCGGAGGCGGGCCGCATCCTGATCTCGCCTGCGGATGAGACGCCCAGTGAACCCTGCGATGCGCAGCCGGAAGAACTGGATATCGCCCTCGGTGTGGATCGTTTCGAGCGGGCGACCGGCATCGACATCCACCGGGTGTGCAGCAGTTGGGCCGGCCTGCGGACCTTCGCGCCCGACCGCCTGTTCGTGGCCGGCTACGATCCTCGCACAGAAGGGTTCTTCTGGCTGGCGGGACAGGGCGGCTACGGCATCCAGAGCGCGCCCGCGCTGGCTCAGCTCACCCGGTTGCTGATCCAGGACGTGCCGCCCGACCCGGATTTCGCGCGGGTGCGCGAGCACATTGCGGCGATATCGCCGGTACGGCTCCTGGCCAGTGGCGGGGCCAGCGCATGATCGTTCCGCTGATCCGCAGGTTTGTCGACATACGCAGCGACGACGAACTGAGGGGGCTGCTGTGGGGAACGGCTTACGGGTTCCTGATCATGTTGTCCTACTACATCCTGCGGGCGGTCCGGGACGAGATTTCGGCGGCGGACCGCGGTAATCTGCAGATTCTCTGGACGGCGGTATTCCTCGTGATGCTGCTGGCCGTGCCGTTTTACTCCTGGATCGCTTCGCGCCTGTCCAGGGGCGTTTTCGTGCCGCTGGCCAATCGTTTTTTCATCACATGCCTGGTGGTTTTCTGGCTCGGCCTGGCCCTTCTGCCCGAGACGGCCCGCCCCTGGATCGACCGCGTGTTCTACGTCTGGACCAGTGTCTTCGCCCTGTTCGTGGTCACGATTTTCTGGGGTTTCATGGCGGACTGCTTCGACAACAGTCAGGGCAAGCGCCTGTTCGCTTTCATCGCGGTGGGCAGTTCCGTGGGCGGTATGCTCGGCTCGGCGCTGACCGCCACGCTGGCCGGGCTGCTGCCAACGTTTTCGCTGCTGCTGATAGCCTGCCTGCCGCTGGAAGCGGCATCCTGGTGCGCCTCGGCCCTGCATCGCCGATTCGGCACCGGCAACGTCCGTGCGGATGGGGAGGCCGAGCGGGCCATCCGCGGCACCGCGTGGAGCGGGATGCAGGCCGTTTTTTCTTCGCCCTACCTGTTGGGAATTGCCGCCTTCATTGCGCTGATGACCTTTGTTTCGACCATCCTGTATTTCCAGCAGGCTTACCTGGTGGCCGATGCCTTCGCCGATCGCGGCGAACGCACGGCCTTCTTCGCGCGGATCGACCTGGTGGTCAACATCCTCACCGTGGCGATGCAGGTGTATCTGACGGCGAGAATCGTCAAATGGATGGGCGTTGGCCTGGCACTGGCTCTGGTCCCGATCGCCATGATGCTGGGGTTCCTGGCGCTGGGGTTGTATCCGACGCTGGCCGTGCTGGTCGTCGTGCAGGTGCTTTACCGGGCGGGGCGCTACGGTATAACGAAGCCGGCCCGCGAAATCCTCTGGACCGTGCTGAGCCGGGAGGAAAAATACAAGTCCAAGCCGTTCCTGGACGCCGCGGTCTACCGCGGCGGTGACCTGGTCAGCGGTTGGATCTATGCGGGTCTGGCTGCGCTCGGCCTGTCGGTCGGAGCGATCGCTCTGGTGGCGGCGCCGATCGCCGGCCTGTGGGTTATGCTGGGCCTCGGACTGGGTCGAAGTGAGGAGGTACAGGCTGTGCGGCAGGAGGGCGCATGAGGATGCTGACGCGAAGACAATGTCTGAAGCTGGGCTTGGGGGCCGGCGCCCTGGCTCTGTCCGGGGCCTGGCGGGTTGCCGGGGCCGGCGAGCGGTCGGCCGAAGAAGCCCTCAACATGACCGTGATCCCATCGACGGGCGAACGGCTCCCGGCAGTCGGCCTCGGAACGGTCGACTTCAGGGCGGACCCGGTGGCAGACGCGGCGCCGGCCCTGAAACAGACCCTGGAGACATTCAACCGGCTCGGTGGCCGCGTGTTGGACACCTCACCGAATTATGGCAATTCCGAGAGCGTGCTGGCCGCGTTGCTGGACGAACTCGGCATTCGCGACCGGGTGTTCATGGCGACCAAGGTCGATCGTGAGGATCGCGCGGCCGGCGAGCAGCGCATGGGGGGGTCGTTCCGGCGGCTCGGGGCCCCGATCGATCTGATGCAGGTACACAACCTGCGTGGCGGTGCCGCTCTAATCGAGACGTTGCTCGATTGGAAGAGCGTCGGTCGCTTCAGGTACATAGGAATCACGACACACCGCGACAGCCAGCATGCCCGGGTCGAGGAATACATGCGCCGCTTTCCGCTGGATTTTGTCCAGGTAAACTACTCGCTGGCCGATCGGGGGGCTGCCGGGCGCTTGCTGCCGTTGGCCCAGGACCGCGGAATCGCTGTTCTGGTCAATCGCCCCTTCGGCAAGGGTAGCCTTTTCTCCGCGGTGCGCAATGAACCGCTCCCCGATTGGGCGGCCGATATCGATGCGCGAAGCTGGGGGCAGGTTTTCCTGAAGTACGTCATGGGGCACCCGGCGGCCACGTTGCCGATACCCGGAACCAGCAAGCCATACCATGCCGAGGACAACCTCGGCGCGCTGCATGGCAGGCTGCCTGACGATGCCCTGAGGGGCGAGATGGAGCGCTACATGGATCGGCTGCTGTAGCGGCAGCCTGAGGGAAGGAGTACACGATGCAGAAATCACTCTGGTCTGAGGCGGTCGGTCCGGCCGTCGTCACCCTGCTGCTGGCCTGGTCCGGCAGCCTGGCGGCGCAGATGGCGCCGCAGGACCTGTCGCTCGCGGCGACGGCCATGATCGAGAATCTGGGGCTGCGGGAGGCGGACGTGCCTGTCCGTGAGATGCCGGGCTGGCGCAAGCCGGAAAAGATCGTGGTCTGGGTCGACAGCCCGGAGCGCCTGCCGGTACTGCAAGCCCTGGCTCCGGAGGTACAGATCGTGGTCACCCAGAGCGTGGAGGAGGCCGCGCAGGAGGTGCGCGACGCGCAGGCGCTGCTCGGGTACTGCGCGGAACAGATCCTGAGCAACGGCCCGGAGTTGCACTGGGTGCAGCTGTATTCAGCGGGCGTCGACCGCTGCGTCGGCAACCCCGGTATGCGGACGGGTGACAAGATCCTAACGAACGCGCAGCGCATCGCCGCGCCGGCACTCGCGGAACATTCAATCGCGATGCTGATGGCCCTGGCGCGGGGATTGGAGGTCTACCACGCCAATCAGCTGCGCGGTGCCTGGCAGCGCGACGTCGGCATGAACCGGGGCGACTTCATGGAGTTGGCCGGCCGGACGGCCCTGGTCGTCGGGCTGGGCGGCATCGGCTCCCAGGTCGCCATGCGCGCCCACGCGCTGGGGATGCGGGTCATCGCGACCCGGGCAAGCCGCCGCGAGGGGCCGGATTACGTGGAGTACGTCGGCCTCGCAAGCGAGACGCTCGAACTGGCGCGGCAGGCCGACGTGGTGATCAATACGGCACCCCTGACGGAGTCGACCCGGGGGCAGTTCAACGCTGAATTCTTCAAGGCAATGAAGCCGACGGCGTTCTTCATTTCCGTGGGGCGGGGCGCCAGCACCGTCACGGATGACCTGGTCGCCGCGCTGCAGAATGGCGAGATCGCCGGGGCCGGACTGGACGTCACCGATCCGGAGCCTTTGCCGGAGGGCCACCCGCTGTGGACCATGCCGCGGGTCATCATCAGCCCGCACGTCGGCGGCCGTTCTGACCGCAGCCGCGAACGCCTGTTCCTGCTGGTCGCCGAGAACCTGCGCCGCTATGTCGCCGGCGAACCATTGCTGTCGGTCGTCGATATCGAACGGGGGTACTGAGCCACAGCGGGGAGCCGCTGCGCGGCCGTCGCGGGCCGCGCCGGTCAGTCGCGCATGAAGATCAGCGCCGGCTGCTCGAGGAGTTCCTTCAGCCCCTGGATCATGACGGCGCCGTCGTAGCCGTCCACGAAGCGGTGGTCGAAAGAGGATGAGAGGTTCATCATCGTCCGCACTTCGACGCGGCCACCGATCACGACCGGCCGCTGCACCATCCGGTTGACACCGACGATTGCGACCTCGGGCTGGTTGATGATCGGCGTGCTGACAATGCCGCCGAGCTTGCCGAGGCTCGTGATCGTAATGGTCGAGCCGCTCAGGTCGTCACGCGTGGCGGCGTTGTCGCGTGCCGCGGCCGACAGGCGGCGGATTTCGGCCGCCAAGCCGGCGAGTGACAGCGCTTCGGCGTGACGGATCACCGGCACCTTGAGGCCGTCAGGGGTTTGGGTGGCAATGCCCAGGTGCACCGCGTCGTACTGCACCAGGACATTGCGCTGCGCTTCGTAGTGCGCGTTGCACTGGGGAAAATCCCGCAGAATCCTGACCAGCGCGAGGCCGAGGAAGGCCAGCGGCGTCAATGCCGGCTCGCCGGGGGCTTGACGAGCATTGAGCGCCTGCCGCAGGGATTCCAGGGCGGTGACGTCCACTTCCTCCACGTAACTGAAATGCGGGATGTCGCTCGCGGACGCAGTTATGCGCTCCGCGATTTTCCGCCGCAGTCCAATCACCTTGACCTCCCGCTTTCCGGTCAGGGGCTGACGCGCGGCAGTCTGTGTCGGGGGGGGCGTGGTCGTCGACGGACCGGCTGCGAGGAAACGTTCGAAGTCGGCCTTCACTATCCGGCCGTGCGGGCCGCTGCCGCGGACCTGTTGCAGGTCGACACCGAGTTCGCGCGCCCGGGCCCGGATCGAAGGCGAAGTCATGACCTTGCCTACGCGGCCGGTTTGCGGTGCGACGCTTTCGGGCGCAGGGCCAGGATCCGGCTCGCTCTGCGGGGTCAGGTCCGCCTCGTGCTGCGCCGGTTGGGGTACTTCGGCAGCAGCGCCAGCGCCGTCGGTCTCAAAGACGATCAGCGGGGCGCCGACGGTAACGGTTTCGCCGGCCTCGCCCGCCACCGAGATCACCCGGCCGCTCACCGGGGCGGTCAGTTCCACCGCAGCCTTGTCGGTCAGCATTGCGCAGATCGGGTCCTCCTCCGCGACCACGTCTCCCACTTTGACCATCCATTCGGCGATCTCCGCTTCGACAGTGCCTTCCCCCAGGTCTGGGAGCTTGAAGGTGAATTCGCTCATGCGACCTCCATGAGCTTGCGGATGCCGTCGACCAGACGCTTCTGGACCGGGAAGTATTCCCACTCGAAGGCGTGCGGGTAGGGCGTATCCCAGCCGGTGACGCGTGAAATCGGCGCCTCGAGATGCCAGAAACACTCCTTTTGCACCGTGGCGACCAACTCGGCACCGTAGCCGCAGAAGCGGGTGGCTTCATGGGCCACCATGCAGCGACCGGTTTTGTTGACCGAATCTCGCAGAGTCTCGACATCCAGCGGCATCAGCGTCCGGACGTCGATGATCTCGGCGTTGACCCCGGCATGCCGGGCTGCGGCCTGTGCGACATGAACGATGGTGCCGTAGGTGATGATCGTCAGGTCATCGCCTTGTTCGACGATCTCGGCCTTGCCGAGCGGTACGGTGTAATAACCGTCGGGGACCTCCCCTTTAGGATGCGAGGCCCATGAAACCGCCGGCTTGTGCGGGTCCCCGTCGAAGGGGCCGTTATAGATACGCTTCGGCTCGAAGAAGACGATCGGATCGTCCGACTCGATGGCCGCGATCAGCAGGCCCTTGGCATCGTAGGGGTTCGAGACCATCACCGTCTTGATGCCGGATACGTGGGTGAAAATGCCCTCGGGGCTCTGGGAGTGCGTCTGTCCGCCACGGATGCCGCCGCCGCAGGGGGT
>JBFFUJ010000003.1:0-35128 GCA_041571375.1 Lysobacterales bacterium | reverse complement strand
GCTCCGCTGGATCAGCGCATTGGTGGCCAGCGTGGTGCCGTGGATGATCAGGCCGACATCGGCGGGCTGCAGGTCCGCCCTGGCCAGCACCTGGGCGATCCCGTCGAGCACCGCCCGCCCGGGGTGATCATAGGTGGTCAGGAGCTTGGTCGTCAGGCGCGACCCGCCGGGACGCTCCAGCACCACGTCGGTGAAGGTGCCGCCGATATCCACCGCCAGGCGTACGCTTGGGCTTGGCTGCATGAGCGGGCGTCATTCCGTTAGACTCAGGAACGGTGTAGTTTAGCGAAATTCGGCGCGTGGGAGGCCGCCCCAGATGAATCGCAGGCCAATCTTTGCACAGCTGCTCGTGGACCCGCCGTGCTGATCCTCAGGGCCGGGGAGGTTCGGCGATTGCTGCCCATGGCCCGATGCCTCGAGGCCGTCGAGGAGGCGATGCGCGCGGCTTCGGCCGGCCAGGTGGTCGCCCCGGACCGCCTCATAGCCCCCCTGCCCGATGGCGTGAGCTACTTCATCCTGATGCCCGGCTCGCTGGAGCAACCGCCGGTGTACGGTGCGAAAATCGTTGGCCTGCACCCGGGCAATTCCGCGGCAGGCAGGCAGGCCGTCCAGGGCTTTGTCGCGCTGTTCGACGGCCACGACGGCGGCCTGCTGGCCCTGATCGACGGCGCGGAACTCACCCGCCTGCGCACCGCGGCCGCCTCGGCCCTGGCCACGCGTGAACTGGCTCGGTCGGACGCCTGCACGCACGGTCTTTTTGGTGCCGGCGTGCAAGCGGCTGCCCACCTCGAAGCGATCGCGCTGGTGCGCCGCATCGAACACACCGTGGTGTGGGCCAGAGATCCCGGCAAAGCGCGCGAGTTCGCCCTGGAACAGGGCCAACGCACCGGCTGGCGCATTACGGCGACCGAGGACCCTGCCGAAGCCGGCGCCTGTGACGTGGTCACGGCAGTCACCAACTCGCCGACGCCCGTGCTGCGGGGTGCCTGGCTGCGGCCGGGCGCTCATCTCAACCTGGTCGGGGCGCACGAACCCGAACACCGTGAGGCCGACAGCGAGGCCGTGTGCGGCGCGGCGGTCTATGTCGATTCGCGCCAGTCCGCGCTGAATGAAGCGGGCGACCTGCTGATCCCGATCGCAGAGGGCGGCATGAGCGCCGAAGACATTGTCGGAGAACTGGGCGAAGTCCTCACCGGCGAGGCTGCCGGCCGGCGCGACGCCCGGCAGATCACGCTTTACAAGTCGCTGGGCATTGTCGCGCAGGATCTGTTCGCGGCGGTTCGCGTACTGCAGGCGGCGCGCGATCAGGACGTCGGTCGGACCGTCGAATTCCCCTGAACCGGACACGGCCGGGGCAGTGGCCCGGCCCTACATTTCGTCTTCGATCGGGAGCAGGGTCAGAAACCAGTCCTCGATCCGCCGCATGTACGAGGGCGTGGGCTGATGGGTGATGACCTCGTCATCGGATATCCAGGTCATGCGATCCTGCTCATCGCGCTGCAGATGCCAGGCATTGCGCAGGTCGAAGTCGGGTTCCAGCGCTGACCGCAATTCGCGATTGAGGGTCGGGCTCTCGATCAGCAGGCCCATCTCGGTATTGATGCGCAGGGAGCGGGGATCCAGGTTGGCGCTGCCGACAAACACGGCGTCGTCGTCGAACACCAGGATCTTGGCATGCAGGCAGAGCGACTTGTCCTCGACCGGTGACTCGATATAGAGCTCGCGATCCTTGGCGTCATCGCGAACCTCATGCACGTCGACACCCATGTCCACCAGCCGCTCGACGTGCTTGCGGTAGGCGCTGTGCGCGGTCAGGTGGTTGTTCGAGCCGATCGAGTTGGTCAGGATCCGCACCTGCACGCCGCGGTCTTCGGCCCGTTGGATGGCGGCCTCCAGCTCATCGGTGGGGATCAGATAGGCAGACACCAGCCAGACCTCGGAGGTCGCGGCATCGATCGCGCGGATCAGCTCCTGGCCCACCTGCACCGGCGCCTCGGCGGCCACGGAGGGGTTTTCCTCCGGCGGCCGGTCGAGCAGCAGCTTCGCCCGGCCGGAGTGCGCCCCGAGCGCCAGTTTCTGCCACTCACCCTGCCGCTCCCGCTCATTGAGTTCGAGGTGCCCGAGCTGTTCACGGTCGGTCGCACCAGCCGCCACGGGCTGTCCCGGACCGGACCGCTGGGCCATGATCGCCTCTACCGGATACGACCAGCGATCGTTCCAGTAGGCGTCGAAGCCGGCCGCCAGCTGCCCGACGACGGAACCGCCGGTTACCAGCTCCATGTCGCGGAAATTGTCGCTCTCGTGATACCCGAAGTAGTGAGTGGCGATGTTGCGGCCGCCAACGATGGCGACCCGGTTATCCACCACCATCACCTTGTTATGCATGCGGTGGTCGAGGCGGTGGAATTCGGCTGCGTTCAGCACCTGCCGCAGCGCGGCGTGGCTGGAGCGGCGCTTGTACGGATTGAAAA
The DNA here is from genome assembly GCA_041571375.1 of Lysobacterales bacterium. Lineage (GTDB taxonomy): Bacteria > Pseudomonadota > Gammaproteobacteria > Xanthomonadales > SZUA-36 > CALKKN01. The sequence continues at coordinate 32,657 of JBFFUJ010000003.1, read as the reverse complement.
CCTTCAATTCGATGTTCGCGTGGCGGTCGACGTCCAGCAGCTGCTGGTCCGCGTCGAGGATGAAGGAGTCGTCGACCAGGACGCGGACGAACACGCCCCGCTCAGCCGCCGCGAGCAAATGGTCGCGCACCTCGTGCCCGACCGCGTCCAGTTCCCAGATGAAGGTCTGCAGGTCGATGCTGGATACGGCGCTGTCGATCGCCCGCAGCCGCCAGTCGAATGCCTCGCTGCCGATATTCAGCACGTGGAACCAGTCATCCTGGCGCAGGGCTTCCAGGTCCCGCCATGCGGCGGCCTGCGACGGAGGTGGCGTGAACTCGGCCGGCGACTCGACCGGCTGCAGTCCGGCGCCACAGCCCACCGTGGTCAGCACGACAAGCGCGACCGCGGCCCAACGCATGGTGTGCCTCAAGGTCCTGACTTGCATCGGCAAAATCTCCCTTATTTCCGCTGGCAATCTTGCGCGCTCGGGTGGGGCGTTGCAAGCCGGTGCCAGCTGCCCGGCACCCCGCAGCTCGGGCGTCGGCGACCAAGCCACTGCGTCATGGATTTGCATCAAGGGTGCTTCGCGTTGCGAACCCGGTTTGGTCAATGTGGCGCAACATGCTAGGCTGGCAAGGATGAGCCGCATCCGGACAGCCGCGCTTGGCCTCGCGCTGGCGCTTGCTTTCTCGGCACCCGCAGGCGCCGAGCCGCATGCCTGCGACCTCGACCAGGCTGGTGACCCGCAGCTCCAGCGCGCGCTCAGCGACGTGGTTGTTCGCCTGGGTCTGGGTGATGCCGCCAGGCGCGGAGACCTTGCCCTCAGTCTGCTGGTGCTGACCGATCCCGATCGTCCCCGGCTCGCGCAGATCAACGGCGATGAGATGATCTACGCTGCGAGCCTGCCCAAGATCGCCATTCTGCTCGGAGCCGCCGTCGCCATCGACGAGGGGCGGTTGACGCCGAACGATGCCTTGCACCGGGACCTGCAGGACATGATCCGGGTTTCCTGCAATCAATGTGCGAACCGCGTGCTGGAACGGGTGGGCTACGAGGCGGTTCTCGACGTCCTGCGCTCGCCGGACTATGCGCTCTACGACGAACTGCATGGCGGTGGTCTGTGGCTGGGTAAGCCCTACGGCCCGCAGCCCGCTTGGGCCAGGGACCCGCTGCATGGTCTGTCTCACGGTGCTACCGTATTTCAGGCCGCCCGTTTCTACTGCGGTTTGCAGCAGGGCACACTGGTCAGCCAAGAGCAGACCCATCTGATGCTGGACGCCCTGTCCCGCCCGGGGATACAGCACAAGTTCGTCAGGGGTCTGCGCGGCCACAACGAGATCGAGATGTTCCGCAAATCGGGCACCTGGCGAACCTTCCACGCGGACAGCGCCCTGGTACGCAGCGATGACGGTGTCTATGTCATTGTCGGCCTGGCGCACAGCCCGACGGGCGGCGACTGGCTCGAACGTCTGGCCGAACCCCTTCACCAGCTGGCATTGGCTGCCCGTTAACCGCACGGAGGAACGGGCAAAGCTTCCTCAGCAAACCGATTCGCCCCCCGATCAACCGCCTTCGATGGCGGCCAGCGGCACCTCCCAGACCTCGCCGTTGGCGAAGCGCAGGATCCAGCTGTCACCCTCGAGCCGTGCCTTCACCTCGCGGTTGGTGGCATTGACGTAGTCTTGCATGAAGTTGATCGTGAACCGCTCGCCGAGTCGGTTCTGCACCACGATCGAAGCCTGCCCGCCCTCCATCCGCAAGATCCCGGCCGGGCAGTTCCCGAAGTCGGCATCGCCCGCGCCACGGCAGCGCAGCAGCGCGGTCGCATCGTAGTCCCGGGTGGAAAACGGTGTCGTCGGGTTACCTTCATCAGACGGTTCCAGTGCCGCGGTGCTCCAGTACACGTAGACGCTCTCGTCCGGCAGGCGGAAGATCAGGCCCTGGTCGCCCAGTCCGCTCTGGCGATAAACCGTGCGGCCCTGCTCATCGCGGAAGTGGCCGGGCGTGTCGCCGACCGGCGACAGTTCATGTATGACCCCGTCCGAGCGCGCGATGGTGATGTAACCCTGGCGCTGGGAGAAGGTGCAGGGGATCATTTTGTCGGTATGGTCCTGTCCCTTCGGGTAGACGTCGCAGCGCGCGTCGGTCCAATCGGCGCTCGATGGAAGGGCCCAGGCCGCGCTCAGCGCGGCGATGCTCAGAAGCGTCTGTTTCATCGTGTGTTGTCCTCGCGAGCCGTCGCAGATCGGTTTGCCCCGTGCGATACCCTCGACTGTAACCCTGGCCGGCCACGCCGCCTGCGAACCGGGCCAAATGGCGAACTGGCCGTTCGACAGCGCCCCGACCGGATCATTTCAGGGATTGATGCGATGCGTCAATCCAGACCATTGCGCTGCCGGATCAGGGCGTGGATCCCGGTTCCGAGTTTCTGGTGCCCTGCCGCCGAGTTCTTGCGCAGCACGTTGGAAACAACGGTCACGATGTAGTGCAGCTTTCTGCCACCGATCTCCTGCTCGACGATCGCGACCGAATTCATGTAATTGATCAGGTTGCCGTGGTGGGCCTTGCAGCTGAAGCCTTCTTCCTGCTGGCACTTGTAGAGCGAACCGGATTTGAAAAAGACAGCGGCTTCATGGAGCGCTGGTGACGAGGCATACCGGATGCGTCGCTCGGTCAGGTACAGCAGGCGCTTGAGCTGCAGGCTGCTCCACTCGTCCACCAGCCTTCCCTGTTCCATGCGCAGCATGAGCTGCATCAGGCTGCGTGCGGTGGCGTAGCTGTTGCCGCCCCCGGACACGTTGTTCTTGCCCTGGCGGGTGAAAAAACTACCCTGCCGGATCTCATCAAGATCGAGTCCGTTGCGCGTCACCGGCTCCCAGAAGGTCAGCTGGAACAGGCGGGTCAGGTCGGCGCGCGGCGTCTCGCGGAAGAAGGCGAGGAGTTGCGGCTCGGAAACGGGATAAGCCTGTCCGAAATGCCTCAGCAGCATGGCGTCGCGCATGACCATCGAGGCCGCCGAGTTGGAGCTGGCCGATAATGTCCAGTCGAGGTACTCCCACAGGGAGCCCTGATCGCCGTCCACGATTTTGCGGCGGGTCAGCAACCGGTTTTCGACGTCGAAAAACCGCACGTTGTGGTGATCGCTGTGCGCGAAGTCGTCCGCCGTGATGACCGTATCGCGCAGGATCGCCTGACGCCGGTCGAGGTCGTCAGGCCAGGCGTTCGCCAGGGCCTGGAACAGGCCCAGGGCGCCGAGGATCTTGCCGACGCTGCCGACGTTCTGGCGGTAATCGCCGTGGTGCTCGGCATACACGGGCTGGTCGCGGTTGGTCAGGTCCAGAACCGCAATGCCGTAGGCCCCCGCCTGCTCGCCGAGGAGCGCCTCCACGGCGGACGCGAATCCCGGGTCGGGCGGTTGCAGCTCGAGGCTGCGGTGATCCAGCAGCCGCAGCCCGACCTGATGGGTGGTGAGCAACGCTCCGGGTGGCTGGAAGCCCCCGATCGCCAAACCTTCGTTGGCCAGGCGCGCCCCCTCGACGCGGCGGATACCGGTTTCCTCGTAGCCATCCAGGGGATAGGCTTCGACCGCCGGGGCCATAGCGGCCAGCGCCAGTGTGGCCAGGCAGCGCAGGGCCCGTCCCCTCATCGCGGCACTTCCTCGAGGTCGACAGTGATCTTGCCGGTGTCGGCCAACCGTGCCTCCATGTCGTGCAGGTAGCTGATTCCGCGCGCCATCTTGCTCTCGAGAAACGGCCTCAACTGGAACAGCCGCAGATCGCCATCCAGGAATCCGAACTCGATATCGGCTGGGGCGGGATGCCCTTCGTCGTCGAGGATCGGCGGGAAGTTTTGCGGCAGGCCTTTCGCGAACGCGATCAGCTGCTCGATCTCGGCCGGCTGCAATACCGTGTCGCTGCCGCTGCTGGGCAGTAGCTTCAAGCCGCCTGCGGGATCGGGGACCCGGCGCCAAGCCGCGGTGGCAGTGGCCAATACGCGCACCCGGGAGCCGTCCAGCGCAATGCGCAGTGATTCGGCCGCCTGGCCATCGACCGCGCCTCCGAGGCCCTCGTTCACGGCCACCGAGATGACGTCACGGCTGCCGGTGTCGATGTCTTCTGTAACCAGCACCCCCGACTTGTCTGACGCGACGGACTCCAGCAGCAGGATCGACGTGTAGACGTGCTCGGGCCGGGTCATGTGGGACTGACGCCAGGCGAATGCACGCGCGGTGAAGGGCGAGGCCCAGACCCTGGCAATACTTTTCAAAAGGTTATCGAAGCCGACCACGTTGGGCAGCGTGAGGTTCAGTCCCGCCCCGCTGAAACCGGCCAGGTCTTCCACGTTGGTATCGGAGCGAACGAATACACCGGGTGGGCTGTCCGAACCGAAGGCCTCGGCCATCGCCGCACGCAGTTGGCGCTGGAAATCATCACTCGGCAGGGTGTTGATGATGATGTCATGCAGTTCGGCGCGGAAAGATTCGGCTCTTTCGGCGCGACGTGAATCATCGGGGGACAGTTGCTCCAGCTCACGATAGCTCGCGACCATCCAGTCGAACACCCTTCCCCCGGTCCCCGGGTGGATCTGCTCCAGGGCCTCCTGTGTGAACAGCCCGAAAGGAATGGCGACGCCCCGGGACACATGCGAGGAATAATGTTCGCGCAGTTCGCCGAGCCTGGCCGCTTTCGGCCCCACGATGCGGCCTGAATCGCTGGCGCGCAGCTCATCCAGCGGCACGAACCGCCGCACCGACAGGTCGAGTTTTTTCAGATCGGGATCGATCCGCACACCGCGTGAGTTGCCCGCGCCGTCGAAGATCGCGCTCCAGCGTTCGTCCCAGGCGGTCAGTTCCACCAATCCCGATTTGCTGACCGCCAGGACCACGCGCTCGCCGTCGTGCGCGTCGAGCAACGGCTGCAACGCGCTATCCACCGTGACGTTGGGGATGCCGAAGTTGCGCGCCAGCAGTTGCACGTGCGACAGCGGATTGCCCTCACCCTGAGTCAGAATGCCGGCTACCGGAGGCAGGTCGGAGACGGTTTCCGGCAGAACGTAGATGCCGTCCGGTCGGAAAACCCCGTGGTTGCTGGAGTCGGGTTCGACGCGCAGCGTGCCCGTAGCCAGCCCGGGATTCAGCGCCGTGAAGCCCGCGCCGATGGTCTGCTCGAACAGCCGGTGCTGGACGCCGGCCAGCCGGCCCGCGTCGCGCGCCAATCCATCCAGAACCTGTGAGAAGAACAACAGCGGGCTGCCGCGCAGCTGGTCCTGGATGAACAGAATCGCCAGCGGTTCGATTTCGGCCAGCTTCTTCATGGACTCGAAGAAATGCGTTCGCAGAATCTGGGTACCCCAGCCCGGCACACGCCCGAGGTAGCTCAGGTCATCGAGGTAATGGTCCAGCGTCAGCGGCTCGACGCGGATCGAATCGAGCGTGCCGGTGAGTTCCCGCAACAGCCGCTCGTTGACCTGCCCGGTTCCGAAAGCCGCCTCAGCTGCTGCGCGCAGGTACTCCAGGCGCTGGCGGCGAGTGGCCCTGTCGAGCCCGTCGCGCAGCGCCACGCCGGCACGGAAGTGTTCGCTCTCCACCTGCAGGCTCAGGTCCAGGAGCTCCAGCCGCACCGCCGATGACACGATGAACGGCAGGGCGCGGCGGAGATCGGCCAGCAGCGACGCGGTCGCGTTGAACCGCCCCGTCGGGGATGCCGAATCACCGACCTGGGCGACCGCGTCCCGCAACAGGTCCTGGAGCCAGGGTGTAGCCGTGTATTTCGCAGCCAGCGCCCGCAGCTCCCTGTCCAGAGACCTGGCCGCGTAGACACGGTCGATCTCCCCCGCCAGCTCGACGTAGGGCGGGCGGTTTTGGGGATTCAGGCCTGCCGCGTAGCTGCGCACGCGCTCGGCATCCCCTGGCCCCGGTGCGCCGTGGATCTTGGCGCGCAGGGGCTTGAAGCCGCCGTCGCGGTCCGAGAGCGCGGCCGCCAACTGCCGCACCCTCTGCACCGAAGCGCTGTCCTCACCGTGGGGCAGCAAGCGAACCCCAACCCGCAGCGAAGCGAAACGCGGCCCAATCCACTCCGAGCGAGCCACCATCGCCCTGAGCAGCGCTCGCGCTCCGGCACGCTCATCTTCCTCCTGTATGGCGCCGCGATAGAACAGGGCCTGTCGGAAAATCCAGCCGTCATCGGCGCTGACCAGGTAGCGTTCGATCAGCAGCTGCGTATAGCGCTCGGTGAATTGTTGATCCGCGAGCCAACTGACCGCGTTCACGCCGGCCAGCAGATTCGCGACCCAGTAGCCCTGCCCACGCAGTTCTCTGGTTCGATCGCTCCACTCCCCGTGTTGATGGCCGCCCCCGTGGCCGGCGCAGCCATTGGGCGTTGGCGGCAGCACCGTGCCGTCGTCGCAGAACCAGCGGATTCGCGCGAAAGGACCGCGTTCGGCGGTTTTCATCTGCTCGATCCAGCCGCGATAGACCTCGTGGCCGGATCCCTCCGCTGCGCAAGATGCGCCGAGAAAAAAAACCAGAATCAGTCCGTTTCCGACCCAGGACAGACTTCTGCGCATGCCTCTACTCCGGCGGCGGCGTCAGTGCGAGCTTTCAAACGAAACTCTCGACCGGGGTCTTACAGAATACTTCAGGTAGCGCGCAATTGGCATGACCACAGCCCGCAGCCCGCGCCACCAAGCCTTGATCAAAAGCTCATGAGATGGAGGATTTTTGCCGGACCGAGGGTCCGCAAACTCCGATCAGCGTCGCTGCAGTTCCTCGATCCGGTCCATGAGCTCCAGGGCCAGAGCGGCACCCGGCAGATTGACTCCCAGGTCACGCTGCAGTCGGATCACCGTTCGCACTCGCCGCACGCTGCTGATGTGGAAACACCATCGGCCGGCGTCCTGCTGATCGGCCGCCGGCGCGGCCGGTTCGATGATCCCTTCCCGGACCAGGGTCATCACTTCCTCGGTCTCGACGGTACAGTGCCGGCACAGCTCATCCAGGGAAATCAGCGTCTCCGCTTCGATCAATTGTCCGCGCAGCAATTCAAATTCCGTCATCGTCTAGGCCTCCATGCCGGCGCGGGGGTTGAATGCGAACGCCCGCTTCATCTGCTCATAGGCGCGCCGTCGCTCTTCGCTATCGGCCGGTGGCAAGGCGATCTGCAGGACGACGTACAGGTCGCCCGGCTGCCGGGCCGGGATGCCCCGACCCCTGAGCCGCAATTTCTTGCCTGACTGGGAATTGGGCGGCACCTTGAGGTCCACGGCCCCAGCGGGCGTCGGGACCTTGACCGTGGTGCCCAGCGCGGCTTCCCAGGGCGCCAGGGGCAGCTCGAGGTACACGTCCGCGCCTTCGACCCGATAACGGCTGCGCGGGTTGAACTCGACCTCCAGGTACAGGTCGCCCGCTTCTCCGCCGCCGAAACCCCCGCCGCCCTGTCCGGCCAGCCGGATCTGCTGTCCCTGGCGAATGCCCTTCGGGATGCGCACGTTCAGTGTGCGCGGTCGCGCCCGCACGCGACCCTGCTGGTCGACCTCCGGTACCTGCAGAGTGATCGAACGCGAGGCACCGTGGTAGCTGTCTGCGAGGTCGATCACGACCCTGGCGTGGTGGTCCTCGCCGCGCACGCGGAAATCCCGCGCGCCCCGGGCCGGTCCGCTGCGGTGGCCGCCGCGGCCAAACAGCGTCTCGAAAAAATCACTGAAACCGCCCAGGTCGGGGCCAGCGCCCCCAAAATCGCGGAACTCGAATGCGCCTTCCCAGCCGGGCGGCGGGCGAAATTCCTGTCCTGCTTTCCACTGCGAGCCCAGCTGGTCGTAAGCCGCCCGTTTTTTTGGGTCTTTCAGTACTTCGTAGGCCTCCCCGAGCTCCTTGAATCTGGCCTCGGCATCCGCCTCCTTGCTGACGTCCGGATGATACTTGCGCGCCAGTTTGCGATAGGCGCGTTTGATGTCGTCCTGGCTGGCGTCACGCGTGACGCCCATGATCTGGTAGTAATCCTTGTATTCCATGCTTCGAGTGTCGCCTGCTCGCAAATCCCCCAGCGGCTACGGGGCCATCGTCCCGCAGAGGGGCGGCGCCCACGACAGTTCGCGGTGCTGTGCGCAGAGCCTGTCCATCTCCGCCGCCAGCTGCCGCGGCATCGGTGCCGCGCGGCGCTGCGCCATGTCCACGCCCAGCGAGACATACTCCAGCGCGCAGGCGAGCTGCTCCCGTGTCTCGTTGACGATCAGGTACAGCCCGTGGAAGCGCTTGTCGCTTCGGCCCACGAGCCGATTGTACGTCGTTACGCGCTCCCCGACGTGGATTTCGGCGAGGTAGTCCAGGTGGTGTTCCAGATCGAAAAAGCTGTATTGCTCCCGCCGCATCCGGTCGTCATCCCAACCGACTTCTTCGAGGATCTTCCAGCCACCCATCTCGAAGAGCGTCAGGTAGTGCTGGATGTTGACGTGGCCGTTGCGATCTTCCCACTTCGCCGGCACCCGGTAATCCAGCTGTATCGGCAGCTCGCGCACTTCTGCCACGCTGGGGAAACGCCTGCCCCGGCGGAGGGTCGGCATACGCTAGCGGCCCATCGGCCCGGGCGGGCGGCCGCGGTGCGTCGCTGGGCACCCCCTCAGATCAGAACGCATCGCTAGTCTTGGGCGTGTAGTGCCGGGCTTCACCCTCGTTCAGCTGCTCTACCTTGATGGTCCAGTTGGCCATGCTGGAATCGACGCGGAAACGGAAACGGCCGCCCTCGTCCATCAGGCGCAGGCCAGCGCCGGGCTGCTTGGTTTTCGCGACGCTTCCGGCGTGGGTGTCGTCCTCCGCGTTGATCAGCGCGATCGAGACGCCCATGGACTGGTAATAATCGCTGCTGACCCTCCAGTCGATCAGCCAGGGAGCCTCGACCTCGAACTCGGCCGTGATCGCGCTGCGGCTGCCGGAGAACTCCCTGACCAGCTTTTTCGCTTCGGCCACACTCAAAACTCCGAGCAGCAGCGCGCCCGCGACGCACAGGTAAATCCAGCGCTTTGCTTTCATCATCAGAACCCGAAAACTATTCAAGCCGATCCTCCAATTATAAGCCACGGAGTCAGGACCGGACCGCGCGGAAACGTTCCGCCAGGTGGAAGAACAGCGTCAGCAACACTGGCAGAACCGTGAGCGTGATCAGGCTGGAAAACAGCAGTCCGAACAGTACGATGGCCCCGAGGCCGCGATAGAGCTCGGCCCCGGCCCCCGGCAGCAGAACCAGCGGGGACAGGCCAAAAACCGTGGTGATGGTGGACATCATGACGGGCCGCAGGCGGACCCGCACGGCTTCGCGGACCGCCTCTGCGATCGCCATCCCCTTCTCCTCGATGTCGCGGGATGCGCGCTCGACGATCAGGATCGGATTGTTCACCACCGTTCCGATCAGCACCAGAAAACCGAGCATGGTGATCACGTCGAAAGGCTGGTTGATAGGGGTCAGGCCGACCCAGTCCAGGTTGTTGCCGATCGCGTTCAGCAACCAGAGGCCGACCAGGCCTCCGGAGATACCGATCGGCACGGTGGTCATGATGACCAGGGGGTAACCCCAGTGCGACAGGACCGCCACCATGAGCAGATAGGCGATGGCGATGGCCAGCAGGAAATTGCCGCTCATCTCACGGCGCGTGTCCTCCAGCGCGGTACTCGCGCCGGTAATGCGGGTCGAAATCTCCTTAGGAATGGCACCGCTCGCCCGCAACGCGCCGATCAGGTCGCGCTGGACAATGCCGACGCCGGTTTCGAGCGCCACGCTGCGGGGCGGGATGATGCCGAGGGTCACGGTACGCAGTCCGTTGACGCGGCGTATGCTGTTGGTGCCGACGTTTTCCTCGACCCGGGCCAGCGAGGACAGCTGGACCATGCCGTCCCGCGTGTGGATCATCACGTCTTCGAGATCGGCCGGCTGGTTGATCGCGCCGCTCGTGGAGTACAGATACATATCGAGCTTGTCGTCGTCGAGGTAGAACTCATCGACGAAGGCGCCGTCGGAATAAGCCCACAGCGTGTAGCCCAGCTCATCCTGACTGACCCCGAGTTCCGCGGCACGCTCCCAGTCCGGCCTGACGCGCGCGATCGGCTGCGACATGCCCAGCGTGGTCGGAGAGGGGTTGGAATTGACCTGTCCGCCCTCGAACAGCTGCTCAACCGCATTCAGCGTCTCCAGCGCCGTGGCGAACAGCTGCTCCAGGTTGCGGCCGGACATTTCCAGGTTGATGCTGCGACTGCCGCCTTCATTGTCGGAAAAAATGGAGCCGCGCGAGGCGAAGCTGCGCATGCCCGGCACCGACCGGAATATGCGGGTGGTGGCCTCGATCAATGCGGGGGTGTCCGCCGGATCGATCGGCTCGGTCACCTGGAACATGCTGCCCGGCGACACGAAGGAGATATGCTGCAATAGAGGCGGCACATCCGTTGCGCCCGAGGCATAGGCCACGCCATCCGCGTCGATCTGCCCGACGAACAGCGGATCGATTTCGCTCCACACGTCGAGCATGGTCTGCATGTTGTAACCCGGGGGGGCAAACAGACGGGCAAAGATCTTGGCTTCCTCACCTTCGGGCAGGTACTCGGCGGCCGGCGTCAGGAAACCGAGTATTCCCAGCGCCGTGAAGAACGTGATCAGCAGCGCGACCAGGCGGCGACGCGCGCTCGCCAGCAACCACTCGGTCACGCTCAGGATGCCCAGGCCCAGATCGCGCATCCGGCCACTGAGACCCCGCGTTCCCGCGAAGGCCTCCTGATCGTAATTCAGGAACCGGCTGGCGGCGGCCGGCACGACGGTGATGGCCACCAACATCGACATGAGGATCATCGACGAGATCGCGACCGCGATATCGGAATAGAGCTGGCCGGCCTGAAGGTCGAGGAAAATCACCGGAAGGAACACCATGACGGTCGTCAGCGTGGCGGCCAGCACCGCCGGCCAGACTTCGCTGACTCCGCGCAGCGCCGCCTCCCGGCGGCTGAGGCCCTGGTTCGCGTACCGGGTGATGTTTTCCAGCACGACAATGGCGTTGTCCAGCGTCATGCCGATCGCGAACGCCACGCCGGCCAGTGAAAACACGTTGATCGTACGGCCCGTCAGAGCCAGGCCCAGAAAGCCGGTCAGAACGCAGATCGGTATCCCCATCGCCCCGATCAGGGTGGCTGACCACGACTTGAGGAACAGCCGCAGCACCAGGGTCGCGAGCACCGCGCCGATCAGCAGGTTCTTCACCACCGTGCGGATCGAGGAGCGAATGTAGCGGACATCGTCCTGGTTGGCGACGATGACCACCCCTTTTTCCCTGGCCAGGCCTTCGTTCAGCTCGGCGACCGCGGCCTGGATGCCGTCGAATACCTCGATGATGTTGGCCCCCACCTGTTTGCGGACCGCCATGAACATGCCGGGCTCGCCCCGGATGAAGCGTGCCGCACGGAGCTCAGACTGGCCCATTTCTGCATGGCCGACATCCGCCAGGCGAATGAAGCTGCCGTTGCGTTCGGCGACGATCAGCTGGTTGACGTCCTCGATCGTTTCGAAGCGGCCGAGCGTGCGGACCAGGTAACGCCGCTTGCCGAAATCCATGTCGCCTCCGCTGGCGTCGCGATTTCGGGCGCGGATGGCCTGGCGGACGTCCATGACGCTGAGCCGGTGCGCGGCCAGCCTGGCCGGGTCGAGATATACATTGACCTGGCGCCGCGTCCCACCGCCGACCGAGGCGCTGGCCACGCCCGGCACGCGCTCGATCCGAGCCTGGACATTGTCTTCGAGCCAGTCGGTCTCCTCCGTGATCCGAACGCCCCTGGGATTGCCCGGCAGCGGCAGGATCGAATAGAAAGCAAAGGAATTCTGCGACATCGACTCGGTGCTGATGCGAGGCTCATCGACGTTCTCGGGGTAGCGCTGGACCTGTGACAGTGCGTTCGACGTGCGGATCAATGCTTCGTTGATGTCCATGCCGAAGGGAAATTCGAGTTCGATCGCCCCCTGGCCGAAGCCCGCGGTCGATATCATGCGCTCCAGGCCGGGCACGTTGCGCAGGAATTCCTCCTGCTCGATCAGGATTTCCCGTTCTACGTCACGCGGGTTGGCGCCCGGCCAGATGGTCTGCACCGAAATGATCCGGGGATCCAGATCCGGAATCAGCTGAATCGGCACCCGCGTCAGGGCGGCGAGGCCGAACAGGCAGACGATGGCCACCTTGACCACCAGAATGGTCGGTCGCTCCAGGGCAAAACGGAATACCACCGGCTTCAGCCCTGTGCCACGATGACGCTCTGGCCTTCCCGCAGGCTCTCGTTGCCCAGCGTGACCACGAGGTCGCCGCCGTTCAGGTCCTCGGCCCGCACCTCGATACGCTGCTCATTGCGCCGGCCGAGAGCAACGGGCATCGAGACCGCCCGGCCGTCCCGCACCACCCAGACCACGATGCGGCCGTCAGGGCGCCTGACGATGGCGTCGACCGGCACCTGCAGCACCGGCGTCGAGTTCTCGTCACCAAGCCTGAACTCGAGGTGGGCCGACATTCCGGGGGCCAGGCTCAGGTTTTCATTGGGCACGTCCATCCAGGCCAGGAAGCTGCGGGTGTCCAGGTCGGACATCGCGACGATGCGGTCCACGCTGGCCTCCACGGCGTCCCCCGGCCAGGCATCGAATCGAATGCGGACCGGCGTGCCCCGGCGGACCTCGCTGTAGTAGCGTTCGGGAACCCTGGCCTGGACCCGAACCGGGTCGAGCTGCACCAGCTGGAATGCCGCGCTGCCCGCCGCGAGCCACTGCCCCTGCTCGGTCATCTTGAACCCGATGACGCCGGCAAAGGGGGCGCGCAGAGTGGTTCGCTCGAGACGCACTTCCTGCATGGCGACTTCGATTCCCAGTTGCTGGTAACGCTTCTCGGCCGCGGCCTCCGCGGCCAGTCGCGATTCGTACTCGGACTTCGAGATGTTCCGTTCGCCGACCAGCCTGCGACCCTCGTCTGCCAGCCGGCGGGCGTCCTCGTACAACAGCCGGGCTTCCTCCCGGCGCGCCGCCAGCCGCTGCAGCTCGAGCCGGATCAGCTCCGAATCGAGTTCGAGCAACACGTCGCCCTCCGCCACGCGGTCGCCTTCGTCAACGGCCATGTGCCGAACCAGGCCACTTTCCTGCGGGGCGATCTGGCTGTTGCGTGGCGAGATGACCGACCCGGACAGCGGCAGCCGCTCGATGAGCGGGGCCAGGCGGACGGGCTCGGCGCGGACCTGCATCGCGGGCTGCGCCAGAGCGGAAGGCAGCCAGCTCAGCGCGATCAGCTGGGCGGCAAGAAAGAGGAACCGGCTTTTAGGCTTCGATGGCATGAAGCTCGACCGCCTGTGGCAAGGAGTCAGCTAAACATAGCCTATCCCCGCCGATTGGCAAAGCTCCGGGGCGCGGATACTGAGGATGCGTCCTTTCGCCGGCAGTCACTGATCCCAGTAGGGGTTGCTCCCGAAGCGCTCGGCCAGGAAGTCGATGAAATGGCGCGCGCGCCGCGAAAGATAGCGGGATTGCGGATAGACCGCGTAGGCATTGAGCGGGGGCGGCCAGTAGTCGGGCATCAGCGGCACCAACGCACCCAGGGCGAGCGCTTCCCAGGCAATGAAGGTCGGGCTCAGGATGATGCCGTGCCCGGCGACCGCCATGTCCCGCAGGAAGTCGCCGTTGTTGGCCGTCAGGAACGGTTTCAGCGCCACGGTTTGGCCACCGCCGCGGCCATCGCCGAGGCGCAGCGCCGTACCGCGGCCGATGTCGTAGTGCAGCAACTGGTGCCGCACCAGGTCTCCCGGCCGCCCCGGCGTACCGTGCCGTTCCAGGTACGCCGGGCTGGCGCAGAGCATCAGGCGGATGGGGCAGATACGCCGTGCACGGAGGCTGGAGTCGCGCAGCTCGGCGATGCGGATGGCCAGGTCTACGCCCTGTGCCACGAGGTCGGTCTGCCGATCTGAAAAGTCGATGTCGAAAACCACGCCGGGGTGTTTACGTACGAACTCCTCGATGGCCGGAGCCAGGTGCCCGAGCCCGAAGGACAGCGGCGCGGCGAGCCTGAGCGGGCCCTGCAGCGACGCTTCCTCATCCGATACCAGCGCCTCGAGCTCAGCGACATTGCCCAGCAGCTTGACAGCGCCCTCGTAATAGCTGCGGCCTGCGTCGGTCAGGCTGGAGCGACGCGTGGTCCGGTTCAGCAATCGCGCACCGAGGCGTCGCTCCAACTCCGACAGGCGCCGGCTGACGCCGGACTTGGCCACGCCGAGCTGCTCGGCGGCCTTGCTGATGCTGCCCGACTCCACGACGCGGACGAAGGTCTGCATCTCCTGGAAGGTGCTCATTGTTGCATTATACAGAACTATAATTTGCTTATTTGATAGTTTTTTTCATATTAAAGAACAGATAATCTGACCACCATACAACCACCAACACCCCAGAAAGGAGTCCACCATGAAAACTTTCCAGGATCTCGCTGCGCCACTGGGCCGCGTGCTGCTGGCGCTGATGTTCGTGCTGGCCGGTGTCAGCAAGATATCCGGCTACTCGGGTATGCAGGGCTTTATGGAATCGATGGGTGTGCCGGGCGCGCTGCTGCCCCTGGTCATCGCGGTGGAGTTGCTCGGCGGACTGGCGCTGATTCTCGGCTGGCACAGCCGACTGGCCGCCTTCCTGCTGGCGGGATTCACGATCCTCGCGACGGTGATTTTCCACGCCGACCTCGGCGACCAGACGCAGTACCTCATGTTCATGAAGAATCTGTCGGTCACCGGCGGTCTGTTGATGATCGTCTCGCACGGTGCCGGGCCTTTCTCCCTCGACAACCGCAGGTGACCGGCCCATGGAACGGGACCTGAAAGCGCATCGGGTGCGGGAACTGGTCCACGCCACGCGCGGGAGGCCCGCCTCCGACGGAGACGGCGTGCGCATGATCCGCATCATCGGAACACCTGAGCTCGACATGCTGGACCCGTTCCTGCTGCTCGACGCCTTCGGATCCGACCGGCCGCAGGACTACATCGGCGGTTTTCCCAGCCACCCGCACCGCGGCTTCGAGACCGTGACCTACCTGCTGGCGGGTCGCATGAGGCACAAGGACAACGCCGGCAACGAGGGCGTGATCGAACCGGGCGGCGTGCAGTGGATGACGGCCGGAAGGGGAATCGTCCACTCGGAGATGCCGGAGCAGGAAAATGGCCTCCTGATGGGCTTCCAGTTGTGGGTCAACCTGCCGGCACGAGCCAAGATGACCGCCCCCGGGTACCAGGAATACCCGCCCTCCGGCGTGCCGCTGGAAGAGCGGGCAGACGGCACCCGGGTGCGGGTGGTGGCCGGCACCACCTCGGCCGGCACGGTCGGTGCGGTGAAGAATGACTGGGTCAAGCCCACCTATCTGGACGTCACGCTGCCGACCGGAAGCGGGTTCGAGCAGGCAGTGGACGCCGGCGACAACGCCTTTCTGTACGTCATCGAGGGGGATCTGGCCGTTGGTCAGCCGCAAAGCCGGCTGTCAGCGCGGACCCTGGGTATCCTGGGACCGGGCGACACCGTGCGGGTGCGCTCGGACGCGGGGGCGCGATTCCTGCTGGTCGCGGCACAGCCCCTGAACGAGCCCGTGGCCCGCGGCGGGCCGTTCGTCATGAACACCCGCGAGGAAATCGTCCAGGCCTTCGACGATTTCCGCCACAACCGTTTCTGAAGCGCCGGGGAAGAGAGCGACATGGGATTACTGGTACAGGGTGAGTGGGCCGATCAGTGGTACGACACCGAGTCACACAAAGGCCATTTTGTGCGCAGCGCCGCCCAGTTCCGCAACTGGGTGACCGCAGACGGCGACGCCGGACCCGCTGGCCGCAGCGGGTTCAAGGCGGAGCCCGGGCGTTATCACCTCTACGTTGCGCTGGCCTGCCCCTGGGCCAACCGGACACTGATCTTCCGCCATCTCAAAGGCCTCGAAGAGATGATCGGGCTGTCGGTGGTCCACTGGCACATGGCCGACCATGGCTGGACCTTTGCCGAGGACGACGGTGTCATTCCGGACCCCTTCCACAACGCGCGGTACCTGTACGAAATCTACCTGGCCGCGAATCCCGAAAACTACGGACGCGTCACCGTGCCCGTGCTCTGGGATCGTCAGGAGCAGACCATCGTCTCGAACGAATCGTCGGAAATCATCCGCATGTTCAACAGTGCGTTCGACGGGGTCGGTGCGCTGCCGGGCGACTACTACCCGACCGACCTGCGCCATCAGATCGACGAGCTCAACACGCGCATTTACGACTGTGTGAACAACGGCGTGTACAAGGCCGGATTCGCCACCTCCCAGGAAGCCTACGAGGAAGCCGTGGTGCCGCTCTTCGAGACGCTCGAATGGCTGGAGCATCGACTCGCTCACCGCCGCTACCTGTTCGGGGACCGTCTGACGGAGGCTGACTGGCGACTGTTCACGACCCTGGTCCGCTTCGATCCGGTGTACGTCGGGCACTTCAAGTGCAACGCCCGGCGCCTCGTCGACTATCCCAACCTCTGGGCCTATACACGCGACCTCTACCAGCACGAAGGCGTGGCCGAGACCATCGACATGAGCCACATCAAACGGCACTACTACGTCAGCCACGACATGATCAATCCGACGGGCGTGGTGCCGGCGGGGCCACAACTCGATTTCTGGGCTCCCCACGGCCGGGAGTCTTTGTCGGCAAATTAGGGAGGCTCCCGACCCGCCCGGCCGGCGCTACCGCACCGGGATCAGAATCTCGTTGCGGCGCAGGAACCAGGGCTTGAAAGGCGGATCGTACCGCGCCCACACCGGGCTGTCCGCAGCGACCACACCCTGCGCCTGCATCCAGGCGCGAAGCTCCTTCAGGTGCTCGTCGTATGCGCTCTGACTCCAGAATCCGCTGTAGCGAACCACCGCTGCGCGGTGGGCGGGAACTTCGCGCAGCGTGACCGCCGGGTCCAGGGGCTGTGGCAGCGTCTCCATGCTGTAGGCGGAAGGCATCATGAAACTGACGGCCCAGCCGCCCTCTGCAGCTTGTTGCGCAACAGGGGCTGTCATGGCGATTTTCTCCCCAACCGGACGCTGGCTGACCGGGGCCGTCATGGCGATCTCCTGGCGCGACTGGTTGTTCCCGTCGATGTAGCGGAACAGCTTTCGGAACGCCGCATTGCCCGCACTTTCCAGATCGCCCTCGACCACCGTCTCGGCCACGACGGCCGGCGCATACTCACGGAGTTCGAACGGACCGTCCCGGTGCATCACTCGGTATTCCGCCTCCTCGGTTGCGAGCGCGGCGGACGGGCTGCCGGCGAGCAGCCCGAGGGTCAATGCGGCCAATCGAATATTCATGGAAATCACCCGGCGAATGTCAGAATCTTCTCGAGTCGTAGGCCCAGTGCAGCAGCGCCTGGCGCTGGCGTGGCCGGCACAGCAGGTCGCCCTTGACACAGTTCTTGCGGATCTGGGCGATGTGGCGCGTCATGGCCTTCCAGCGTGCGATCTGGCGTGCGTCGTCCTCGCAGCGGCGCCCCATGAAATAGCGGCAGTACCACTGAAACCATCCGCGCGGGTCTTTCTCCCAGATCCAGCCCTTCTCAATCCAGTAGGACAGGGGTTTCGAGGCATCCACGCCGAAGAAATTCAGGTCGGGATCACGACGCTCCGGGCTCAGTTTGGCGCGCGCGAACCACTCCGCCGGAAACTCGTCCCGGCAATCGGTCATGTACTTGCCGCCGAACACGCCCATCTTGAGCATCCGCGCCGGGGTGAGGTCCGGCGTGAATTCCGGATCGAAATGCTCCCCGATGGGTTCCGTCAGCTCGTAGCGGTAGTCCGACTGCATCAGGTCGTTGACGGTAACGGTACAGGGTCTCGTGCTCATGGGCGCTCGCGGGCCGGCTCTATGCTAGACCGTCTGCAGCCGGCGAAGCTGGCGCGGCACGATGCGGCGTGCCAGCCCGTCCGGGACGGTCGGCTTGACGGTGCCCGCCAGGTGGCGCGGCGAGGACAGCGGCACGGACTTCATCGGGTCTCCTCGAGGGCCGGCCGGTGCTTGCCGGGATGGTCATGCACCGGGGCGCCCTTCAACCAGAGCTTCAGCGCCTGCCAGTGGATCGCGGCAATCACCTTCAACGTCCTCAACGGATAGCCGGCCAGTGCTGCGGCACACGCTGCACCCGGGAGAGGTCATAACCTGCGTCGGCGATGACCGCCATCGCCTCGTCGTACTGCTGCTGCGACAGGACCGGCTCGCGGGCCATCAACCAGACATAGTCGCGCTTGTTGCGGCCGATGACCGTGACGGAGTAGTCGTCAGTCAGGTAAATGATGCGGTAATCGCCCTTGATCGGCCAGATGAACTGCATGCCCCACTCGGCATTCGTCGTCCGGTCGCGCACGAAGCCTCGCGGATGGTAGCTCTTCTGGGGCCCGTCGAAGCCGTCATCGCGAAAAGTGAAGGTGGTGGCGATGGTGCCGTCGTCGTCGAGTCGGTAGGACTCGATCGCATTGTGGGCGCCCTGTTCCAGGAAGGTCGGTATGTTCGCGATGACATACCAGTCGCCCATGAACCGCTCCAGGTCGACGTAATCGACGGTCTCCAGCGGCGGACGGCTGGCCTGGCAGCCGGCCAGTAGCAAGCTGCCGCAGAGGGCCAGGCTTTGCTGTCTCAGGGTCATGGCAGAATGGCTCCTTTCGTTACAGTTGATCTTGGTTTCCAGGGTATGAACGCACTCGTTCGAAGCATGTAGTCCCGATAGGCCGGACGCCGGTCGCTGATGTCTTTTTCCAACAGCGAGACACCCGAAACGCGGAGCAGCAGGAAGGTCATCAGCGCGGGCGCGAAGACGGTCCACCACGCGCCGGCCGACAGGGCCATCAGGTAGATGCCCCACCAAAGCAACGCCTCGCCGAAGTAGTTGGGATGACGCGTGTACCGCCACAGTCCGGTATCCAGTACGTCGCTGGACTTCGGCGCGGCGCGGCGGAAACGCGCGAGCTGCCGGTCACCCACGACTTCGAAGAACATGCCGACCAGCCAGAGGGCGACGCCGACGAAATCGAGTGGCCCGGGTGCTGCCTGACCGCTGACAGCCGCGAGAGCGGGCAGACAGATCACCCAGGCCAAAAAACCTTGCAGAAGGAACACGATGTACAGGCTCTTGAGCCAGAAATGGGGCTCGTTGTTGCGGCGAATCGCCCGATAGCGGCGATCCTCCGGCTGGCCATGGTTCCGGACAGTGATGTACAGCGAGAGCCGCAGCGCCCAGACAGCGACCATCGAGGCCACCAGCCAACCGCGTGGGCCGATGCCCTCGGTGACTGCCAGGTAGACCGTCACTGCCAGCAGGAACAGGAGTGACCACAGGCTGTCGACAATGCTCACATCCCTGCGAGCCACGCTGACGATCCAGGTGATGACGGCCGCGGCGACGATGGCCGCCAGAGCCCCGAACCAGGCCTGCACGTCAATCATGCTGTGAACTCCTGGTCCTTCGGCCGGTCGGCAGGTTCGAACACATAGTGCCCGACGTACCATTCGCGTCCATCCTCCAGCCCGAACAGTTCCGCGCAGGCCATGAAGAAGATCCGCCAACGCTGAAACCACTGCTCGGCCCGCTCGGAGCCGTAGGTCTCGGCCATGATCGGCATGATCGCCGCCCGGTTGGCATCCATCCGTTCGAGCCAGGCATTGGCCGTGCGCGCATAGTGACGCCCGCTCCAGCGATGGTGCGCGCGGAGACGCAGATCTTCCTGGAAGCGCAGGGGCAGGTCGTCGCTGGGCATGATGCCGCCGGAGAAGTAATGCCGGCTCATCCAATCGGACGGGCCCTCGTCGAGGAACTCGTAGGCGCACAACCGGTGGCAGAAGATGTGCATGAAGAAGCGGCCGTCCGGTTCCAGCCATCCCCGGATGCGGCGGAAGAGCTCCCGGTAATTGCGCATGTGCTCGAACATTTCGACGGAAACGATGCGTTCGTACCGCGCGCCGGCCTCGAAGTCGTTCATGTCGCGCGTCAGGACGTCGATGTTGCGCACGCCACGCGACTGCGCCAACTGCTCGATGTGGCGGCGCTGGGGCGCCGAATTCGAGACCGCGGTGACGTGGCAGCGGGGATAGTGTTCTGCAATCCACAGGCTCAGCGAACCCCAGCCACAGCCCAGGTCGAGGATGGTCTGCCCGTCTTCGATACCGGCCCGCCGGCAGGCGATCGCCAGGGCTTCGGACTCGGCTTGATCGAGTGTGGTCACATCCTCGCCCCAGTGGCAGCAGCTGTACTTGCGGTGCTGGCCCAAAACCAGATCGAAAAACGCAGCCGGCACTTCGTAGTGTTGCTGGTTTGCGAGCTGTGGGACAGGGGCTACGGGGGCCTGGTTCATGGCCTGGACGAAAGTGTCCAAGGCCGCAGCGGCGGCCTCGGGATTGTCAGCATGGATGTCCTGCAATCGCTGGCGGCAGAGTCGCCTGATGCCGGCGCGGATCACGCTGTCCGGCACCAGGCCCCTCTCCGTCCAGGCCAGTACGGTGCTCGATGCGTTAATAGCGTTTCCTCCGTAGTAGTTTTGTACAGGTATAGCGGACCAGAATGAAAATTGTTGGCGTCAATGCTCGAAAACGTATTCGCTCCTTCACCGTAGAGCCTTGGCCAACCGCATTGCTCTTCCGATAATGTACATATACTGTACAGCTTTGTCAAGGGAATTTGGTGTTTTGTATCGATTTTTGCACAACCAGTATAGATTACGTATAATTAATGTTTATAAGCATCAGCCTGGCTGGAGATTGAGCAGCATGAACGCAAGCGCGAAGGTCATCGACTACCCCAGTGAAAAGCTCTATACGATCGGGACCGTTTCGAAATTGACGGGTGTGGGCGCGATCACCCTGCGAGCCTGGGAGCGGCGTTACGGGCTGATCGAACCGATACGCAAGGAGAGCGGTCACCGCCTCTACACGCGCCGGCACATCGACCAGATCAACCGCATCACGTCCCTGACCCAGCAGGGTATCCGGATCAGCCAGATTCGGCCGGAAATGCTGGAGTCGGCGGTCCGCCCCGACAGCGGAGCCATCGAAGAGTCAGATCACTGGCAGGACTACCTGAACAGCATGATGTCAGCGATTATCAGCTTCGACGAGGATCGGCTCGAAGAAATATACAATGAGGCCCTGGCGCTTTACCCGATCGGCCTGGTCACCCGCAGACTGCTGACGCCCCTGCTGGTCGAACTGGGAATGCGTTGGGAGGGGGGTGAAGGTTCCATTGCCGAGGAGCACTTCTTCGCCTTCTACCTGCGCAACAAGCTCGGCGCCCGCTACCATCACCGGCCTCGGGGCAATCGCGGCCCGCTGGTTCTGCTGGCGGGATTGCCGGGGGAACACCATGAAATCGGCCTGCTGCTCTTTGCCCTGGCCGCGCACGAAGCAGGCTACCGGGTGTTGCCACTCGGCGCCAATATGCCGCTGGAGGAACTGACGCAACTGTCCGGCAAAAAACGCTGCGATGCCATTGTGCTGTCCGGGGCCATCGAGCCGTCGAAGAAGCTGCTGACCGGCAGCCTGCCAAGCCTTGTTGCGGGGGCGTCTATCCCTGTACTGATCGGAGGTCTGTCTTCGATCGTGGCCTGCGACGCCATCAGCCGGGCCGGAGCCGAGCCCCTCGGGCGGGACATCGAGCACGGTTTGCAGCGTCTGGCGGAAGTATTGGCTTAGGAAACAAAGAGCTCCCACGGAGGGGGCGTCAACGATCCCGCCGAGCCATCAGCCGTCGCAGCCACGCACTTATTCTGATCCTGACCGCTTCCGTGGAAGCTCAATCAAGGCCATCCCGGGCCAGCTTGCGTGTTATCCGTCACCAACGACGTCCGGCCGGTCCCCTCCATGGGAGCCGCAAAGCAACAGGGATTCAGACGAGTGGACTGGGAAAGTCGGCGACGAACATCCAACAAATTGGCCTCGTCGGACCGATTCCTGCGAGTCCTCAGACATGCGCTCCTCCTGAGCCCTGCTTCCATTCCTTTTGGGCCGGACTGATCAGCGGCCGGCCCCGAAGCCAAAATTCACCCTAGCAGATCGTCCACCGCAGTCAAGCGCGGGAAACAAGTGCGTGCGGCAATCGGGCGGGCCGGAGCCGCACTGGCGCGAACCGGCAGATGTCATTCCCGATCGTCTGCGACAGCTTGCTCTGCGCCCTCCTGTTCCGTTGCCTCGGGTTCCAGCACCCGCTCATCGAGATGCTCGAGCAAGTCGGTCTGACTCCGTTGCTTCGATGCCAGCTCGCGGGCGCTGCGCCCCGTGACCGACGCATAGAGCAGCACCAGGGTCAGCAGGAGAATGAACAACAGGATCGTGCGCCGCTGCATCGAAGAACATCGCTCGGTCAGTCCGCGTGAACGCAGCATAGCGCCATTCCGCAACAGCGACCAACTCCAGAACGATCCAGTATTAATATTTCATTTTTGTCTATTTAAAATATTAAGTTTCACAATGATAGTGATTACGCTAGATTGGATGCTGCGGAAGTATCGTTAGCGCACCGGGACCTTTCTGTCGGGTATGACTTTGTCGCGAGAAATCATCAAATTGCATGATCCCCTGCGGGACTTCAGGGACAGTTGTGGCTTTGCCCTGCTGGCCCACATGGATGGCGAAAAAAGTCACTGGCTGGTTCAGACGACGCTGCAATCGCTGGCAAGGCTGACGCACCGCGGTGCGGTGGCCGCAGACGGCAAGTCAGGGGATGGCTGCGGCCTCATGCTGCAGTTTCCCGAGCCGTTCCTTCGCGCTGTGGCCGAAGACTGCGGCTTCCGCCTTTCCGAGCATTTTGCCTCGGGGCTGGTTTTCTTCTCTCCCGACCCCGGCCTGGTCGCGCGCGGCCAGGAAATTCTGACTCGCCACCTGGCCCGCTTTGCCCTCAACGTGCAGGGCTGGCGCGAGGTGCCGACGCAGCCGGAGGTGGTGGGTGAACAGGCTGCCGCCAGCATGCCCGCCATCTACCAGGTCTTCGTAAACGCCCCTGCGGGCTGGCGTCCACACGATATCGAACGTCAACTGTTTGCCGCCCGTCGCTTTGCGTTCGAGGAAGAGCGCAACCTGCCGGACGCCGATCCGCTTTACTACGTGGTGACGCTGTCCAATCTGACCATGGTCTACAAGGGGTTGGTGCAGGCCGAGCACCTGGCGGATTTCTACCCGGACCTGCGGGATCCGCGGATGACCAGTTCCATCGGCATCTGTCACCAACGCTTCTCGACCAACACCTTGCCGCGCTGGAACTATGCCCAGCCGTTCCGCTACCTCGCGCACAATGGCGAGATCAACAGCGTCAATGCCAATCGCGACTGGGCCAACGCCCGCGCCAGCATTCTGCGCTCGCCGCTCCTGCCCAGCCTCGAGGAACTTTCGCATCTGGTGAATGAGACGGGTTCGGACTCATCGTCGCTGGACAATCTGCTCGAAGTTTTTCTCGCGGGCGGCATGGATGTGTTCCGCGCGATGCGACTGCTGATGCCGCCGGCGATACGTGAGGACATGGATTCGGACCTCAAGGCCTTCCTGCAGTTCAACTCGATGCACCAGGAACCCTGGGACGGTCCGGCAGGCGTGGTCGCGACCAACGGGCAGATCGCCTGCTGTAACCTGGATCGCAACGGTTTGCGGCCGGCTCGCTACACGATCACGCACGATGGCGTTTTCACGGTGGCCTCGGAAACCGGGGTCTGGGACTGCCCACCGGAACGCGTCAAGCGCCGCGGCCGGTTGGGCCCGGGTGAGATGATCGCTGTCGACACCGAAACGGGGCGGTTCTGGAAGAACAGCGCGATCGACGACACGTTGAAAGCCACCCACGCTTACCGGGAATGGATGACCGAAAACATGGTGCGGGTGTGGAACAACGATGAGCAGGAGCGCAAGGCGGCCGCCAAGTTCATGCGCGAGTCCGCCCACCGACTGCCGGTCTTTCAGAAGATGTTCGGTCTGGGTGCAGAGGAAATCGAGACCATCATCAACCCGATGGCGCTGGAGGCGCAGGAGCCCGTGGGCTCCATGGGCGATGATACTCCGCTCGCAGTACTGTCACAGCGACACCGCTCGGTCTATGACTACTTCCGCCAGGGGTTCGCTCAGGTCACGAATCCACCCATCGACCCCTTGCGGGAATCCGCAGTCATGTCGCTGGAAACCTGCATCGGCCGCGAGCACAACGTGTTTAATGAGACGGCCTCACATGCTCACCGGGTCATCCTGCCTTGGCCGGTTCTGAATTATGTTAAATACCAGACTTTGCTTGGCCTGGATCAGCGTTATTACCGGAACGCCCGCTACAGCCTGAACTATGACCCTGCAGCGCTCAAGCTGCACGACGCCCTGGTGCAGCTGGCCGAATCCTGCGTCGGGGCCGTACGCGGGGGGGCGACCATCATCGTGCTCAGCGACCGCGATATCGCTCGCGGCAAGTTGCCGATGCCGGCCCCGCTGGCCGTTGGAGCCGTCCACCAGGCACTGCTGCAGGCGGGCGAGCGCCCCAATGCCAACATCCTGATCGAGACCGGATCGGCGCGGGATCCGCACCAGTTCGCCGTACTGCTGGGCTTCGGCGCCACGGCCATTTATCCCTATCTCGCCTTCCAGAGCATCAACCAGCAGCAGGAGTCCGGGGCGCTGCAGGGCGACCCGATCGATTTGCGCAAGAACTACCGCCGCGGAATCCGCAAAGGGCTGCTCAAGATCCTGTCAAAAATGGGTATCTGTACCATGGCCAGCTACCGCGGATCGCAGTTGTTCGAGGCGGTGGGACTGGCATCCGAGGTGACCGAGCTCTGCTGTCCCAAGGTGGACTCGAAAATCCTCGGTGCGGGCTTCGATGAGCTGGAAGCCGATCTGCGCGAGGTGGCGGAGATGGCCTGGACCGAGCAGCTGCGTCCGCTGCGAGACGGCTTGTACCGGTTCATGTGCGGCGGCGAGGACCATGCCTACAATCCTGATGTGGTGATGTCGCTGCAGCAGGCGGTTGCCAGCGGCAAGTGGTCGGATTACCGCCGTTTCGCCGATGCCGTGAACCAGCGGCCGTCCCTGGCCGTTCGGGATCTGCTGGCCATTCGTCCAGCTGAGCAGCCGCTGCCGTTGGACAAGGTCGAGCGAGAGGACCGTATCTTCCCGCGCTTCGACACGGCCGCCATGTCGGTCGGCGCCCTGTCCCCGGAAGCCCACCAGGCGCTCGCCATCGCGATGAACCGCCTGGGCGGTCACTCCAATTCCGGCGAGGGCGGCGAGGATCCGGTCCGATTCAAAACGGAGCGAAATTCCCGCATCAAGCAGGTCGCCTCGGGCCGCTTCGGCGTCAGCGCCCACTATCTGGTCAACG
Source organism: Lysobacterales bacterium (assembly GCA_041571375.1). Lineage (GTDB taxonomy): Bacteria > Pseudomonadota > Gammaproteobacteria > Xanthomonadales > SZUA-36 > CALKKN01. The sequence goes on along the minus strand of JBFFUJ010000003.1, from coordinate 7,317 downwards.
CGGACGTGCTGCAGATCAAGATCGCGCAAGGCGCGAAACCCGGGGAAGGCGGCCAACTCCCGGGACACAAGGTGACCGCGGAGATCGCAGCGCTGCGTTGCTCGACCCCGGGGGTGACGCTGATTTCGCCACCACCGCACCACGACATTTACTCGATCGAGGACCTCTCGCAGCTGATCTTCGACCTCAAAATGGTCAATCCGCGAGCCCTGGTGTCGGTCAAGCTCGTGTCCGGCACGGGTGTCGGCACGATTGCGGTTGGGGTGGCCAAGGCCTATGCGGACCTCATCACGATTGCCGGCTTCGATGGGGGCACCGGCGCCAGCCCGCTTAGCTCGGTCAAATACGCCGGACTGCCCTGGGAGCTCGGTTTGGCGGAGACTCACCAGGCCCTGGTCGAGAATGCGCTGCGGCACAAGATCCGCCTGCAAGTCGACGGTGGACTGAAGACCGGGCTGGATGTGGTGAAAGCCGGCATGCTGGGAGCGGAGAGCTTCGGCTTCGGTACCGGCCCGATGGTGGCGCTGGGCTGCAAGTACCTGCGCATCTGCCATCTCAACAACTGCGCCACCGGCATCGCCACGCAGAACAAAACGCTGCGCGAGCAGCACTTTCATGGCCTGCCTGAACGGGTGATGAAATATTTCCAGTTCCTGGCCCGTGACGTCCGCGAGATCCTGGCCAGCCTTGGCTTGCGGGAGTTCAACGAGGTGATAGGGCGCAGCGACCTCCTGCAACAGCTGCCCGGCGTCACCACGAAGCAACGCAGACTCGACCTGTCTCCGATTCTGGCTTCTGCCGCGACCCGTGGAAAGTTCGAACGTTATTGCACCGAACCGAGCAATCCGCCTTTCGACAGAGGCCGGCTGAACCGGGAGATACTCGACGCCGCAGCCGAATCGCTTGACCGCGAGGAGAAATGGTCCGGCCATTACGCGATCCGAAACGACGACCGCTCGGTCGGAGCGCTGCTCTCGGGCGAAATCGCCTGCCGGTTCGGCCGCGAGGGGCTGCCGGCTGATCGCATCCGCCTCCATCTGACGGGCACCGCAGGTCAGAGTCTGGGCTGCTGGAACGTGCCCGGCGTCTCCATCCACCTCGAGGGGGACGCCAACGACTATGTCGGCAAAGGCATGTCGGGCGGGCGCGTGGTGCTGACCACCGCAGAGCCACACCGCGAGCGTGCGCTGCGGAATGTTATCTGCGGCAACGCCTGCCTGTACGGGGCCACCGGCGGCGAACTGTTCGCCAATGGCCAGGCCGGCGAGCGGTTTGCCGTGCGTAATTCGGGGGCCCATGCGGTCATCGAGGGCGCAGGGCATCACGCCTGTGAGTACATGACCGGAGGTACCGTGGTGATCATGGGTCCGATCGGCCCCAACCTGGCGGCAGGGATGACCGGCGGCGAGTTGTTCGTGCTGGACACCAACAACCAGGTCGAACGCTTTCTGAATACCGAGTTCGTGGAGGCCTCGCCGCTGGAAAGCCAAGCATTCGACGCGCCACGGCGTCGCCTGAAGTCCCTGGTCAGCGCACACGTCAGCCTCACCGGCAGCGAATGGGGGCGCAAAGTACTCGAATCCTGGGACATGATGTTGCCGCAATGGGTCTACATCATTCCGAAGGCGCTGGCCACCAGCAACGAGGTCTCGCAGCAGGACGTGCCGCTGCGACTGGTCAAATCCTGAGGCGCTGCCGATGACCCGCAAGACCGACCCTTTCGCTTTTCTCGACCGCGCCCGCACCGATCCGGATGTCTTCCCGCTCGAGGTGCGCCGCAGCGAATTCCGCGAGATCTACAAGCCATATTCCCAGGAAGAGGCGGCCAGCCAGTCCGAGCGTTGCCTCGATTGCGGCAATCCGTACTGCGAGTGGAAGTGTCCCGTGCACAATTACATCCCCAACTGGCTGAAGCTGGCCGGCGAAGGGCGCATTTTTGAGGCGGCCGATCTGTGTCACGAAACGAACAGCCTGCCGGAGGTCTGTGGCCGGATTTGCCCACAGGACCGCCTGTGCGAACAGGCCTGCACACTGACCACCGGATTTGGCGCGGTCACGATTGGCGCCATCGAGCGATATATCGTGGACGAAGCCCTCAAGCAGGGCTGGCGGCCGGACCTTTCTCATGTCAGGCCCCGCCCCTGGAGTGTTGGGATCGTCGGCGCCGGTCCGGCGGGGTTGGCCTGCGCCGACGTGCTGACCCGCCATGGGATCAGTGTCACGGTTTACGACCGCCATCCCGAGATTGGCGGACTGCTGAGTTTCGGCATACCGGACTTCAAGCTGGAACTGCAGGTCATGCGGCGGCGACGGGAGGTGCTGGAGGGCGCCGGCGTGCTGTTCCGGATGAATTGTGAAATCGGCCGCGACATCCAGGCACATGAACTGGAGAGCATGCACGATGCCCTGTTCTTTGGCCTGGGGACCTACAAACCGGTGGAGGCCACCCTGCCGGGCATGGAGGAAGGCGGCATCGTGCCGGCCCTGGAGTACCTGATAGGCCAAACCTGTCAGCTTTACGGGTTTGACATCCCGGGTTATCCGTTTATCGACCTGGCCGGTGAGCAGGTGCTGGTGCTCGGCGGCGGCGATACGGCGATGGACTGCGTGCGCACCGCCGTCCGTCAGGGCGCGGCCTCGGTTCACTGCGTTTATCGCCGCGACCAGCAGAACATGCCCGGATCGCAGCGTGAGGTGAAGCATGCAATGAACGAGGGCGTCATATTTGAGTTCAACGCCCAGCCGCTGGCCCTGGCCCATGAGGACCGAAAACTGGTGGGCCTGGACATTGCCAAAACCCGCCTGGTAGCCACAGACGGGGGCCGCGCACGGCCCGAGATCATCCCCGGCAGCGAGCGTCGCCTGCCCGCAACGGCCGTGATATTCGCGTTCGGCTATCAACCCAGTCCGCCTGCCTGGCTGAACGCCCTGGGCGTGGCAACCGTGCACAACGGTTTGGTCGAAACCTCAGAGCGCCTCCCGGGGCAAACCAGCAACCCCGACATTTTTGCTGCCGGCGACATGGTGCGCGGATCCGATCTCGTGGTGACGGCTATTGCCGATGCGCGCCAGGCGGCACTGTCAATCGTCCAATACCTGGAAATGCGCGAACCCCAACTCAAGCGGGCCTGATCTAAGTCAAGCAATGTTCACGGCAGGTTGACTCTCGTTTGCGATAGTACTAGATTTTATGTTCGTACCAGAACATACCCCCTCAAGAAGCAAACGGTAAACCATGAGTAAATTAGACGCTGAAAGCGCCTCAGCAGAGGCTTTCCTTCCCCTGATGCAGGAGCTGGCCGGAGCGTATCAGGCTTTCTCACTTTTCGATGCCGAAGGTCTGCGCAATTCCGGATCCGGACTGACGCCTTCGCAGGCCAGGGTGATTTTCACAATCGGTGGCACCGAAGGCATGACCTGCAAGGAAATCGGGGACATCACGCTCATCACCAAAGGCACGCTGACGGGCGTCGTCGACCGCCTCGAGGAAAAGGGTCTGGTCGAGCGGTGGTCCGTTGAAGGTGATGGCCGGAAGACGATTGTCGCCCTGACCCGCCGCGGTCAGAGGGTTTTCGAGCGCGAGTTCCCACGGCACGTCGAGTTCCTGAAGACCCGGTTCGACAAGCTGGGCGCCGGTGAACGCAAGGAGGCCACGCAGCTTCTGGCAAAGATCCGCGGGCTGTTCTAGAGCGTTGGAGCCCGCGCTGATCGGCCAGAATCAAGCTTCCCGGCCCGGGCGAATGCCCCGCCTGGCGCGGCCAGTGTTTGACCCGGGAGCCTGCGCCTTTATCATGTAGCACAATCAGTGCCCTGATCCGCGCACGTCCGATGCGCGCGCGGCGGGGGTTTTTTACGTTGCCAAAGGCCGTCCGCCGGTGGCGGGCGAAGGTGTCAATGACGGACCAGAAACTCAGAGCGTTGGACTCGAGCCCGAATCCCCGGACCTCGCAGCAGGAGGAGCACAGGGATTACGCGTTCGGTGGCACCTATCGTTCGGAGGTCATTTCCCGGCTGCGCGAGGATCCGAAGGCGATCGGACAGCTGTTCAAGGAGGGCAAGTACCCTTATACGGATCGCATACCCAACACCATTTACGACGAGCAGAAAGCGCTGCTGCAGATCGAACTGCTGAAAGTTCAGAACTGGGTGAAAATGACCGGCCAGCGGATCGTGGTGATCTTCGAAGGCCGCGACGCGGCGGGCAAAGGCGGCACGATCAAGCGATTCATGGAACATCTGAACCCGCGCGCGGCCAAGGTCGTGGCGCTGGAGAAGCCGACCGACCACGAAAAGGGCCAGTGGTACTTTCAGCGCTACGTCGTGCACCTGCCGACCCGGGGGGAAATCCTGTTCCTCGACCGCTCCTGGTACAACCGGGCCGGCGTGGAACGGGTGATGGGGTTTTGCGACTCCAGTGACTACCTCGAATTCATGCGCCAGTGCCCGGAATTCGAGCGCATGCTCGTCAATTCCGGTATCCACTTGTTCAAGTACTACTTCTCGGTCACCAAGAAAGAGCAGCGGCGGCGCTTCGCGGTACGGATGGAGGACCCGTTGAAACAGTGGAAGATGAGCCCGGTGGACAAGGCGTCGATCGGCTTGTGGAACGAATACACCCGGGCCAAGGAGGCCATGTTCTTCTACACGGACACTGCCTCCTGCCCCTGGACCATCATCAAATCGGACGACAAGAAAAGGGCCCGCCTGAACTGCATGCAGCACTTCCTGCACGACCTGGACTACCCCGAGAAGGATCACGGCGTGGTCACAGGGCCCGACCCGCTGATCGTTGGCGCGCCCTCCCAGGTCATCCGCAAGGACGTGCACCTGGAGGCATGGCCGCAGGAATAAGGCCTTCAGTTACGGCCGGATTGACTCGCGGCCTCCATCTTTGCCGGCGCTGCTCCCGGCTGAGCCGAAAACCGCCCTACCCGGAATGGCAGCGCTGCGATACGGCAACCGCCCGGTCAGACCAGCATGTCGCGCAGGATTTCTCGGGCTTTCTTGTGATCGGCGGTCTCAAGCGCAACAATCCCGGCCTCGTCGTCCTTGGTGACGATGTGCATGCCGCGCACGTCGACATTGGCTTCGGCCAGTCTGCGGGACAGTTGTGCCAGCGCCCCGGGGTGCCTTTCGAGCCGGACCAGCAGGTGCTCGCTGGCCACGACCCGGTATCCGGCATCCGACAACAGACGAAAAGCGCTCTTGTAGGGGCCCACGGTCAGGGTCAAAACGGCCGTAGCGCCCAGTGCGCTGCCGGTGAAGTCCTGCACCGCGATTCCCTCACGGTCGAGAAGGGCCGTGACCTCGGCGAGCAAGCCGGGGCGGTTCTCCTGAATGATGGTCAGCACTTTCAAGGGCACGCACCTCCCGCCCGCCCGATGTCGCCGATCAGTTCATCAATCTGCTCGCGGCGGACGTGGGGCATGCAGATGATGTGGCTGAAACCTCCGGCGGTAGCCAGCTGCCACTTGTCGCACACCGCCTGGGGCGGCTGCGGAAACACAACGGTCAGGGCCTGCGGATTGCGCCAGGCGGCCATGCCGATATCCCGGAAGCGCTGCTCGGCATATGCGGCCACGGCCAGCGAGTCGTGAATCCGTCGCTGCAGGCCTTCGGGGCCGAGCGAGCGGATCGCGTACCACAGCAACAGTGGCGTGAAGCCGTTGCGGGAACCGCTGATGGTGGTGTCGACGCTGCCGATATAGGCAACCGAGTGGCCGATCCGGTCGACGTGGCTGCGCCGCGCCAGCACGATGCCGCAGGGGATCGGGGAGCCGATGAACTTGTGACCTGAGATCGCGATGCTGTCCGCCCCGTCCTCGAAATCCCAGGCCGGGCGGGGCTCGAGAAACGCCGCATAGCCGCCGCACAGGGCCGCATCGCAATGGATATAGCGGCTCTCGATGGCCAGGTCGTCGAGAATGGAGCGGATCAGCGCGATGTCGTCGCGCGCCTCTTTCATGGTGGTGCCGATATTGGCGAAGATGATGGGTGGGGCATCGCGCCGGATGCGCAGCGTTTCGCGCAGGTCCTCGTAATCGATCTCGCCGTTGGGCTGGCTGCGAATCATGATGTGGCGCATGTTCAGGAAGTGCAGGTTTTTGCCGACGCTGTAGTGGCTGTCCTGCGAAAAATAAGCGATGCCGTCCGGCAACAGTTCACGGGCCAGGTACAGGCCATAGAGGTTGCCCTCCGTGCTGCCGTTGGTCACATAGCCCCACCACTTGCCTTCCGGGGCCCGCGCCAGTTGTGCGAAGAACGCCACCACCTCCTGCTCGAATTCATGTGAATTGAGCTGATAGGTCATCGGCATGAACGGGTCGCCCGCATTGTTCAGGCTGTAGGCCAGAAAAGGCGTCAGCGCGGAATAGTCGAAGTCGAAGGCCACCGGGAATCCGATCTCCAGCCCGGCATCCTTGCGGAGTCGCTCGAGGAACTCTTTCAGCTGCATCTGATCGGTGCGGGGCAACGACATCGGTTTTCGCATCCAGGCTTTACGGGCGGCGCTGCGCCCGCTTTCCATTCTGCGGCAGCCGCCCGGGTGACTCAATGACCATGATCAACGGCCGTCATGGCAAGACCCGGCGGGCCAAACCCTGTCCCTGCGCGGGGGGACGGTGATGCGGCGCGGGGCGATGACCGCGATGGGCTATGATGGAGGCTGTTTTCGAGCGACGCGGGGTGACTCCTGGACTGGACGATACTGTGGTGGCTGCTGGCCGTGCTGGTCGTCGTGGCGGGGCTGGCGGGAACGGTCGTGCCGGCGCTGCCCGGAGTTCCGCTGGTGTTTGCCGGGCTGTTCGTCGTCGCCTGGATCGATGGTTTCGATACCGTCGGCTGGGGAACTCTCGGAGTGCTCGCGTTGCTGACCCTGGTCGCATTGGTCGTGGACTTCGTGGCCGGTGCGGCGGGGGCACGCTATGCCGGCGCGGGCGCACGGGCGTTCTGGGGCGCGACCATCGGCGCGGTCGTCGGTTTGTTCTTCGGTATCCCCGGCATACTGCTCGGGCCTTTTTTAGGCGCTGTGTTGGGTGAGCTGAGCGGTGGCAGAGGTTGGCGGCACTCAGGGCGCGCAGGGGTCGGCGCCTGGCTCGGAATCGTCGTTGCCACCGCCCTGAAACTGGCCATTGCCTTCCTGATGATCGGCCTGGTCGTATTCCGGTTCGGCCTGGAGCAGATCGCCGCCGGCAGCTGACCGCAGCGTCGCCGTGGTCCCGCCCGGATCGGTCAGCGGTGCGCCGAAGCACACCGCACTCCGGGCGATCGCCGACCTCGAGCCGGTGCCCCGGGGGCCGTACTGCGGCGCCGTCGGGT
>JBFFUJ010000002.1:0-35900 GCA_041571375.1 Lysobacterales bacterium | reverse complement strand
GCTTTGTATATGGACTCCTCCTGGTTCGCGAGAGATTTCGTATCAGACCTAAGACGCGTATGTATATTCGGCTTTTCAATGGAGACGCTATCTCCCAGCCCTCAATGTATGCGCACTCCGGTTCCTCAACGGGTCGATGGACTCAAGGGCCTCAAAGCGGAACAGGTTTTACCGGAGCGGATATCTTCTATCTGATCCTGGTCTCTCGCTGAACTCCTTATTACTGCGCTGCCATTCAAGCAGCTATCGGATAATGTTGGTATTCGGTGTTCTGGGTGAGCATCGCCCAGGCGGTGCGCACGTTCTTGTTGGCCAAGGCCACCGCAGCCTTACATTTGCCACTGCGCTCGACGATGGCCCACAGCCATCGATCTTTAGCCGTCTTAGGCTCTTGCATGTGATACACATACGCGCGTGCACCCGTGATCAGAACGGCGCGCAAGCGCCGGTTAGCCACCCGCTTGCTGATCCCTGCCAGATTCACGTTACCGCCGCTGCTGAACTGCTTCGGGGTCAGGCCCAGGTAAGCCGAGAACTGTCGGCCATTGGCGAAGGCTTCACCGGTACCCAAGGTGGCATAGAGCAGGACAGAACCGATGGGGCCAACACCCTCCAGTGCCGTTAACCGCCGACAAACAGGGTTCGCTTGAACCAGGACTTCAATCTCGCGATTGAGCCGCTCGAGATCTTCGCGCAGATCACAGAGTCGGCCATACAGCAGATTGAGGGTGGGCCGATACAAATCGGGTAGCTCGTTGTCCCCATCCTCCAGGATCTCCGGTAGTAACCGATACAGGCTCGCAAAGCCTTGTGGGATGACCATGCCGAACTCCATCAGCAAGCCGCGAAGGTGGTTGGACAAAGAGACGCGCTCATGGACCAGCAACTCGCGTGATCGCTGGATCGCCTGCATCCCTTGCTGTTCGACCGTCTTGAGCGGAGCCAGCTTGACGTTCGGACGGTTGGCCGCTTCGGCTACCGCCAATGCATCGTTCTCATCGGTCTTGTGACCTTGGCGGAATGGGAACACAGCTTTGGCCGGGAGAATCTTCACTTCATGGCCTTGCCGCTGCGCAACGCGGGCCCAGTAATGTGATGTGGCACAGGCCTCAAAAGCCACCAGGCTGGGACGTTGTCGGCCGAGGAACTCGGCGAACTTACGTCGCGTTAACGCCGAGTTGCGCAGTTCTTGGTTCGACGGCGACAGGACAGAAACCTGGATGACATTCTTTGCCAAGTCGACCCCAATTACGTTTAACTTAGTCATGTATGGGCTCCTTCTAGAGCGTTTTGGTCAACACTCAACCTAGGTGACTAGGTAGGAGGAGTCCATACACTGGGTCGGAAGCAGAGATTAGGTATCCATAAACCCCGAGTTCCGCTCGCTTGTCGCACGCAGAACTCCCTTGGACGCAAATCTTAGAGGAGTTCAGTTCTCAATTCGGCCAGGAACGCCCCCTCAAAGGATGGCTTTACTTTGTAACAGGCCAACTCCAGAGCTGCTTGAATGAGCTAATGCCACGGTCCAGCAGAGGCGCTCGGGCGCCATCCGCTGGACGGGCTGTCAGTTCGTCTTCAGTATTGTGAGGCGCGACCTTTTTAATGCCCGCCGCCGGCACTGCCCGCCTGCAACGCTTTAAGCACCTGTTCCACTTTTATCGAAGCCGTCGGCTGACTCGGAGGGTATTCCTTGAAGGTCTCGAGGAACTGCCCCACGATGACCGTGGCGGGCACGATCGTCCACAACTTCTCGCCCCACCAGCGCTGATAGCCGCCACCTTCTTCAATCATGCGCTCGAAAGGGTCCATCCGCAGGTTAACAACCAGGGGCACGTTCGTCTCCCGCACTTGTCCACTGAACAGGTTCCCGTCGAGCGTTTTGAAATGCACTTTCCAGTCGCCATAGCGAATCGCGAACAAATCGGCGTTGTCGGTGAAATAGAAAATCTCACGCCGCGGCCCCTGAGATACCTCGCCCTTGAAGAACGGCACGAAGTTATAGCCATCGAGATGCACCTTGAATTTCTTGTCACCGGCCTTCACGCCTTTCAGGAGTTTCTCCTTGATATCTGAATCGCCGGCACCTGCGAGCAGCGTGGGGAGCCAGTCCTCGAATGAGAAGATGTCGTTGACGACGATTCCTGGCTTGATGGTGCCGGGCCATTTCACAAGCATCGGCACGCGGAAACCGCCCTCCCATGTCGTGCCCTTCTCGCCACGGAACGGCCCAACACCGCCATCCGGCCAGGCAGAGTTCTGAACGCCATTGTCAGTCGTGAAAATCACGATGGTATTGTCTGCAATGCCAAGGTCGTCCAATTGCTTGAGCAATTCGCCGACCTCCCAATCGAGTTCCATCATCCCGTCGGCGAAGATTCCGTAACCGCTCTTGTCCGCCCATTTCTCCGAGAGGTGAGTCCAGACATGCATGCGTGTGGGATTGAACCAGAGAAAGAAGGGCTTGCCTGCCTCGACAGAGCGTTGCATGAAATCCACTGCATGGTCGACGAACTCTTCTTCTGCCGTCTCCATGCGTTTTTTGGTGAGTGGTCCAGTGTCCGTGCAGGATTGCTTGCCCCACTCACCGAAGCGCGGAATCTCGGTTGAGTCAAACGAGTCTGTCGCTTTGCAGTCGAGTACCCCGCGTGGACCAAACATGGCGGCAAATTTCGGGTCCTTCGGATACTGCGGATCTTCCGGCTCCTCTTCGCTGTTCAAATGATAGAGATTCCCGAAAAATTCATCGAAGCCGTGCACGGTGGGGAGGTATTCGTTGCGATCGCCGAGATGATTCTTCCCGATCTGCGCGGTCGCGTAGCCCAGTGGCTTCAGCAGCTCGGCGATCGTCGGATCTTTGTCTTGCAGTCCCTGCTTCGCTCCCGGGAGCCCGACCTTCAACAGCCCGGTACGGAAGGGTGACTGCCCGGTGATGAAGGCGGAGCGCCCGGCGGTACAGGATTGTTGCGCGTAAGCATCCGTAAACCGCGCGCCTTCGTTTGCGATCCTGTCGATATTGGGCGTGCGTCCGCCCATCATGCCTTCGTGATAGGCGCTGACGTTCCAGTAGCCGACATCGTCGGGCATGATGACAACAATGTTGGGCTTGGAAGACTGGGCGTGAGCGGGCAGTGAGACGAGCACCAATATTGCGAGAACAAATATACAGCTAAGGGTTCGTTTCATGACTTCTCCACTTCTCTTGGATCGCCTCGGTTCGAGGAACTCCGAATATTTTGTATGATCGAATAAGCTGCCAAAGTATATCCCTAAATATTAGGGCGCTGTTTTCATCGAAATTACAGACTTCGTTTCGCTGGAGGGATTCGGGGATATCGCTTGGCGATGCTGCGTTCTGAGTGCTGATTTGGATTGAATCATTGGGCGCGATTTCAACTGGTGGATGCAACACCTACTGACGCACGAACCAAGCCCAGCGCCCTGGAACAAGGGCCATGTCACGGGGCAGAAGCCTCCGTTGAAGCGAAATGAAATATGGGCCATTCGGGTCCGCCTGCAGCTGCAAAACCGCGTGCGCGATCTCGCTCTATTCAACCTGGCTATCGACAGCAAGCTGCGCGCCTGTGACTTGGTCAGGCTGCGGGTGCGCGACGTAACCCAGGCAAATCACATCGGGCGAAGAGCAATGACCATCCAGCGCAAGACCAAGCGGCCGGTGCAATTTGAGATTACTGAACAGTCGAGAGTTGCGATTGGCCAATGGCTCGATCTGAAAGGTCTCCGACCTCGCGACTATCTGTTTCCCAGTCGTGAAGATCAGAGCACCCATATCTCGACGCGGCAGTACGCCAAGCTGCTGAAGTTCTGGGTTGCGGACATTGGGCTGGACCCCGCTGCTTACGGCACGCATTCCTTGCGGCGCACAAAGGCAACCTTGATCTACCGACGCACCAAGAACCTGCGGGCCGTCCAACTTCTGCTGGGGCACGCCAAAGTGGAAAGCACTGTTCGGTACCTTGGCATCGAGTTAGATGATGCGCTGGAAATTGCTGAACAGACGGAGATTTGAAGAAATTGCTCAGGAGCAGCCTATCAGGGCCGCTCTCTGCTCCATAACGGAAACTCAGCGAAACGTCCCTCGAGTTTTTCTTGACGACCCAACTTGGAGCTCAGGCATTCCGGCCGACTCCTATCTGCTCCTGGCCGGGTTGAGAACCACTCGGCTGTGGCATTTGAAGCTGTTTTGGTTCCGCTACTCGCGGCAAAGCGAAACCTCGCCCCTTGAGACCGACAATCCCGGTAATCGACTCCGAGCAGCCGTTATCCCTATTCTTTCCTTGCTTGTCTGAATCGCGCACTATAGAACTGCTGTTCCGGCGGGTTTTTCGCCAAAACACGAAAGCGAGGAATGCTGATGAAGAAAGCAAAAAACGATCTGCCCACTCGTCTCGAATCTGGCGGTGTGTGCTTTCAGGGCCAGGACTGGGGCGATATCAACGTCGCTCGCGTCCGGTTCCCTGCCGGTGCAGACGCCACTCCGCTGCTCGAAGGTTTGCCGAACAATCTGTGCCAGTGCCCGCACTGGGGTATCGTGGTCAAGGGTTCCATCCATGTGAGCTATGCAAACGGCACTGAAGAGACGGTAAGCGCCGGCGAGGTTTACTATTGGCCGCCCGGGCACACGGTCAGGGTTGACGAGGATTACGAGGCAATTGAATTCAGCCCAAGCGATCAGATGGGTGAACTTATGAATCACCTTGAAGCGAAGCTGAAAGGCTGATAGCGCTTGTTGCATGACTACATAGGGCCCCGCCTGAGGCGTGGCCCTATGTGCTTCTTACGGACGGCGGCCCCTGACCGGAATCAGAAATTGACCACTATTGGCGCGGGTCAATTCTCGGTTCCGTTCTATGCCTAAATGCTGCCATCATGAAGATTGTCCGGTTTGGTCAACTGACCAGTTTGCGGAATATTGCAGAGTCGAGTGAGCCGTAATTGCGCCATGATTACTGCGCCGAGGCCACCCTCACTGGGTCATGCCGGCGCTAATCGCGCCACCAATTTCCGTGTATCCCGCCTCCGGTTAACACAATCACGTCCATTCTGCGAGAATACCGTCAATTCAGGACCACTCGGAACGGCCAGGCTGTGGGCAACGTTTTTTACAGAAATCCGCACTTTGACTACCCGGAGGCGGTCAGGGGCGAGGGTGTGTACATCTACGACAAAGATGGGCGCCAGTATCTCGACGGCAGCGGCGGTGCAGCCATATGCTGCCTGGGACACGGCCACCCTGAGGTGATCGCAGCGACCCGCGAGCAATTGGAGCAACTGGCGTTTGCCCACACCGGCTTCTTTACCAATCGCCCACAGGAGGAGCTTGCAGAACTCCTGGCGCGGCATTTTGGCGAGGCGGATGCCCGCGTCTATTTCGTTTCGGGCGGATCGGAGGCGAATGAGACGGCCATCAAGTTGGCCCGGCAGTACTGGCAGGCGCGCGGCCGTGAACACAAGCACATGGTGGTCAGCCGCCGGCAGAGCTACCACGGGAACACCCTCGGCGCCCTGTCCGTGACCGGCCACATCAAGCGCCGTAGTCCCTATCTGAAGCTGCTGAGCGAGTGGCCGCGGATCGAGCCCTGTTACGCCTACCGCCATCAGCAAGAAGGCGAAGACGAAGCGGCCTATGGCGAGCGCGCCGCCGCCGCACTGGAAAGCGCCATAGACGAACATGGCGCGGAGCACATCGCGGCCTTCATGGCGGAAACGGTTGTGGGCGCCTCGCTGGGCGCCGTTCCGGCATCCGGGGCTTACTTCCGCAGAGTCCGGGAGATTTGCGACCGCCACGAGATCCTCCTGATCCTGGATGAGGTCATGGCCGGCAGTGGCCGCACAGGCAGCTATTTCGGTTTCGAGCAGGAGGGCGTGGTTCCGGACATCGTCACGCTCGCCAAAGGGCTGGGCGGCGGCTATCAGCCGATCGGCGCAGCGATCGCGCGCGGCTTCATTCACCGCGAAATCGCGGATCGCCTGAAGTCGTTCACCCACGGACACAGCTATGTCGGCCACGCGACCGCTTGCGCCGCGGCCCTGGCGGTGACACGGGTGATCGACCGTGAGCACCTGACCGGCCGGGTACGTGAACTCGGGGATCGGCTCGGTACCGGATTGCGCGCAGCCTTTTCGGATCATCCCGGCGTCGGAGACATTCGCGGCCGGGGCTTATTCTGGGGCCTGGAGCTGGTGCAGGACCGCGCCAGTAAAGAGCCTGTCCGCGCCGAACAGGGCCTGCCCGCGAAAATACGCAACGCGGCCATGGCCAACGGTCTGATCTGTTATCCGGGTGGCGGCACGGCGGATGGACAGGACGGCGCACATGTGCTGCTGGCGCCGCCGTATGTCTGTGAGCCGCCACACATTGACGAACTGGTGGACAAGCTCAAGCGTACGTTCGATCAGGTCGCCCATGTCTGAGCTGCCCCACCAGGCCTTTGCAGGTTCGAAGATCATCGTCATGTGCGCACCCAACGGCGCGAGGCGTGGGGTTGAGGACCACCCCGCCATCCCGCTGACGCCGGCCAGCATGGCGCGGAACGCCAAGTCACTGGTCGATGCCGGCGTTTCGGTGCTGCACCTGCACGTACGCGATGAACGGGGCCGGCATACCCTGGACGTCGATCGGTACCGCGCCTCGATCGAGGCTGTCCGTCAGGCGGTGGGCAATCGCCTGGTCGTCCAGGTGACGACCGAGTCGGCGGGCGCCTACGATGCCGAACAGCAGATGAATATGGTCCGGGAGCTCAGGCCCGAGGCCGTTTCGCTGGCCCTGAACGAACTCTGCCCCCCCGGCGGCGAGGCGGAGGCCGGACGCTTTTTCGGCTGGTTGCAACGCGAAGGCATATGGCCCCAGTACATACTGTATTCCACCGCTGAGCTGAAACGCTTCGATGCGCTGCGGAGCAGGGGCATCTTCAGCGAAGACCACCCGTTTTGCCTGCTGGTTCTGGGCAGTTACGTCCGGAAAGTCGATGGCGACGTGGCCGACCTCGAAATGCTGCTCGGCGAGATCGACTGCGGGCAGTTTCCCTGGGCAGTGTGCTGCTTTGGCCGCGGCGAGCAAGGGGTGATGCTGGCCGCCCTCGGGCAGGGCGGTCACGTCCGCCTGGGCTTCGAGAACAACCTGTGGTTACCTGACGGTCGGCTCGCAGTTGACAATGCCGAACTGGTCTGCCGGTTCGTGGCTGCCGCGGCTGGCGACGAACGAGGACTGGCGACGGCGGACCAGGTCCGCGATCAGTTTTTTTGAGTCTCCTCAGCCCGTACGGCGGACCGATTGCACCGGCCGCGAAACACCGATGCAAACCCCTTCACTCCGCCTTTATAGCGGCATTTCTCCAATCCAATCAATAACCTGCTCCAGGCGTGAATTGGACATCGCAATGAAAAAAAAGCATTATTGATCGTAAAGAAAATGTAAACAGAAAAGATCATACGGGAGCGCAGACCATGACCAAGCAACGGAGGGTGTTGTTTAACGCCCTGATCTTCATCACATTTTCCTTCATTCTGGCCACGCCCACACTGGCCCAGGAACAGGCCGGCGAGGAAGCGGAGGCTGAAGGGGCGCTGGAAGAGGTGGTCATCACCGGTACTCGCCGGGTAGCGCGGACCGCCACCGATTCAACCGTGCCAGTCGATTCCTTCTCCGGCATCGAACTGGAGCAGGACGCGGTGGGCGACACGACTGAACTTCTCAAGAATATCGTTCCGTCCTACACGGCGACACCGTTGACCGGCGACGGCAGTTCCTTCGTTCGTTCGACCTCGCTGCGCGGCCTGCCGCCGGACGAGGTCCTGGTGCTGGTCAATTCGAAGCGCCGCCACCGTTCCGCGCTGATCCAGATTTTCGGCGCGGCCATGAGCGCCGGCGCGCACGCGTCGGATATCGGGCCACTTCCCAGTATTGCCTTCAAGAGCGTGGAGGTGCTTCGTGACGGCGCCGCTGCGCAATACGGTTCCGATGCCATTGCCGGTGTCATCAACTTCATCCTGCAGGACGCCCGTGAGGGTGGCCGGATTCAGGGACAGTACGGGCAGTATTACGAGGGCGAGGAATCCTGGAAGGTGGCCGGCAACATCGGCCTGCCGCTGACCGACAACGGATTCTTCAATTTCAGCTTCGAAGTCGTGGACAACGAGCAGCTGAGTCGCGGCTTCCAGCCGGCGGCGGCCCAGGCGGCCATCGATGCGGGTATCCCGAATGTCGGCACCGACAGCCCGTACCCGGGCGACGACCTGGCGCAGACCTGGGGCCGGCCCGAGAACAACGGCGTGCGCACGGCCTGGAACGCCGGTATCGACATCAACGAGAAAACCGAGTTCTACCTGTTCGGCAACTATGCCGAGACCGAGCACGTGTATCGCTTTTTCTACCGCGCTCCGAATCAGGCGGGTACGCTGTCGCCGGTACCGATCGATCCGACGGATCCTTCCAAGGGCAATTTCTGCTGGTGCGACGAGTTCCCGGGTGGATTCACTCCGTACCTGGAAGGCGATATCACGGACTTCAGCGTGATCGGTGGTCTCAGGGGTGAGTTCGCCAACGGCATGTTGTGGGATATCAGCCTGGACTACGGCAACAACGAAGTCGACTACACCCTCTGGAATTCCATGAACGGCAGCTTCGGCCCGGAGTCCCCGCTGGTGACCAAGACCACGCCGCTGGAGGAGGAAGACATCAATTTCAATGCCGATTTTTCGATGCCGCTGAGGAACAATGTCAACCTCGCCTTTGGTGCTGAGTGGCGCGAGGAGACTTACAAACTGAAAGCTGGCGACCGGGAGTCATGGGCTGCTGGCCCCTGGACCGGTATCAGCTCACTGATCAACCCGGAAACCGGTGAAAATTACATCGAGCCGGCCATCGGCGTGAGCGGCATGTCCGGCACCCCCGATAGCGTCGCCGGATCATTCAGCCGGGACAACTGGGCCGTATACGGTGACGTGGAATGGGATGTGTCCGATGCCTTTCTGCTGCAGTTCGCCGCGCGCTTCGAGGATTTCTCCGACTTCGGCTCCACCGACAATTACAAGCTGGCAGCGCGCTACAACGTGAACGACAGCTTCACGCTACGCGGCGCGGTCTCGACGGGATTCCGCGCGCCGACTCCTGGCCAGTCCAATCTTCAGACTATTGTCACCACTTTCGACACGACATCCGGCACCCAGACCCAGGAGGGCACGGTGCTGCCCACCAGCGATCTCGCTGTTTCCCTGGGCGGCAAGGCGCTGGAACCGGAAGAGTCCACCAATGTCAGCATCGGTTTCGCCGCCAATCCGGCGGACAGGCTGACGATCACGCTGGACTACTACCAGATCGAAGTCGACGACCGCATCGTCAAGACTTTCAATATTCCCGTGGTACACCCCTCGTTCTCGTCGGTGTCGTTCTACACCAATGGCCTCAACACCGAGACCAAGGGCATCGACCTGGTCGCGCGGTACGTGGCGCTCTGGAACAATGGTTCGGATACTACGTTCAGTTTCGCCTGGAACTGGAATGAAACCGATGTGAAAAGCCAGAACCTGGTGAACGGCATACCACCCGTTACCGAGGGAGCCATTTTCAACATCGAGAATAACCTGCCGGAAAACCGGCTCAATTTGTCCGTGGTCCACCACTACAATCAGTGGACGTTCCTGGCTCGCGCCAATTACTACGACAAGACCATCGATGAACGCAACGACCGCGAGCCGGTCGGTGCAGAAACGATATGGGATATTGCCGTGACCTACGAGTTCAACGACAACTGGTTGATGACGGCGGGCGCGAACAATGTGTTCGACACCTACCCGAACCGGGTCGAGACCCGGGTAGGCAATGGCCTGCCCTGGCCGCGCCGCACGCCCATGGGTTACGACGGTGGATCGTGGTATCTGCGGGGCGAGTACCGCTGGTAAGCAGGGGCTGTCTCCGCCAGGCATCGAGACGACGCGGACCCCGGTCCGCGTCGTTTTTTTGCCCGGGGACGCGAAAACCGAAGCGACTGGCGGCGTCGACAGGCACACCGCCAATGCGCCGGAGACCCGTCACCCCGATCAGAGCTGACCGTCACTGACGGCTTGTTTCATCTCGGCCACGACTTCCGGATCGGAGTAGCGGTCCGGGTGAAAGTGGCGGGCGTACCCGGGTAGCGTCGATCCGGTCACCCAGGCGGCGCAAAGCGCGCCCGCCGCGCAGGCCGCCATGGTCCCGTAGCCCGACAGCGCAGAAATCGTGAAAGCGCCCTGGCTGTCGAGCGGGCCGATCAGCGGCCAGTTTTCCGGCGTGCGGCTGTAGTATCCCGCCAACTGCACCACCGGCGTGGGCAGCTTGTCGATGTACTGCTTCAGACCCGGAATGAAGCGGCTGGCCCCGCGGATCACGACATTGGGGAAGTCGAGATCCGCCTCGTGCTCCCACCGCGGCCGCTCCGCGGTCCGGTTGTAAGCCCAGCCGAGTTTGATCCTGCCGGGCAGGTCAGGCTTGATGTGGAGCCCTGGCGGAAACTCGTCCAGCAGCCAATGGTAATCCGGGTCGGCAACGATCAGGTCGCGCTCCTCGTCGCTCCACGCCAGGCACTGGGCATCGGCAAAAACCGTAAAGGGGATGTCGCGGGGCAGAATGCCCAGGGGGTCCGGGATGACGATTTTTCGTTGCAGGAAGTTCTCCACCGGCAGCCGAAAACCCAGCATGCCGGCCAGGTCCCCGGTAAATGGACCCGCTGCCAGTATCACCCGGTCGACCCGCAGCCTTTCGGAGGTGTTTCCCCGCCAAAGGTCCAGCTCGAATCCACCCGAGGAGCGCCGCTGGATCGCCGCCACCCCGGCCTTGATCAACTCCGTCCCGCATGCCCGCGCCCGCTGCAGCAGCAGGGAACCCAGCGCGTGGACGTCAGTTGACCCGGCGTGCTCGACGTGCAGGACCTGGCGGATCGAGTCGGACAGATAGGGATAATTCGAGCTCAAAACCGCGGGATCGGTCTCGGCAACCGGTTCGCGCGGGTCAGTGGATGCGAAAAGCCGCCGGTCGGCGGACTCACTGAGGAAATCGTAACCGGTGGCGCGCAACCCGATCGCATTGCCGGTTTCCGCGGCCAACCCCTCCATCATCCCGATGCTGTCTCTCATCAGGGCGGCCATGCAGGGCTGCGGCCAGTAATCGCGATAGTTTTCCCCCGAGCAGCCGGTGGTGAATGAAAGCGGTTGGCGTCCGTCGACCAGGACCACGTTCGGCTGTCGATGCCCGGAAGCGAGATGGTAAGCGGCGGCGATGCCTGCAATACCCGCGCCACAGATGGCAATATCAGCTTTTTTCATCCCCCGTCCGGCAGGTTCATGGTGAGGAAATCAGGTTAGCAAGATCACCCACGCAGCGACCACAATCATCGGCCTGACCGGCGGCAAAGGCGCAGACGTATGCACTGCCCAAGCCCGGCCGCCCGGCGACCGCCCTTGATTGATTTCCTAAATCGGCACCCGCTGACGCAGGTCATCGCAAAAATGGCCCTTATCACGTCAAATTATAAAGGTCGAGACCAGCCTGCATGATCTTGGCAGGCTCCACCGGTTCGACGGGAAAACCCGATGAAAAATGTAATCCTGACACTGGGAATTTCGGTCCTCATCGCCTTCACCGGAATGGCGACGGGAGAGGAGATCAGGGAGGCGCCGCTGAGTTGGCAACAGGCCGCGCTGACCGACGGGGCGGAACTCTATATGGAATTGTGCGCCGCCTGCCACGGCACGGGGGGCAAAGGCGACGGGCCTGCGGCCAGCGCGCTGGCCAAGCCCGCGACCGATCTGACGGTCCTGGCGGCCAATAACGGTGGGGTGTTCCCCCGCGAACAGGTCGAAAAGTCGATTGCCGGCGAGTCCCGCGTGGTCGCTCACGGAACCATCGACATGCCGGTCTGGGGCGCCCGGTTCGAAGAACTACGGCCCGACTGGAAGCAGCATCGACGCCAAGCCCTGGCCCGCCAGCGCATCTACAACCTGACCCTGCACATCGAAAGCCTGCAGGCCGATTAGGCTTCGAGGCGAGGCCGCGCCGCTCTGCTCCGGCGGGGTGGGTCGCAATTCATCCAGCGCCCCTCCGCTTGAATGTTCATGACCTGTCCGCACGGACGGGCCAGTGGTCGAACTGATCCGCCTCGCCAATTCCTGGCGAGGAGGCGATGACCCGGCGAGTGGCCTGGACGATCTCGTCGCTGATCTAAGCCTGTGCCCTCAAGCCGAGTTCATGGGCTCTGATGGCGGGAGGATGCGCTTACAAACCTACGAGCTGAGCATGCACGTGCTGATCAAGCGCGACCTGGAGCAAATCCATCGCCTTCACCGAGGCGGGATCGTACTCGACAATCAACAGGTGCGGCTGCTCATCGTGATGTGCGACACCCATGACGCCGGTCTGTCCTCTGATGGCGTCCGCGATAGCGGTTCGCCGGTCATGATCCACTGATTCACTGATGTGTATGACAACGTCAGCCATATCCATGAGCTGTTGCTCCTCTGTTCGGTTCGATGCCGACACGAAGTGTTGCTGACTCTCCGTTCCAGTATACGCCTATCCCGCTCTGGCATCGCGTCATCTGGTGGTTGATCCAGGATCCCGGACAGACGCCTGGTCACGATCGCACGGGGTACAATGTCCACCTTGGCAGCCAGGCAGGTATGATTTGCACGTGCTCCGCTCAACCCGTGCCCAAATGAACCCGGTGGTCGGCAATCGGTCGATTTTGAACTGATGGATCTCGTCCCCTACGCCATCCCTTTCTTCTTCCTGGCGATCGCGCTGGAAGCGGCCTGGAACCGCATTACCAGGGCCGGCTACTACCGGGCAAACGACGCCATCAACAGCCTGAGTCTGGGCGTGCTGAGCACGACCAGCAAACTGGTGCTGATCGACATCGCGGGACGCGTGTACGGCTGGGTTCAGGAAGACCTGTCGCTGGTGCAGTGGCCACTGGACGGGTGGGTCTCACTGGTGGTGGCTTTCGTGGTTTACGACTTCTGCTACTACTGGTTTCACCGGATCAGCCACGAGCGGAAAATCTTCTGGGCCGCACACGTCGCGCACCACCAGAGCGAGGAATACAACCTCACCACAGCGCTGCGCCAGACCAGCACCGGCTTCCTGTTGAGCTGGTTTTTCTACATCCCCTGCTTTCTGCTGGGCATGCCCGCCGATGTCTTCGTCACCGTCGCCAGCGCCAACCTGATTTACCAGTTCTGGGTGCACACGCGCTTCGTGCGCACGCTCGGCGTTCTGGAGAAGGTGCTGGTCACCCCGATGAACCACCGGGTACATCACGCGCGCAACCCCGAATACATCGATCGCAACTACGGCGGATTCTTCATCCTCTGGGACCGCCTGTTCGGCACCTACAAGGCCGAAGACGAGCGGCTCCCGGTCGATTACGGGATCACGCGCGGCCTCAACAGCTGGAATCCGCTGTGGGCCAATCTGCATGTTTACGCGGACATGGTGCGCGACACCCTCGCGACGCCGAAGCTGCACGACAAGCTGCGGGTCTGGTACGGTCGAACGGCTTACGTCCCCCCCGGCGTTGACAAGGGACCGCTCAAACCCGGTAACCGCTACAATCCGTCCGTCCGCCGCTGGCTGACGGTCTATGTTTCGATTCAGTTCGCCGGCCTGATCCTGGTTGGCCTCGCCGTCACTTACGGTGCCGAGCGGCTCGGCGTCTCCGGCGTCGTGTCGCTCTTCGTCTATCTCGCGCTGTCGCTGGTTTTGCTGGGCTGGCTGCTGGACGGCCGCTCCGCCCGCTGGGAGTGGCTGCGGCTGTTGGCCACCCTGGCCCTGCTGCCCTGGCTGCAGTTGCCGGACGCGTTGACCGCGCCGACCGCGGGGCTGGTCCTGGTATCGGCCCTGGCCTACCTGTTCGTCAGTCGCAGGACCGACGAGCGCAGCCCCGCCATGCCCGCCTGAGTTGCAGCGTCAGCTGTTGATGTAGCCGCCCGGGTAAAGCCGGAAGATCAGCTGCCCGCCGACGATAATGGCCCAGAGCAACGGGACTGCAATGCGATCCAGGCGTGCGGACGGCATGGAGGCGCCGGCCCGGACCGGGTCATGGCCCAATGGCACGACATTCGGCCATCCGGAACGCAACCCGGGTCTCTATGCCGAACGGCACTATCCGCCAGCGAAAATGTCCACTATCTATAAGGCTCCGAACACTGCCGAACGAACACCGGCGAGGCGACTAAACCATGAGCAGACCACTGACTTTGGTACTCATCATGCTGGCCCTGGCCTGCGAGGCACAGGCCGATTTTTCCCGCTCCCACTCAACGCTGCATCCCGAGTTCCCCGCGAAACAGCCGTTCATCATAGCGCTCGAAGGTGTCTGGCCGAGCGATTGCCACCCAGGCGAACAGAAACCGGTCATCGAATCCTGGGACGGCCAGACCGCGGAGATTGGTTTCGAAATCATCACGGTGCACATCACCTGCAATGACTCTGACACCGCGTACCGGGTCCTGATCGACATGAGCGCAGCGGTGCTTGCCACCCCGCCCGCGGGGGATACGCTGGACCTCCAGGTCGACTTTGACGGGGCGCCCTTCCAGCAGACGCTGCAACTGGTCTGCCCGGAGGACCAGGACTGCGAAGGTAGCACAGGCCAGATACCCCGTGTCGGACCGGGGCTTTACTTCGCTCCGGGGCTGGCCAATCAGGGCCTGCTGGTCGCCCGGCAGCACCTGGCAACGGCGCTGTACCCGCTGGTATACGACGACCAGGGGCGCAGCGAGTGGCTGTTCACCGGCAACGTCATGCAGGAAGACGCCTTTTTCACCGAAATCCTGCGCTTCTCGGGCGGGGACTGCTTCGGCTGCGAGCCGACCGGAGCGGAACCGGAGATGACCGCTATCGGCCACATCAGCGTACTGGCCGACGGCCCGGACACCCTGCAGGTGAAGATCGACGACGGCCTGTTCGTCGAATATAACGCCCTGGTCTACGGCTACCGGGTCTTCGCACTCGGCCCCGACGGCAGCCGCCACCTCATCGACCTGGAAGGCCGCTGGGGCATCAGTGAAAACCGCGGCACGGATCCCCCGCTGGGCGACCTGACCCGCTTCATACCGGGCGCCTTCGATATCGAGTTCACCGGCGTGGTCATTGCCGAGGAAGCCGCCGACTTCGCCGAACAGGTCACGTACAGCGTCAAGAGCCCGGCCGGCGACGTGCTGGGGGAACTGGTCTGCGACGGGCAAACCGCAGCCGACGGCATCACCAATGTCTGTCAGTTCATCGATCCCACCGACGCGGCCGAGCCCCTGCTGCTGTTCTTCCAGCAGGGCCCGTCGACCCTGGCCATCGAGTACGGGCGGGCCGTCATCGCCATTGGCACCCCACCCGGCGGCAAGGCCGTACGCATCGACTGAGAACAGTGCCTGCCGGAGCGTGGCGGCGGCTCGCAAACTCTATCGGTAGTCGCTTTCAGTGGGGTTGCCGCAAGCTTGGGCTCATTCGAGGCTGCCGTGCATTCGCGCTGTGCCCTGAAAAAAACAAAGCCCCGATAGCGGGGGCCCTGCTTCATATCGAACGCGTGCTCAGTCCCTGAAATTGATCTGCTGCAGCAGGTATTCGCTGCCCAGCTCACGGAGTTCCTCCCGCTTCAGCCCGGCATTGCGCATGTCTTCCGCGGAACCGATGACCTTGTCACGGATCGCGTTCCAGTATTCCTCCCCGCGGTCGAAGGCGGCCCAGTTCGCATAGGTCACGGTCAGGAACAGGTTGGGTTCGCCGTGGCGCGGCGACGTGTTGGAGAACATTCCGTAGGAAATGACGCTGCCGTCCTTTTTCTGTTCCTCCAGGAATTTGCGCCAGACGTTGTTGAGGTCGTTGATGTACGCGTTGAGCATCCCCGGCTTGATGTGGACCTCGGTGACCGCAACGATGTGGCCTTCATCCCAGTTACGCGTGTGATCCTGGGCCATCGCGGAAGTGGTCAGGGCGATGGCACAGACGGCGGCGGCCAGAGCGGCCGTGATGATTTTGAGCATGGTATTTGACTCCTTGAGAAAGCGTGAACGTTGTAGAACGGGACAACCCGTCCCGACAGTATAGGCGCCGGCACGCGAATTGCACCGCACCCGGTCACCAGCCGGCCTCGGGAACCCTGCGGCCGCCCCGGGGCCGCAGCCCGAAGTGTTATGATCCCGGGCGAGCGGGCTCGCGATTCACCTGTCCACCGAAGGATGGCTTCCATGCCGAGATCGACCACCACAGCCGGGTGCTGCCTGGCCCTGCTGGCTTGCCTCGTAGCCGTGTGGCCGGCTCACGGTCTCTCGGGCGATGGCCCGGCCACCGTCGTTTACCTGGTTCGGCATGCCGAGAAGACCGGGGCCGACGAGGACCCGGGCCTGAGCGCGGCGGGGCGTCAACGCGCGGGCGAGCTGGCTCAGCTCCTGGGCGACCGCGGTATCCATGCCGTCTACAGCACCGACTTCCGGCGAACCCGTGACACTGCGGCCCCGCTGGCTGAGCGACTCGGGCTGCCGGTGACGCTTTACGACTGGGAGAAGATGCGGGAACTGGCCGCCGAAATGACGCGCCGCGGGGGACGCTACCTGGTCGTGGGGCACAGTGACACGACCCCTGAAATGGTGAGCATTCTGGGCGGTGATCCGGGTCCGCCGATCGAGGATCGGGACGAATACGACCGTCTCTACGTGGTCGAAATAGCGGCCGACGGGGGCGTGAGCACCGACCTGCGCCGTTTCGGCAGACCTTATGAGCCGTAAACGGCGGCTGGTGCCTCAGTCCTGGTAGAAACGCGCATTCTGCTCTGACACGGCTTCCAGGACGTCCCCGCGAAACTTCGGCTCGGGCGCCAGGCGGTAATCCCAGTCACGGACCTCGTACAGGCCGTTGGGATAGGTGATGGTGATCTGGTCAGGCTCCAGAATGGCGTAATTGTAATAGCTGCCCGCGATCATCCACTCCCAGGAAGCCTCATCGAACAGGCTGGAGCCGACGCTGTAATCCGAAGCCGCATTGCGGCAGGCAAACAGTTCGCGCATCAGCGTCGGCACGATGTCGTAATGCGAGGTGCGATGCTCGAACACCGCGCCGGGCGCGTGTCCCGGCCAGGACACGACCAGCGGGATGACGAGTTGATATCGGGTGTACCCGGAGCCGTGCTTCTCGAGTCTTTCGCCGCTTTCGCCGAACTCCTCTCCGTGGTCGGAAGTGATCAGCACCACGGTCCGGTCCAGCAGACCCCTGGCCTGCAGGTCGTCCAGCACCCTGCCGATCTGCTGGTCGACGAAGTGGACCGCGGTCTGATACTTGGCGAACTCCACAGGGTGTTCGTCCTCGCCCGAAGGCTGGACTTGCAGCGGATGGTCGGGTGGGAAATTGCGGCCCATGGTGGCGTCGTAGAAGAGGAATCCGAAAAACGGCCGTGACGCATCGCGGGCATCCAGCCACTCGAACCATTCCCGCGTCAGCTTGCGATCACGCTTCCACGCCGGATCCGACTCCGGTTCGGTGACGATGCGCAGGTTGGGCACATTGGCAAACGCCGTCCGATCGAGTACCACGGGCCGATACAGCGTGGCACTGCTGAACAGGCCCAGCTGATAATCTTCGGCCTGCAGGCGGTCGAGCAGCACGGTCGGGCGCTGCAGGGACGAAAAGCTCGCCCAGTAACCCGGAGGCAACCCGTAGAACAGGCTGAACATACCCATACGCGACGAATTTCCGCCGCTGAAATGGTTGCGGAAGTCCATGCCCTGCTCGGCGGCGAAGCGACGGATGTTCGGGGCCAGTTCCGCGGTCACGACGTTGCCGCGGAGCGAATCGGCAACGACAAAAAGCAAATTCAGGGGCTCGTGCGACTCGCACTGCAAGGGGTTCAGCGGATAGCGCAGCAAACGGCCGGAGGCATCGTCCAGGTCCTGGGCGACCCGCCGCGCCAGTTCGCGCTCGCGGCTCGCCTTGACGTCGACCAGCCCTGCCCGGGTCAGGAAGGACTTTGCGGTCACCCCCTTGTAAACCGGCAGCACCTGTCCGAGACCCGTCACCGGCACGTAATAGGCGGCATCCGCCCAGGCGTGAATGGCCTGCGAGACCAGGATCATCAAGGCGCAGAAGCTGCCGACCAGCCAGCCCCGGCGCGGCTTCGGCTTGCCGATCCAGGTCCACACCGATCTCGCCAGCAGCGATTCGAAAACGAGCGCGATCAGGAAGATGAAACCGGTGAACACCCAGCTCTGCCAGCCGAGTATTTTCAGAGTGAGTGCATTGATGTGGAAGCGGCTCTGGGACCAGAGCAGGCTGTCCAGCATCATCACGGCAATGATGAATGCAAACAGCGTCACCACAGCAGCCGTCAGGAGCCGGCGTCTCGGCACGAGCAGTATCAGAGGGGCCGCGACCAGCAGGCACGGCACCACGCTGAGCAGGACGTGGTGGCCGATGTAGACCGCAACCAGATAGATCCAGGCGAGTGCGGTCTCCGCCAGCGCGCCGCCGGCGAAGTAGCGCAGGCTGACGAGGCCGAGCACCACCGAGTTCGCGAGCGCGAACCAGGCCGCCCAGCGCATCAAGGTTTTTCGTGTCGGGGAGTCGGTCATGATTAAAATGGTGTGACGTCAGGAATATTAGACTCGATGAGAGACCGCAATCAACTGCCGGTGTTCGCTTTTCCCCGTCTGTCGAAAACGGACCTGCTGTTCATTCGCGTAGGCGGCAACGGGCTGGGCAATCTCATGTTCACCTGGGCTCGGTGCCTGGCAGCGTCCCAGCGACACGGCTGGCAGATGGTCTGGCCTACCTGGCAATCCTTCAAGCCGAAGAGCTGGCGCGTCAATCCCTAGGACCATCGCGCCTACTCCGAGCTCTTCCGGCCAACCCCACGCTACCTCTCGGGTTGGCGCAAACCGTGGGTACTGGCGCGCTATCGCTGGCTATCCGAGCAGCAGGCTATCAGCGACGGCGCGCCGCCCGGATCGGTGGTCGAGTTTCGGGGTATGGAGGACAAGTTCGCCTCGTATCTGGCAGATTATGCGCTGGTTCGCAGCGAGCTGCTGCAAATCGCGCGCCCGGAGCACCTCGGAGCGCTGGCCAAGCCCGCCCCGGCGCCCATCGCGATCCATGTGCGCCGGAGCGACTTCGTGCAGCAAGGCAGTTACGAAGACATGGTCAGTGTCGACAACAGCGTGCTGCCGATGGAGTCGTACATCAACGCCCTTCGGGCTGTCCGCTCCGCCGCCGGGCATGAAATACCGGCCTGGCTTTTCTCCGATGGCCCCAGCGAAGAGTTGTCGGATCTGCTGGCCCAGCCGGCCATCAGGCGCATGGAATACGGCTCGGGCCTGGCGGACATGCTTGGGCCTGTCACGCAGCCGTTTGCTCATCGCGTCGGGCTCCACGTTCAGCATGTGGGGCAGCTATCTCGGCCAGGTGCCCGCCATCTGGCATCCCGGCAAACTGCTACAGCATGTACTGATCGACCATCCGGAGCGCGAGATCGAGTGGGCACCGGGTCAGCCGATGCCCGACTGGGTATCCGAGTTGACGGCACACGCTCGAAGTCCGTAGCCGACGGGCCCAGGCCGCATGGCCGGACCGCGGCCAAGCCGAGCCGCACCACCCCCCCCGCGATCAACGTGGATAATGCTGCCCCATGGCCCGCATCACGTCCCGCCGGCTGATTACGCCAACCAGTCGGCCGCCGTCCAGCACCGGATAGCGGCGATAGGGCCCCTCGATGAATCGCTGCGCGAGTTCGACGACAGAATCGTCCGGACTCACCGAAATGGGGTCCGGCGTCATGTAGTCGCGCACCAGCCCACCCGGGACACCGTGGTACCCGGCATGCAGCGCAACCCGGATGCAGTCGCGTTCGGTCAGCACGCCGACCAGACGCCCGTGCTGATCGAGTACGGGCGCACCGGATATGTCGCGGCCGATGAGCTCCTGCGCGGCCCGCAGGATTTCCATGTCCGACCGCAGCGTGACGACCTCGGTCGCCATGTGATCCTTGACCAGCGTTGATCTCGCCATGATTAGCCTCCCGGCTCAGGGCCGCTTCGAAGAATGATCCGCTTGCCGCCTTGGGCAGCCCGCACAGCGGGTCCCTTCCGGAAGCCCGCGCCCGCAGCCTCCCCGAAGCGGCGTGCCGCCGAGCAGCACACCGACCGCCAGCGCCAGGCAGCAGGCCAGCACAATCAGCAACGTTCCCAGAAACAGCACCATCTTTCAGTCACCAAAATCGTCAAACAAAATATTGTCTTCCTCTACGCCCAGGTCGTACAGCAGATAGCGAACCGCGGCAATCATCAGGGGCGGTCCGCACAGATAGTACTCGCAGTCCTCGGGAGCGGGGTGGTCCTTCAGATAGGACTCGTACAACACGTCATGGATGAACCCGGTCGGCCCGTCCCAGTCATCTTCCGGCAGAGGTTCGGACAAGGCCAGGTGCCAGCTGAAATTCGGATACTGCGTCGCGAGTTCATCGAAGTCCCGGATGTAGAAGGCCTCGCGCAGGCTGCGCGCGCCGTACCAGAAAGAGATCCTGCGCCGGCTCCCGAGGCGCTTGAGTTGATCGAAGATGTGCGAACGCATGGGGGCCATCCCCGCGCCACCCCCGACGAACACCATCTCGGCGTCCGTGTCCCGCGCCAGGAACTCACCATAAGGGCCGGACGCGGTGATCCGGTCGCCGGGCTTCAGGTTGAATATGAAAGACGACATCACGCCCGGCGGAACCTTGCCCAGTTTATCCGGTGGCGGGGTTGCAATGCGCACGTTAAGCATGATGATGTCGCTTTCGTCCGGGTAGTTCGCCAGCGAATAAGCCCTTGTCGTCGGCTCCCTGACATGTGATTCCAGTTCGAACAATTGATAGCGTTCCCAGTCCGCCCGGAATTGCTCGTCAATGTCCATATCGGAATAGCTCAGGGCATGCGGCGGGCATTCCAGCTGGACGTAGCCACCCGCCTTGAAGTCGATGGTCTCGCCCGGCGGCAATTCCAGAATCAGTTCCTTGATGAAGGTCGCCACATTGCGGTTGGAACGCACGGTGCACTCCCATTTCCGCACACCGAAAACATCGTCCGGAACCTGCACTTCGAGATTTTCGAAAACGGACAGCTGGCAGGCCAATCGCTCGCCCTGCCGCGCCTCCCGCTTCGTGATCAACGCAGCCTCGGTGGGCAACAGCTCGCCGCCGCCTTTGAGCACTTTCACCCGGCACTGCCCGCAGGTACCGCCGCCGCCGCAGGCCGAGGGCACGAAAATACCGCCATCGGCCAGCGCCCCGAGTAGCTTTTTGCCGGTCGGGGTGACTACCTCGCGTTCGCCGTTAACCAGGATGTGGACGTCGCCCTGGGGCACCATGCGCGCGATGACCCACAGGATGACCGCGCCGATCGCCACGAGCGTCCCGCTGAAGATCACTATGCCGTACAGAATCTCGAGCATCAGAGCTTGATCCCCGCAATGCCCATGAACCCCAGTGACAGGAGCCCTGCCGTAATGAAGGCGATACCCAGTCCACGCAGTCCCGGCGGAATATCGCTGTAGCGCATCTTCTCGCGCAGTCCGGCCATCGCCACGATAGCCAGCGCCCAGCCGAATCCCGCGCCCAGGCCGTAGGCAATGCTCTGCACGACGTCGTAATCGCGCTGCACCATGAACAGCGAGGCGCCGAGGATGGCGCAATTCACCGTGATCAACGGCAGGAAAATGCCCAACTGGTGATACAAGGCCGGGAAGAAGCGGTGCAGCAGGATCTCGAGGACCTGCACAAGGGCCGCGATGACCGCGATCTGGCTGAGCAGCCCCAGGTAACTGAAGTCCATGTGGCCCAGGCCCAGCCACTCCAGCGCGCCCTGCCGCAACAATCCGGTGTAGATCAAACTGTTGAGCGGCACGCTGAGCGTCTCGACGAGGATTACCGCCACGCCGAGGCCCAGTGCGGTCCTGATCTCCTTGGACACGGCCAGGAAAGTGCACATCCCCAGGAAATAAGCGAGTGCCAGGTTTTCCAGGAATACCGTGCGGAAGAAGATACTTGCGAAGTCTTCCATCAGCGTTTCTCCTTCCTGGGCAACGGCAGCGGCTCGAACTCCTCCTTCTCGCACTGCTCGGGCTTCCAGGCACGGATGGCCCACACCAGCACGCCGATGATGAAAAAGGCGCTCGGTGCCAGCGTGACCAGCGCGTTCTCGGGGAACCAGCCGCCCTGGCTCGCCGGTTCAAGTACCTGATAGCCCATGAGCGAGCCCCGGCCGATGAGTTCCCGCAGAAATGCGACCGTGATCAGGATCAGGCTGTAGCCGATGCCGTTGCCCAGCGCGTCAAGAATGCTGGTGCCGACGTTCTCCTTCATCGCGCAGCCCTCGGCCCGGCCGAGCACGATGCAGTTGGTGATAATCAGCGCGACATAGACCGACAGACGAGCGGCCGCATCCGGCAGGTATGCCTTCAGGAACTGGTCGATTACCGTCACGGCGGAGGCGATGACGGTGATCTGCACGATCAGCCGCACGCTGGAGGGCAGCAGCTTGCGCACCAGGCTGATCGTCGTATTGGAAACGAGCAATACAACCGTCAGAGCCGCGCTCATGATCAGCGCCGACGTCAGCGAGTTGGTGATGGCCAGCGCGGGACAGAGCCCCAGCACGCGCAGGGCCAGCGGGTTTTCCTCGATCAGCGGGGTGGTCAACGGATGCTGTATGGCCATGTCAGCTCTCCTCCGCGGCCGCAGCTGCGGGCTGCTGCGGTGGTTGCTCGAGCATCCGGTCCAGCAGCGGGCCGTAGCCGCTGGCGCCGAACCAGTACTGCAGAATCGCGGTGACGGCGTTGGCCGTCACCGTTGCGCCGGTCAGTGCATCGACCTGGTATGCGGCCCCCGGCGCGCCCCCGGCTACCGGACCTTCGGCCACACGGAACAGCACTTCGCCGGCGTTCTCGCAGAGTTTTTTGCCGACCCACTTGGCCTGCCAGTGCGGCTTCGCGATCTGGTCGCCCAGGCCCGGTGTCTCGTTCTGTTCGTAGAACATCACCCCGGCGATGGTGTTGAAATCGGGTTCCAGCGCAATGTATCCGTAAACCATCGACCACATGCCGCTGCCGCGGATCGGCAGAACGACGCGCTCCAGTCGGCCGTCCTTCCAGACCAGGTAGATGGTTTCGAACCGGCTGCGGCGACCCAGGTGGGCACGATCCTCAGCGGGTGGAACGGCGACACTCAGCTCGGGATCGGCCGCCGCCTTGCGGCTGTCAAACGTGTGGGGGTCGAACTCCGAGTCGAGCGTGGCCTCATCGATATTGACCACGCGCGCATCCAGGCTCCTGAAAAGTTCCAGCGATGCCCGGGTGTCGATCTCGCCACCGGCCGGCAGCAGGCCGGTCAGTGCCAACACGTTGCCGCTGCGCTCCAGCAGCTGGTTGTTCAGCTGGATCGGCCGGAGCAGCACCACCGAGGCGGACACGAAGAACGAGCAGATGACCGCGGTCACCAGCACCGTGAGCAGGGCCCGCAACGGTGTGTCCCTACTCATTCGCCGCCCCCTGCAGGCGCAGGCGGCGCCGGCGGATGTTCATTTGCACCACGATGTAGTCGATCAGCGGCGAAAACAGACTGGCCATCAGGATGGCGAAGATCATCGCCTCATAGTAGGAAACGTTACCGAGCCGAATGACCACCGTCAGGCCGCCCACCAGCAAGCCGAAACCCCAGCGCCCGGGATCGGTCATGGCGCCGGTGACCGGGTCGGTCGCAATGAACACCGTCCCAAACGCGAAACCGCCGAGCACCAGGTGCCAGTACCAGGGGATCGAAAGAATGAGGTGATCGGGCGCAATGGCATTGGCCAGCAGCGAGACGCCAATCAAGCCGACCAGTGAGCCGACTATCACGCGCCACGACGCCATCCCGGTCCAGACCAGGAAAACGGCCCCGATCGCGGCGCCCAGCACGGAGACGGCGCCGACCGCACCGGGCCGATCGCCCAGGAACAGTTGCCAGTAGCTGTAGTCCACGGCCGGGATGACCCTCAGTCCACCCTCCTCGGTGACCAGTTCCAGCACGGTCGGCTGGTCATAGCCCGCCACCGGGACCCAGGCGCCCACCCCGAACATGAGCTCGGAGTACGAGAAGACCAGGAACGCAATGGCGAACATCGCCGGATTCACGAGGTAGCGCCCCGATCCTCCGTAAATCAGCTTGCCGAACACAATGCCGAAGGACATGCCGTGGGCGACCTGATAAAGCGGGGCATCGGCCGGCATCATCAGCGCGACGAACCAGGCGATGTACAGCAGGCCCTCGTCGACGGGTTTCCTGCGCACCGCGGCAAACAACGACTCCCAGAACGCGCCGGCCAGCAGGGCCACGACAAAAATCGGCAGAAAATACAACGCACCGTGTGCGACGCAGGCCATCACGTCGAAGGCGTTCAGACCAACCCCGCTCTTGAGCAGCAGCGCGGCCCGCCAGCCCGGCGCCGGGTCGAGCGCGAAATCTGCGATGGCCAGGTTGGTCTGGTGACCGAGGCTCCACAGCCCGATCAGAAAACTCGGGATGCTGGCGATCACGAAGTAGTTCCAGAGGCGTTGAACGTTGTTGGCGTCGCGAATGTAGGGCGGTGTGCGCGTGACCGCAGACGAGGATAAAACGAAGCGCCGAAACAGTACGCCGAAGTTTTCAACGAATTGGCGGACGGTCGCGTTCATCCTTCTTTCTCGATCTGTTCCAGGTTGATGCGCAGCGCCCCGCCGTAGTCGTTCTTGGCGGGACAGACGAAGGAGCAGAGCGCGAGGTCTTCCTCGTCGAGCTCGAGGCAGCCCAGTGCCTGCGCCCGCTCGGTGTCTTTCACGAGCAGGGCGCGCAGCAGCGGCGAGGGAAGGATGTCCAGGGGCATCACGCGGTCGAACACCCGCATCGGCAACATGCCCGTGAAGCGGCCGTTCTGCGCCGTGCTGAACTCATGACGCACGCGGTGACCGGTTCGGCGCGCGAAAGTGGGCGCCATCGTGAAGCGGCGCGGAAACAGGCCGGTCCAGCCTAACGCGAACGAGCGGCCGCCTTCGCGGACAACGCAAACCTGGTCGTGGTAGCGACCCAGATAGGCGAGGGAGCCAGCGGCGGCGCGGCCGTCCAGAACCGAGCCGGAAAACACTCGATAAACTGCTTCTTCGCTGACAGCGTCACGCAACACCTCCCCCAGCGCCGCGCCGAGGCGTGTCGTGACCAGCCGGGGCTCCTTGACACCAACCCCGCAGAGGGAGACGACGCGCCCGGTATCGATCACCCCCCTGCGAAACAGGCGACCCAGGGCGGTGACATCCTGATAGTTGATATGCCAGTTGCTGCGGTTGGGGCCGACCGGCTCGAGGAAATGCATGTGCGTGCCCGGCAGGCCGGCAGGGTGCGGACCGGCGAAACTGGCCCTGGACACGCGGTCGACCCCGGGTAGCGTAATCGACCAGTCAGGGGCGGTGCACAGCCAGACCTTGCCCCCGGTAAGCCGGGTCAGTGCCCGCAGGCCAAGGGAAAAGTCGTCGACGTCCCGCGCGACCACCACGCCCGGGTCAGGCGCCAGCGGCCGGGTGTCGATGGCCGTGACGAAGATTGCCCGGGGCGTGCTGTCGGATGGTGGAACGCGGCCGTAAGGCCGGGTCCGAAGGGCCGTCCACAGCCCCGCTCGGAGCATACGCTCCGCGACCTCGTCCCGGGCCAATCGATCGAATTGCCGCTCCGTCAGCGGCTCGAATTCCACATCCGGTACGCCGCTGTCCTGCAGGCTCAACACCACGCTTTCCAGCACGCGGCGTGCACCGCGGTTGATCGCGGCGACCACGCCACGGCCCGGCGAAGGGTAGCAGACACGCGGATCGCGCTTGTCCTCCCACAGTGGCTGGCCGAGTCCAACGGGGTCGCCCACCGCCACGCGCAGCCGGGGCCGGAGGCCCACGTAGTCCAAACCGCACAGGGCGACATGACTGACGGGGGCGCCCGGATAGATGGCTTGCCGGGGCTCGCCCTGGATGGGGACATCGAATCCCTTGCGTATGCGGATGATCCGGTCCATTGCGATCGGGTCACTCGGGCAGCGGGCGGTGCACATCGTGGCAGTCCGAACATCGAAGCACCTGGACATTCATGCTCTCGGCGTCGAACTGCGGGTGTCCGCTCTTCATGCTGCGGTGGCAACGGAAGCAGGAGGCAGCCTGCCCTGCACGGTCCCTGATCGAATCAGTCCCGACATGCACGGTGTGGCAGGTCGAGCAGTTGATACTCCTGCGGTCGTGCGGGCTGCCGTAGAAGCCGATGGTCTTGCGCACCTCGCCTGCCACGCCGTGGCACTGCATGCAGGCGGCCAGTTGCTCGTCGCGCGGCGACATGCCTTCACCGCGGCCAAATCGGGTCAGTGGCGGAAAACCCCTGCCGCCGTGCGCCCGCGAAACATGGATG
This sequence comes from Lysobacterales bacterium, assembly GCA_041571375.1. GTDB lineage: Bacteria > Pseudomonadota > Gammaproteobacteria > Xanthomonadales > SZUA-36 > CALKKN01. Next base: position 9,444 of record JBFFUJ010000002.1, on the reverse strand, counting down.
CTGCCGGGTCCGTGGCAGGATTCACAATAATGATGGGCAGCCGGGGCCCCGGGGCTCTGCAGGTTGAAATGCGGCCCGGACTGCACCGCCCGCATTTCACCCCCGGAATGGCATCGCAGGCAGGATTCGGCGCCCTCTTCACTGTAGCTGGGGGTGCGTTTTTCCGGAACGGAAGCGGTTGGTTCCTGCGCCGAAACCGTCAACCAGAGCAGCGACAATGCCAGGCACAACAGTGGATTACCGGAAATCATACTGAGTCCCCTAATCCCGTACGTGCATGTTCAATTATCGTACACCGGGCGCCGATCCGCTTGAACGAAGCCGCCTGATCAAGGTCAAGCACCAGGCAGATCAAGCGGCCGAACCGGTGCGCGAGCTGACTTTCATCAGGTCGCGACCGCATCCAAGCGGCAAACTGCCGGCGGAACGGGACGGCTCGCCGCGAGCCTGTCGGGGGTGCGCGGCGATGCCGGCCGAACCGGGCCCGAGGCGTCTGTCACACCGGGTTCCGGAGCCCATTCCAGGCGACCCCCTCAACTCCAAGCGCCTGATTCAAAAATGTATTGACAGGATCAGAACGCTATGGTTTGATCCGGCCTTATGTACGCACGCGGGAAGCACAAGACCCAACAGCCCCGGTCAGCGGTGGCCGGTCTGGCCCCGCGCGCGCGCAGCGGCGCGCTGGGATTCCTGCTGCTCGGCTCCCTTCTGGCTCTCCTTCTGCGAATCGGAGCGGGTGCAGGTTAGCTGAGACAGCAAAAAACCTGAGAGAACCCGCAACGAAGATTGCGGGTTTTTTTTTGACGAATGGTTAAAACGAGAGTCACGTCGACAATACGCTGATGAAAAGCGACCAGATCAAGAAAGGACCGGAACGGGCGCCTGCCCGCGCCATGCTGCGCGCAACCGGGCTCGACGACGAACAGATCTACCGGCCGATGATCGCCGTCGTCAACACCTGGTCCGATGTCACGCCCTGCAACATGCACCTGCGCGATCTGGCCGTACCCTTGAAGGAAGGCATTCGGGCGGCTGGCGGAACGCCTGTGGAGTTCGGCAGCATCGTCGTGACCGACGGCATCTCGATGGGTTCCGAGGGTATGCGGTGCTCACTGATGTCACGCGAGCTGGTCGCCGATTCCATTGAATTGGTCACCCGTGGCCACTGCCTCGACGGCGTGGTCGTCCTGGTGGGCTGCGACAAGACGATTCCGGCCGCCGCGATGGCGCTGGCGCGCATGAATGTCCCGGGCCTGGTCGTGTATGGCGGTTCCATCATGCCCGGCAGTCACCGCGGAATCCCGATAACCATCCAGGACGTCTTCGAGGCCGTCGGGGCGCACGCGGCGAAGAAGATCGACGACCAGGAATTGCTTGAGATCGAGAGCGAGGCATGCCCCGGCGCCGGTGCCTGCGGCGGCCAGTTCACAGCCAACACCATGGCCATGGCAATGACCGCGCTGGGCCTGTCACCGATGGGCGTCAACGACGTTCCGGCGGTCCACCCGGCCAAGAGCGCGGCGCTTCGAGAGTGTGGCCGTCTGGTCATGGACGCCTGCCGCGAGCAGCGGCTGCCGCGGGACCTGGTCACGCGGGCGGCGCTGCGTAATGCGGCGACGCTCGTCACCGCAACCGCCGGCTCGACCAACGCGGTCCTGCACCTGCTGGCCATCGCCCGCGAAGCCGGGGTGGCTTTCGACATCGACGAATTCGATGCCATTTCACGCAACACGCCGATTATTGGCGACCTCAAACCTGCCGGCCGCTTCATGGCGCCGGACCTGTACGAGGCCGGCGGTACGCCGCTGGTCGTCCAGCGCCTGCAGGGCGCGGGGCTGCTGACGGATTCCCCGACGATAACGGGCCGCAGCCTGTTCGAGGAGGCTGCTGAGGGTCGCGAGCGCGAGCAACAGGAAGTGGTCGTCGCTTTTGACAGTCCAATCAAACCACGCGGTGGCTTCGGCATCCTGTACGGCAATCTGGCCCCCGAAGGCTGCGTGGCCAAACTGGCTGGTCACGGCGAATTCACATTTACCGGCCCGGCGCGGGTCTTCGAGAGCGAGGAAGCCTGTTTCGAGGCTGTTCAGGCGCGGCAGATCCAGCCCGGCGATGTGCTCGTCATTCGCAACGAGGGTCCGCGCGGCGGTCCCGGCATGCGCGAGATGCTGGCAGTCACGGCCGCGCTGGTTGGCCAGGGCCTCGACTCGTCGGTCGCTCTGATGACGGACGGCCGCTTCAGCGGCGCCACTTACGGCTTCATGGTGGGCCACGTCGCGCCGGAGGCCGCGAGCGGCGGCCCGATCGGCCTGCTGCGCGACGGTGACACCATCACCATCGACGTCGATGCCCGCAGCGTGGACACGGATGCCGACCTGGATGCCCGGCGGGCCGACTGGCAGCCACTGCCGCCCGCTTACCCGACCGGCGCGCTGGCCAAGTATGCGTGCCTGGTATCCTCCGCCTCGGAGGGTGCCGTGACTTCATTTCCCCAACTGGACAAGCAGGAATAGCCGCATGAAGGACCGCTCGTCCGCAACCCAACCGACAGGAGAGCCGACCATGGCCGACTATGTCTATATTTTCGATACCACCCTGAGGGACGGCGAGCAGTCCCCCGGATGCTCGATGAACGTGCAGGAAAAGCTGCAGGTGGCCAGGATGCTCGACGAAGTGGGGGTCGACGTCATCGAGGCCGGCTTCCCGGCAGCCAGCGAGGGCGACTTCGAGTCGGTCAAAGCGGTCGGTGATCTCGGGTTACGAGCGACGATTTGCGGGCTCTCCCGGACCCGGCGGGGGGACATCGAGGCGGTAGCGCGGGCGCTGGAGACAACGAAGAAGAAGCGCCTGCACATTTTCATCGCGACCAGCCCGATCCATCGCGAGCACAAGCTGAAGATGAGCAAGCAGCAGATCATCGACGAGATGTGCGCGGCCATGGAGTTCGGCAAGCAGTGGTTCGACGAAATCGAGGTCACGGCGGAGGATGCCGGGCGCACCGAGATCGACTACCTGACCGAGTATTTCCAGGCCGCCATCGGTGCCGGTGCGCAAGTGCTGAACGTGCCGGACACGGTGGGTTACGTGACGCCCAGCGAGAGCCGCAAACTCTACCAGCACCTGAGCGACCACCTGCGCCACGACGGCGACGTCATCCTCAGCTGCCACAACCACAACGACCTCGGCCTGGCCGTGGCCAATGCGCTCGGCGCGATCGAGGGCGGCGCACGGCAGGTGGAATGCACCATCAACGGCATCGGCGAACGCGCCGGCAACTGCTCCCTGGAAGAGGTGGTGATGGCCTTGCGCACCCGCCACGACCGCTATGGCCTGACCACCGGCATCGATACCACCAAGCTGTATCCGGCGAGCCGCGTCGTCACCGCCGTGACGGGTTCGCGCGTGCAGCCCAACAAGGCCATCGTCGGCCGCAATGCCTTCGCACATGAGGCCGGGATCCATCAGGACGGGGTGCTCAAGTACGCCGAAACCTATGAAATCATGAAACCACAGGATGTCGGGGTGCCGGAAAACAGCCTGGTGCTGGGCAAGCACAGCGGCCGCCACGCGTTCAGCAAGCGGCTGGAGACGCTGGGCTTCGCGGTCGACCGCGAAAAAATGGAAGAGCTGTTCGTGCAGTTCAAAGCCCTGGCCGACCGCAAGAAGAGTGTGTACGACGAAGACATCGAGGCTCTGGTCCTGGGCACCGCACAGACCGGGCCCTGGCACCTGGACGCCATTTCCATCCATACCGAGGTGGAGGACACCGACCAGTCGGCCGAGGCCAGCCTCAAGCTGCGCTTCAACGGTCAGGCGCCGCGTATTTTTACGGGCCGGGGGGACGGACCGGTGAACGCGATCGTCAATGCGATACGCAACGTGATCGACCAGGAACTGCACGTCGAGGAATTCCAGGTGAGCGCCGTTTCCAGCGGCAGCGACGCCCAGGGCCGCGCATCCGTGCGCGCCACGATCGGCGCCAGCCGGTACCACGGCACCGGGCTGTCCACCGACATCGTCGAAGCTTCCGCCAAGGCCATGGTGAGCATCATGAACCGCCACCACCAGCACCAGGGCAAGGACGTCAATGCGCCGCGGGTTGCGGCCGCTGTCTGAGACGCGGCCCGGACCTCCGGAGAGCGAACAGATGCCGGAAAACTCGACCCTGTTCGAAAAGGTCTGGCAGCGCCACGTCGTCAGGGAGGAAAGCGCCGATACCCCGGCCATCCTCTACATCGACCTGCAGTTGCTGCACGAGGTGACGTCGCCGCAGGCTTTCGACGAACTGAAGCGGCGCGGCCTGAGCGTGCGGCGGCCTGACCGCTGCCTGGCCACCATCGACCACTCGACCCCGACCACGCCGCCGGCGGCCAACGGCAGCCGCCGTTACGTCACCGAACAGGCCCGCGCCCAGGTCGATCGCCTGCACGTCAACTGCGCGGAGCACGGCATCACGCTGCATGGCTGGGACAGCCCCAACCGGGGGATCGTGCACGTCATGGGCCCGGAACTGGGCGCAACCCAGCCCGGCATGACCATCGTCTGCGGCGACAGCCACACCGCCACCCACGGCGCGTTCGGAGCGCTGGCCTTCGGCATCGGAACCACCGAGGTCGGCCATGTGCTGGCCAGCCAGTGCCTGCTGCAGAGCAAGCCGGACACCCTGGGCATTCGCATCGAGGGCGAGCTGGGCCCCGGCGTCACCGCCAAGGACGTCATCCTGCACGTGATCGGCACCATCGGCGTCGGCGGCGGGACCGGTTCGGTCATCGAGTATTTCGGCTCGACGGTGCGCTCGATGAGCATGGAAAGCCGCATGACGCTGTGCAACATGTCGATCGAGTGCGGCGCCCGTGCCGGCATGGTGGCGCCAGACGAGACCACTTTTGCCTACCTCGAGGGCCGTCCCCTCGCGCCCGCGGGCGCCGCCTGGGATCAGGCCGTGGCGGATTGGAAAACACTGAAAACCGACCCGGGCGCCGCTTACGACCGGCTGATTGAAATCGATGCCACCCAAATCCAGCCCAACGTGACCTGGGGAACCAATCCCGGCATGGTGATCCCAGTGGGCGGTCAGATCCCGGCAACGTCGGACGCGGCCACGCGGGATGCGCTCGAATACATGCACCTGACGGGCGGCGAGCGACTGGCCGGCGAGCCGGTCAACGTCGTCTTTATCGGCAGCTGCACCAACTCACGGCTGAGCGATCTCCGGGCCGCGGCATCTTTGCTGCGGGGCCGGCAGGTTGCCGCCGGTACCCGGGTGCTGGTGGTCGCGGGTTCCGAAGAGACCCGGCGGTCCGCGGAGGCCGAGGGGCTGGACCGCATTTTCGTCGAAGCCGGCGCCGAATGGCGGGAGCCCGGTTGTTCGATGTGCCTGGCCATGAACGGCGATTCGGCGAGACCCGGCGACCTGGTCGTCAGCACCAGCAACCGCAACTTCAAGGGCCGGCAGGGGCGCGGCGTGCGCACCGTGCTCGCCAGTCCGCTGACCGCAGCGGCGAGCGCGATCACCGGGCGCGTGACCGATCCGCGGGAATTCCTGGAGACCGCACCATGAAGGACCGGCTGGCGGAACCGGCTGATGAGGCCCGCGGCGTGCTCGAATCCCGCACCTTCAATCTGCCGGTCGACAACATCGACACGGACCAGATCATACCGGGCCAGTTCCTGACGACCACGGAACGCGAAGGCCTCGGACAGTACTGTTTTTACGGCTGGCGATTCAACGAGGATGGCACGCCCAAGTCCAGCAATCCGCTGCGGCGGCACGACGCGGCCACACAACGGGTGCTCGTGGCCGGCAGTAATTTCGGCTGTGGCTCGTCGCGCGAACACGCACCCTGGGCCCTGCTGGACTTCGGCTTCCGCGCTGTGATCAGCAGCCGGTTTGCGGACATTTTCCGCAGCAACGCACTGAAGAACGGTTTGCTCCCGGTCGCGGTCGACGACGCAGTGGTGGCTTACCTGTTCGACCATCCGGACCAGTCAGTGCGGATCGAAATCGGGAGCCGACGGTTGTCGATCGAAGGCTATGGAGAGTTCGAGTTTCCGCTGGACCGCTTTTCAGCCTATTGCCTCACGCGCGGCATCGACCAGCTCGAGTTCATCCTGCAGAACCAGGAAGCCATCCGGGCGTTCGAAGAGGGCGGCGCCTGAGGGCCGCGGATGATACCATTCGGGTCCGGCAACGCCTGGCCCGACCCACCATGGAATTCGAATCGTACAAGCAGTTCTGGAATCACCAGGCCGCCACGGCGGGCTCGGCGCTCGCCGCGGTGGACGGCAGCGCCAGCGAGGCAGTGGTGCGCATCACCGGCCGTTTCACCGCGGCCCAGGTGGCCACGGCGCTGGAGCTTGCACCCACCGACCGTATCCTGGAACTCGGCTGCGGTGTGGGCCGCATCGGCCGCGAGCTGGCCCCGCACTGCACGCACTGGATCGGGGTCGACATCTCCGAGAACATGATCGCTCATGCCCGCGAGCGCCTGGGCCACCTCGGCAATACCGAGTTCCATCAACTGGAGCGCACGAGCCTCGAGGCGGTGGCGGACGCCAGCCTGACCAAAGCCTATTCCGTCGCTGTCCTCTGTCACATGGACAAGGAGGATCTGTATCTCTACCTCCAGGAACTGCACCGCACCGTCCGGCCCGGCGGCCTGATCTACGTCGAAACCTGGAACCTGGCCCACCCGATCGGCTGGAAGCGCTGGGAATACGAGGTCACCCACTGGCGCCGTGCAGACCAGAAGCAACGCAAGGACGTTGCCCGCAATCAGTTCTGCACGCCCGACGAGTTCCAGCTCTACGTCCATCATGCGGGGTTCACACCGCTGGCTTGCTATGCCGATTCCCCCTGGATCCAGATCATCGCGGCCCATTCGCCGGACGAGGCCGGGGTCGCCCGCCAGCACCGGCGGCTTGCCGAAGAGGCCGGCGTCATTGCCTACTCGCCACTGTTCGGGCGACTGTTCGAACTCACCGTGGAGGTCATCTACGGAGTGCTGCATCCGAGCGAGCTGATCGCCGTGCTGGACGAGCACGCGGACCAGCCCGAGGTCCCGGTGTTCCGTCCGTACGTCGAATCCATGTGGCAGGCGCAGCCAGAACGCTGGGGGCAGTTTCCGGGCTGATTTGTCGCCGCACCACCCCATTGATACGATGATACGACGCCCCTCGGAGCATAACGCCGATGCGATCGTCGATTCGTTTGTTCTGCCTTGCCTCGCTCGCGGCGTCTGTGCTGTGCGCATGCGGGCGCGAGCCCGCTCCGGACGCGGCACCGGAGTCCCGACCCGTCAAGACCTTCCGGGTCGCCGGTACTGATTTCGCGGGCAAGCGCAGTTTCCCCGGCCGCGTCGATTCGACCTACCGGGCCGACCTGGCCTTTCGCGTCCCGGGCACGGTGCAGGAAATCCTGGTCAGGGAGGGCGACCTGGTCGAGTCGGGGCAGCTGCTGGCCAGGCTGGACCCCACCGACTACGAGATCGTCGTCCGGGACCGGGTGGCTTCGTTTGAAAACAGCCAGCGCAACTTCCAGCGTGCCTCGGAACTGGTGGAGGAAGGCTATATCTCCCGCCTCGAGTACGATCGCTTGGAGGCCAATTTCAAGAGCAGTGAGGCGGCCCTCGCGGCCGCTCAACAGGACCTCGCGTACACCGAACTCAGGGCCCCTTTTGGCGGCCGTATTGCGAAGCGCCATGTCGAGGCTTTCGAAGAAGTCGGCATCAAGCAGACCGTGTTCACGCTCCAGGACGTGGAAAACCTGCAGGTCAAGATCGACGTTCCCGAATCGCTGGTCCGCAGCCTCAGGGCGCGCCATGACACGGTGCCCGGGACCGCGGCACCACCCTCTGTGGCGACGTTCGAGGGCAACCCGGACCAGCCCTTTGCCCTGACCTTCAGGGAGATCTCGACCCGGGCCGATCCCAGGACCCAGACCTTCGAGGCGACCTTCAACATGCCGGCCCCGCAGGACTTCATCGTCCTGCCGGGCATGACCGCCACGGTCACCGTCGACCTCGCGGGCCGCTTGACCAGGGGCCCGCAAACGCTCTGGGTACCGCTCAATGCCGTGGTAGCCGACAGCGGTCTCGGTGCGCGCGTCTGGATTCTCGATTCCGAAACCATGACCGTCAGCAGTCTTCCCGTCGAGATCGGGCGCATGCAGGGCAGCCAGGTCGAGGTGCTTTCCGGCCTGGAGGGCGGGGAGGAGATCGTCAGTGTAGGCGCCTCCTACCTCGCCGAGGGCATGCGCGTTACCCGGATGGCAACCGGGGAGCAGGCCCTGCCCCGTGCGGGCGATCCTGGCTGAGCCCCCGGCGGGATGGGTTCGCGACGATGAACATCGGTGAATATTCAGTCCGCAGCAAGGTGGTGTCCTGGCTGCTGGTCGCCATTCTCGTAGGCGGCGGCATCTGGGGCTTCCAGAACATGGGCAAGCTGGAAGACCCGGCGTTCACGATCAAGCAGGCCAAGGTCATCACGCTCTATCCCGGCGCCAATGCCCGCCAGGTACAGGACGAGGTCACCTATCATATCGAGGACGCGATTCAGCGCCTCGAGCAGCTCAAGGACATTCGGATGACGGTCTCGCGGCCCGGCGTCTCCGACATCCTGATCGAATTCAAGGACAAATACCGCGCCGAGGATTTCCCCGATATTTTTGACGAACTGCGGCGCAAGATATCGGACGCCGAAAAGAACCTGCCGCCCGGGGCACGCAAGCCGATGGTGCTGGACGATTTCGGCGACGTCTACGGTGTGTATCTGGTGCTGACGGGTGACGGCTACAGCTGGCGTGAACTCTGGGATACCGCGGACCGCCTCAAACGCGAACTCGTACTGGTGCCCGGCGTGCGCAAGGTCGTCATCGACGGCACGCAGCGCGAGGTCGTTTACGTCGACATGTCACGGGCGCGTCTCGGTGAACTCGGAATATCGCCAGCCACTATCGCGGCCATGCTCGAATCACAGAATACGGTGGCGGACGCAGGAAGGGTCCTGGTAGGAGACGATTACCTGCGCATCGAGCCGACCGGCGAGTTTTCCTCGGTCAGCGAGATCGGCGACTTGCTGATCTCGTCCGGAGACCGGCGCCTGGTGTACCTGCGCGACATCGCCACGATCACGCGCGCCTACGAGGAGGTGCCGGGCAAGATGTATTTCGTCAACGGCCAGCCAGGACTGACGCTCGGGATCTCGATGCTCGGCGGCGAGAATGTGGTTGCCGTGGGAGAACGGCTGCGGCAACGCATCCAGCAGCTGGTCTCCATCATCCCGATCGGCATGCAGCTGACACCGATCTACAACCAGCCGGGCGAAGTCTCGAAGTCTGTCGGCGGTTTCCTGTTGAGCGTCGGACAGGCCGTGGGCATCGTCATCATCGCTATCTCGCACGTCACAAACTGACGCCGGCACTGCAGCCGGGGCACAGCAGATCCGTTC
>JBFFUJ010000001.1:0-41145 GCA_041571375.1 Lysobacterales bacterium | reverse complement strand
CGGTCAGTGGATTCTTTCCTCCGCGCATCGGGATGCACGGTGCGAAGTGCCCCTCAGCGCACTGATCGAGGGTCGACTGCATCATGTCGTCGTAGACCGCAGTTTCATCGACCGGGAGGGCGCCCGCTGGGTCATCGACTACAAGACCGGCATCCACGAGGGGGCGGATGCGTCGGCCTTTCTGGATGAGGAGGCGCAGCGCTACCGGGCGCAGCTGTCGCGATACGTCGCCGCTTACCGGGCGCTGGAAGAGCGGCCAGTACGTGCAGCGCTGTACTATCCCCTGGTGCCTGGCGGATGGCGCGAGTTGTCGTTCTGAGCCTCCGCCGGGCGGGCCTCAATCGGCAGCGCAGGGCCCTTGTAACCGGATTCGACGGCCCGCACTTGGCTTAGACATAGTTCATAAAATGTCGGCACCAGGGCTGGCGGAGGAATGCTCGATGACTTTTTCCAGGAAAGTGACCTGCCCGTATTGCGCTGCCGTCGAACGCATCCCTGCCGAGCAGTTCAATGACCAGCTGCTGTGCGGTTCCTGCGGCCGTCACATGTTTGCTGCGAAACCCGCCGACCTGACGTCGGCAACCTTCAGCGAAACCCTTGCGGACAGTGAAATCCCGATATTGGTGGATTTCTGGGCTGCGTGGTGCGGTCCCTGCAAGGCGATGGCGCCGGCCTTCGAGCAGGCAGCCCGCGCCCTTGAATCACGCGTCAAATTTACCAAGCTGAACACTGACGAGGAGCAGCTGATCGCCCAGCAGCACAACATCCGCAGCATTCCCACGATGATACTGTTTCGCGCTGGCGAAGAGATCGCGAGGCACTCCGGTGTCATGTCGGCGGGCGACATCGAGGCCTGGATCGACCAGCAGCTGGCGGCCTGAAACATCCGACCCTTCCGCAGCCTCAGCCGCGCCGGTATTCATAGCGTTGCCACGGGTCGGGGGGCTCGAACAGAGCGGCGTCGATGATCGACCACAGGTGAATGATCCAACCGAGCAGGATCAGCCAGAGCAGCGCCGTCAGAACGAACATGATCCCTGCCAGCAGCCAGCGGCCCTGCAGCAGCTGTCCCAGGCCGGGAATGAAAAAACTCGCCAACGCCGCGATCACGTTACCGCATGAACCGTGCCCCATCCTCGACCTCCTCTGCAGATTCCGACAAGGAAGTCATGCACATTCCATGCCATGGGACGGACCCAAAAAACCGGGGGCCAGTGCCCTGAAGGCCTGCCGGGGTGGCGGAAACCACTCCGGATGGGTCATTTTTACCAGCAGCGCTCAGGCTGGCCGCAGCCGGAGGATGGCCTCGCAGTGATGCAAATCATGGTGTCCGGCCGGGCGTAGCATGTAACCTGCCTGCAACCTCACGGAGCGCGGGTGAGATGGGTTCAATCGTCCCGGACAAGCGTGCGACTTCGCTGTCTTCTGAGCGGTCTATGCTGCAGGAAGGCTGGGTGATCGCCAACCATATTCTGGTTTCCTTTCACGCCGCCTTCATCTCCTCTGTGCTCGCGATCCCGGCTGACGCAGCATCGCGGGCGGAGGTTCTCCGATTCATTTTTGTAAGCCCGGAGACCCTGATCTCCGCCGCCTTCACCTACCTGGTGTTCCACTCGGCCGTGTCGCTGCATGAACTGGGGCACGTTCTCGAAGCCGCCCGCCTGCGGGCGCTCAACGAGTCCATCCAGGATGAGGTCGCCCGTCGGTTGGCCCAGCCGTGGCTCGCCCGGGCGCGGTATCTGGCCGGCATGTTCCTGCGCATCCCCTTTGGACGTGCCGTAGGGGTGAAGCGCGAGGGCCTCAATTACTATCCTGACGCCCCCTACAATCTGGCGGTCGCTGCCGCGGGTCCACGGGCCAGCCTGGCGGTCGCGCGGGTGGCGCTGCCCTTGGCCGCGGTGCTGCTGGCGATCGGTCTGCTCGGGGAGTTCGACGGCGCACTCTATGGCGGGCGACTGCTGCTGGGCCTGGGCCTGGTGACGGGACTCGACTTTCTGCTTGCGGATCCCGGCAAATACCGCGAGTTCCAGCGCCGCGAACGCCTCGCCAGCGAGACGGCCGCGGCCCTGCCCAAGTCGTCGGGCTGGCTGGGGCTGGCCCCGGATGCGCGCCGCCGCCTCAGCCAGCGCAGCATGCAGGACGCCACCCACCCGCGGCTTGGCGTGGTACGCGCACCCTGGCAATTCCGCAACTGCGGCATGGGCGGCCGCCATACAGAAAAGGAATATCCCGAGTCGAACGTCAGCATGCAGGAAGCCATGTTCCTGATCCTCGGTGCGGAGGATTCCCAGGAGGCCCAGGAAATGACCGTGCGGCTGCAGAATCGGCTCAAGGAAATACTCGAGTCGGCGGAGGGCTGCCGTGTGATGGGCATCGGCCTGGAGGGCGGCCTGGCCCCCTACGTCGACCGGGCCGAATACGAGCTGCCGGAACTGCGCCTGTGGGACCTGATGAAAAGGGCTATCGAGGAATGCGGTTACCGTCCCGGTATCGATGTAGCGCTGGCCCTCGATCCGGCCCTGTCGGAACTGGAAATCGCCTACCGCGAGGAATTCGATGTTCCGGACGCTGTCGGCATGTACCTGTTCTGGCGCGATCATGCCAAGAAGGTGCTGGACCGTGACGGCGTTCTGGCCGTCTACGAGCGGGCGGTCCGTGACCTCGATATCCCGATCCTGTCCATCGAAGACGGATTCTCCGAAAACGACCACGCAGGCTGGCGGCTGCTGCTCGAGCGTCTGGGCGACCGCATCCTGGTGATCGGCGATGATCTGGTGACCACCAATGACCGAACGATCGAAATGGCTGCCGAGCATGGGCTGATCAACACCGTGCTGGTCAAGGCCAACCAGATCGGGACGCTTTATGAGACCCTGCTGGCCATGCTGGTGGCTTTGGGCAAGGGACTGGAAATCGTCGTGTCGCACCGGTCGAAGAGTCCGAACGACGACATGGAGGCCCACATCGCGCTGGCGGGTAATGCCTTGGGCCTGAAAGCCGGAGGCGGGGCCAATACCGAGCGGCTGATCAAGTATCAGGCCATTGCCAAGCAGATGGACCGCATTGCGGAGGGGGACGTGCGGGAGCCGGTGCCGCCGGAGCGGGCGACCGTAGCCCGCGTGCGGGCCCAGGAAGAGCCCACCAACGCCGGCATTCCAACTGTCGGCGTGGACGTCGACCTGGCGCTGCCGGGAACCGGCGCCGATGGCGGGGTCCGGATGAGTTTCCATGGGGCGACCCCGCTGGGCACTTCTGCCGGCACCGGCGAGGCGGTCCACGTTGTGGATGCGGTATTCGAAGGGGCCGAGTACACGGAAATCGTCGAGCGCCACGGCCAACTGCTGAAAGAAGTCGAACCCGGTGTCTATGCCATTCGGACGGAAGCCGTTCCCGCGGATTGTGCAGACGAGGTGCTGCTCGAGCTGGCGCGGCGAGCGGGACGGTACAACGGCAAGGGTTGCCTGTTCGCGGTCGATCACGTGCACGAGTTCATCGCGCCCCTGTTCGAGGCCCGGAATATCGCGGACTGGAGCCTGCTGGACATCGACCGGGCGTTGCTGGGGCTGGAGCTGTCCACGGCCGAGCGCCGGGGGAAGCTGGACGTTGAAGCGCCGCGGGACGCGCAGGTCCAGGTAATGCAACGCAAGCAGAACGTCGGCATGAACGCGATCCTGTCCACCTCGCTGGCCCTGGCGCGGGGCGTCGCCAGTGTCCGTGGGCAGGAGCTGTATGAGTTTCTGCGGGAGGAGATGCTGGTCATTATCGAGCGCCTGGCCGCTTTTCACGGTGTGGTCATCCACGGCAGCCGCTTCGACGACTATCTGCAGGCCTTGCGCGAGGTGAACGCCAGGCTGGAGGCGCGGAACCGCCCCCTGCACGAGGCATTGCGTGAAGTCACGGCCCTGTATGAATGGCCGGAAAAGGACCTGGCGGGGGCGCTGCCGCCGACGCCGGTGAAACGCGCGGCGGCCGGCGAACCTGCTGCTTTCGATGCGGGCGAACGCGACCAACTCGCCGCCCTGAACCGCGCCCTGATTGCTGCTTATTCAACCCCCGACTCGCCGGAACAGGCCCACAGTGCGGCGCTGCGCTGCTACCTCGAGACCATGGCCCGCATCGGGCAGCGGTATCCGTTGTTCGAAATCGCCAATCACCGGATCTTCCGCCAGGACGATGCCCTGCTGGTCCCCTTCGATGCTCAGGGGCGGCTGGCGGTCCATTCCCTCGCGGCCGAGGAGGACCGTTTGCTCGCGGAGCAGCGCCTGCCGCAGGGCACGATCATTACCGACCCGATGATTGCGGGGTTGGTCGGGAAACTCGGCGAGGCCATCGACCTCGAGCAGGAAATCTACCACCTCGACGTGGGCGAGATGCCCGCCATCCAGGTCTCGCGGCTGCGCGACCTGGCCGTGGTGCTGAGGCGTCTGAATGCCTGCGGCAGCCGACACGAGGCAGTGTATCTGCTGCGCTTTCTGGTGGCGCGCTTCTGCAGCACGAGCTACCGAGGCATTGCCGGGGCGAAAAACCTGATGCCTGAGGTCACCAGGGTTCGCGCGGAACTGGTGGAATTCATGAACGGTCCGTTCGCCTCCCGGCTGCGCCTGCCCACCCGTATCCTGGTGCGCAGCATCTCCGGAATGGTCTCGCGGCCCAAGCTGATCGACGAAGTCTGGCAGGACACCATCGATCTGGCCGAGGTGCAGGTCCGCGGCAGCGCCATTGCCAACGAGATCCGGCGCAGCACCCATCACGCCATGGGCAAGCAGACCCTGGCGCTCGCCAGGGCGTATCAGCGCTGGCTCGACACGGGACAGGCGGCTTTCCCCGATCCCGAGCGAGAAATCCCGACCGCTGCGGACGAGGCGGCCCGGGCAGACCCCCGTGCTGTAAACCTGGTGGGACGCATCGTCGGTAACCTCGAACAGCTGCTCGGCACTTCACAGGTGGCTACGCGCATCGCGGAGTGGCAGGAAGGTTATGCGGCCGAACTGACCCGCTGCGAGTCGACCAACACGCTTTCGGAGGAACTCGAGTCTCTGGTCGTGAACGGTATTCGCGCCGACAATCGCTGGGTCTACCAGCACCGTCTGCGGAGCCTGGCCAACAAGGCCCGGGGCGGGGATTGGGCCGACGAAGCACGGCAGGCATTCGAGGCGGGCCTGGCGTTGCTGCGGGAAATGGAGCCCGGCGAAGACGGTTTCGACGCGGTGCGGGCTGAGGACCTGGCGCGAAAAACCGTGGCGGATTTCGTCCGGCGCCTGCGCGCGGACCACCAGGACGCCCTGTTTGCCGAACTGGAGGCGCTGGTCGCCTGCTATCAGAACGGCAACCAGTTCCGGGCCTTCGAGCAATGCTGTGCGCTGCGCCGCCATACCGAAAATCTTTGCGGGCGAGGTGTCTTCGCCAGTCAGAGGTACCTGCTGCATCAGCTCGACTGCGTGCTGGAGGAACTGGGCTACTTCGCCCTGCGGCACCTGGCGTCGGACTACCAGGAACACGGGCTGGATCTTGCGCAGTGCTTACGCGTCGTATTCCTGTGTGCCGGCAACCTCGAGCTCGACGGACTGTTCTCACGGGAACTTTGGGATCTGTCGGCCATGCTGGTGCATCCCGCCCGTTCGCCCTCGGAGTTGCTCGACGTGCTCGAGCAGGTGCAGCGGAACTACCACCGTCTGGTGCATCGCGTCAGCGAGGCGTACGACGTCATGGCCGGCCACCTCGGCTACAGCGAGATCGAAATGCGCGCGGTACTGGGCAACTTCCAGCGCACCATGCACGATCTCAACAGCCTGGTGCACTTCTCGGATCTGGCCCGCGCCCACATCGCCGAGCGCCGGGCCAATCTGCCGCAGCTCGGCAGCGGGTCCATGGGCGAAAATCCCTGGGACTTCATCCATCTCTCGCACCGGGACGATGTCGTGCGGCGGGTCGAGGACAGCGAGAGCGTGAGCCTGCAGGCGCGGTACGGCGGCAAGGGCAGCGGACTCATATACATTGCGTATCTGGGCGTGCCGACACGGGATGCGTTCATCATCCCGACCGTGCTGCCGCGCATGAACCTGCATCGCCGTGAGCCCGAAAAGCTGGAGCGCGAGCTGCTGCGCCATGTGGAGATCCTGGAGCAGGACATCGCCCGCGAGAGCGGGTCGCCTGTGCGCCTGGGGGATCCCTCGGCACCACTGCTGCTGGCCATCAGGGGCGGTTCGGTCTTCTCGATGCCCGGCCAGCTGTCGACCGTGGTGTTCGCGGGCATCACCGACGCGGTCGCCGAGGAACTGGCGCGGGAGGACGAGTGGTTCGCCTGGGATGCCTACCGCAGATTCCTCGCTTCCTATTCCGCCGCCGTATGGCACCTTGACCTGGAAGAGCTCAACCTGGTCGAGGAGGCCAAGCGGCGGCACGGTGTGGCGCTGAAGATCGACTTGCCGGGCCACGCCATGCGCGAGATTGTGGAAGCGTCCAAGGCAGCGATCCACGAAGCCGGTCATGGCGAGGAGCTCGACGCGGTGCTGCAGGACGTGGAATTGCAGCTGGTCAGGTCGATGCGGGCGGTGTTCGATTCCTGGAACGGTCCGCGTGCCGAGCGTTACCGCTCGATCAAACATCTGAGCGACGGCTGGCACACGGCGGTGATCGTGCAGCAAATGGCGGCCGGCAACCGCTCCAACGAGGAACCGTTGAAACCCGGCATGGACGAGACACGGATCTCCCTGACCGGCGTCATACCGCACACCCGGATGACCGGAGCCGGCTTCCGCGTGTTCACCGGGGACGTCAAGTTCAGTGCCTGCGGTGACGACCTGGTTGGCGGTCTGACCGCGGCCAAATCGTTCGAACCGGTGGCGGAATTGCACGCGCAGGCGCCGATGCTAGAGCGCAAGCTGAACCACATCAGTGCCCGCCTGCGGCGCTTCCTGGGATCCGACGCCGAGATCGAGTTCACCGTGGAGCGCGGTGTGCTCAGCGTGCTGCAGACCCGCAGCGCACAACTGGAATTGCAGCACGAGGCGCAGACCTTCCGTGAACCGGGCGCACCCGCGGGGCGCGGCATCGGCATTGCGGGCGGCGCTTTTCGCGGACTGGTGGCGTTCGACGATGAAGATGTCCAGCTCCTGAAGCAGGAATATGCAACCTTGCCGGACGAGGTCGATGGCATTCTGCTGGTGCTGGAGAACCCGATTCCCGACGAAATACCGCTCATCCTGTCGGTCGACGGCCTGCTGGCCGCCCGCGGTGGTTCGACCTCGCATGCCGCGGTGGCCGTGCACGGGATCGACGATCGCCCTTATGCCGCCGTGCTGGGCGTGGCAGAATTAAGAGTCTATCGGGACGAAGCCGTGCTGGTTGACGAGGCCGGAAAACCGATGCACTGCCTCCAACGCGGCGACATCCTGTCGATTCACGGCCAGACCGGCGAGGTCTATTTCGGATTCCGCCCGGTTTTCGCCATCGACCCGGAGGTTGCCGGTGCCGCCGAGTCGAGCCACTGATCGCCGGGAGGGCAGAAAGATGAGGAAAGCGCGGCTGCACGGTCTGGTGCTGGTCTGCGGCATTCTGCTGGGTGGACTGCTGCCAGCCTGCACCAGCACCGATATTTCGAGCCGGGACAGCCTGGAACTCTCCGACGAACCACTGGTTGGCAAATTCGTCTGGCACGACCTCATCACGGACGATGTCGAGTCTGCCCGCAATTTTTACGGCGGCCTGTTTGGCTGGGGTTTCAAGGACACCACCGGTCCGCGCGGCAACGACTACACGGTGATCACGGCGTCGGGGCGCTATGTCGGTGGTATCGTCGGGCTCGCCGATCCGCCGGATGCGGATTACTCGCGTTGGCTGCCTTACCTTTCGGTGGCGGACGTGGATGCGGCCAGTGAGCTCACCGAAACGGCGGGTGGCCGCATCATCGTCGCGCCGCTGGAGCTCGAAAACATCGGCCGCGCAGCTGCCGTCACCGACCCTCAGGGTGCCGTGCTGGGGCTTTTGCGAAGCCGCGTGGGCGACCCGCAGGACCCTCCCCGATCGGACGGCGGCCTGGTGGTCTGGAATGAACTGCTGGCCGCGGACGATGCCGGTGCGGCGGAGTTCTATCGCTCACTCGCCGGCTTTGAAGTGGTTACCCGAAACCGTCGCGGAGGCGAGTACACTGAATTGATGGCGCAGGGACGCCCACGTGCAGGCATCATGAACCGACCGGACAGCCGCGTGGCCCCGATCTGGCTCACCCATTTTGCGGTGGACGACGTCGTGCTGGCAGCGAGCCAGGCAGAACGGCTGGGCGGCCGCGTATTGCTGGCACCGTCCCCCGAACTGCGCGAGGGCACGCTGGCGGTCATCACCGATCCCGCAGGCGCCATCCTGGCGCTGCAACAAGTCCCACCGTCGGGCGGGGGCGAACAACCATGAAAACCTGGCAGCGGCGCGTATTGATCCTGATCCTGGCGCTGGCCTGCCTGCAACTCGGCGGCTGCTCGGGGAACGTTGGCGTCGGTGTCAGCGTCGGCGTGCCGGTTGGCAACCACGGTTACATCAGTGTCGGCGGCCATCGCTGGTACTAGTCCGGGGCAGATTTCCTGACCGACGGCCGTTAACAGGCGACGAGCGTCCGCAGGCGACCGTGCAGCCGCGGTTCGCGACTGCTACAGTAAGCACATCGGCCGTCACCGCCAGGGGTGGGTGAAAAGATGCGCGATTACAACGACTTGAGCAACTTCGATTCGACGACGATGAAACAATCGCTGGGCGAGTTACTGGGTATCGCCCGGGGGTTGCTGGCCGACGAGCAGCTGACCAACGAGGAAATCCACTTTCTGCATGACTGGCTGGAAGAGCGCCACCGGATCGCGTCCTCCTTCCCCGGCAATGTCATCCAGGAGCGCGTGCGCGAAGTGCTGGAGGACGGTGTCATCACGGAGGAAGAGCGAAGCCACCTGGTGGCAACGCTGAATCTGCTGATCGAGGACCGCCTGGAGGAGCTGGCCGAGCAGGTCGACCTGACCGAGCTCTGGTTCGACGAGGTGGGGCTGATCGAATTCAAGAGCGCGCGCTTCTGCCTGACCGGCAATTTCGTCTACGGACCGCTTGACATCTGCAAAACAGCCATTGAAAAAAAGGGCGGGGTGGTGTTGCCATCGGTCACCGACAAGGCCCAGTTCCTGGTGGTCGGCGCTCTGGGTGTGGATGAATGGCGCGACGGCGGGCTGGGCGTCGAGATCGAGGCCGCGATGCGCCTGCGGGCCCGGGGCCAGGCCATCAAGATCATCCCTGAAGATTGCTGGGTGGCGCAACTGAAGTAAGCTGCGCGACCTGCGCGATGTGGCGCAGATCGGATCCACAGCATCCCCCGGGACCGACATCCAGGGCGTCCGCTGCAGCAGGCTCGACTATCTGCCCGGCACGGGAGGCGACTGAATCGACATGAACACGGGGCGCTACCGGGAAACCCTGCCGGCCCGCTATTTCTATGACTCCGAACACTACGGCAGGGAGCTGCAGACGATCTGGCACAGGGAATGGATCTGCGTCGGCCGCGAGGAAGACTGGCCGCAAGCCGGAGATTACCGGCGGATTCGCCTGGGCGACCAGCAGATCGTCGTGACGCGTGCCCGGGACCGAGCGCTGCACGCCTTCCACAATACCTGCCGGCACCGCGGCGCTGCTTTGTGCGACAAGGACGAAGGCCACTTCGAAAACGGGCGAATTGTCTGTCCCTACCACGCCTGGACCTACGCGCTCAGCGGTGAGTTGCAGCGGGTGCCTCGAGCGGCCCCCGCGGATGATCTGCGCCCCGGAGATCTCACGCTGTACCGGGTCGCCCTGCAGACCTGGCGTGGATTCGTCTTCGTCAATCTGGCCGGACAACCCGGCGAAGAGTTGCCCCGCGCCCTGCTCGATGAGGGCGAGCACGTTGCGGCCTGGCCGCTCGAGGCGTTGAGCCGTGTCCACCGGGAGACCCGGAGCCTGGACTGCAACTGGAAGATTTTCTGGGAGAATTACCTCGAGTGTTATCACTGCCCGGTGGTGCATCCCGAACTGTGCCAACTGGTGCCGGTCTATCGGACCGGGTACATGGACTACACCGACGCCGGGCTCGAACCGCAGCAGGGGCGACCCCATGCGATGTTAAGGCCCGGTGCGGTGACCTGGTCGGCCGATGGCACCACGGAACTGCCGTGGTTCGAGGGGTTGGGTGACAAGGAACGGGAAACCGGGATGACCTTCTCGACCTTTCTCCCGACCCTGTTCATCGTGGCGCACGTGGATTACCTGCGCACCGTGCAGGTGATGCCGCTCGGTCCCGAGCAGACCGGGCTGACGATCGACTGGTATGTGCACCGGGACGTAGTCGGGCATCCGGCACTGGATGTCGAGCGACTCACGGCCTTTGCCAGGCAGGTAGTGGCCGAAGACGGACGGGTCTGCGAGCTGAACCAGCAGGGGATTCGCGGCGCCCCGCATCGGCACGGCATCCTGCTGGGGATCGAGGACTATGTTTATGAATTCGAGCAATGGGTGCGGGATCGCGTCGGCGACTGAGCCGGGCGCCCGTCACCAGGAGGGCTGACGGAACATGGCTGGAGTGGAAGGAAGAGTTGCACTGGTCACCGGCGCCGGCCGCGGTATCGGCAAGGTGGCCGCCGAGCTGCTGGCTGCGCGCGGCGCGCGGGTGATGGCCGTGTCGCGCAGCGAGGAGGAGCTGGCCGCATTGGGGCTGGACTACGTGACGGCGGATCTCGGCGATCCGGCGGGTTGTGCCCGGGCTGTCGACGCGACCGCGGAACGGCTGGGCCCGATCGACATTCTGGTTTGCAATCACGGCATTGGCTCGGCCCAAGAGCGCGTCATCTGGGAGCAGGACCCCGAGTTGTGGGACGCGACCATGCGCATCAACCTCGACGGGCCGTTCCACCTTTCGCGCCTCGTGACCCGCGGCATGATCGAGCGCGGTTACGGTCGCCTGGTCTACACCAGTTCGACGGCAGGCCAACTGGCCGAACCCGCAAGCGCTGCCTACAACAGTTCCAAACACGGCTTGTTGGGCCTGATGCGCTCCGTCGCGCAGGATGCCGGGCCCTTCAACGTGACGTCGAATGCAGTATTGCCGGGCTGGGTGCGGACCGACATGGCCGAGCGTTCTGCCGAGGCCGAAGCGATGAGGCGCGGCATCAGCGTGGATGCGGTATGGGCCGAGCGCGATCAGCTGTATCCGCCCGGCCGCGTGGTGACTCCGCTGGAGGTGGCCGAGGTCATCGCGTTCCTGGCTTCCGAGGAGTCCAGCGGGGTCAATGGCGAAGCGATCACCGTGGCCCTGGGCGCGCCCTGGTAGTACGGGCTCAACCCACCCTCAGAGATTAGTCATCGGGAGTTGTTGGAAATGAAACCCTGTCATCCGCCTAACCGCGGCCTGCTCCTGCTGGCCGTTATGGCCGGCCTGGCGCTTGCGTCCTGTGATCGGGCCGGAAGCCCCGCGGAGGGCTCTGCGGCCCCTGCAAGCCGCGCCGCGGAACAGCCGGCGGAACCACCGCCAATGTCTCCGGGCACAGCCGCGCCGACGCTGGAGCAGGCGGCGAACCTGGCCTATTCGGGCCTGTTCGACGGCGAGCCCGTGACACTGACCGGCGGCGAGTGGACGGGCGAGCCATACGTGGAGGGCGGCGCGTCGGCCCCGCGAGCGGGCCTCGTTCAGGGGTTTTCATTGAGCGGTGATCTGGATGGCAGCGGGGACGAGGAAACGGTCGTCCTGATCTGGACCCAGACGGGGGGATCGGGCACCTTCGATTACCTCGCGGTGCTCGACCACGATGGTGCGGCTGCGGTTCATAACCGGGCCACTGTCCCGCTCGGCGATCGGGTCAAGCTCCGTTCCGCGGCCATCTCGGCGGGTACCGTGGTGCTGGAGACGGTCGAGGCCGGCCCCGGTGACGCGGCCTGCTGCCCGGGCCAGAAATTGCGCCGGACCTTTGCGCTGAAGGCGAATGCAATGAACGAGACTGCGACCGAGGACCAGGGGCGCCTGTCACTGGCAGACATCGAGGGCGACTGGGTGCTCACGCGCATGGGCCGGGACGGGGCCGTGCCGGACGGCATCGAGATCATCCTGACCTTCGCCGGTGAAACGATAGGTGGCAAAAGCGCCTGCAACCGCTACAGCGGTTCCGTGGCCATGGGCGACACACCGGGCTCACTGTACCTGGCCGGGCCGCTGGCGGGCACGCGGATGATGTGCCCGGGGCCGCAGATGGAGTGGGAGGATCGCTACCTGCATGCCTTGAATCATCTGTCCGGTTTCAGCTTCCAGGCAACCCATCTCGTGCTGACTTGGCGCGACGATGGCGAGATGGGTTCGCTGCGCTTTCGGCGTGGCAGCAGCCAGGCCGGCCGCTGAGCCGCGAACGAGAATAAATTCGTCGTCTATACCTCAATTAAGCTTACAGGGGCGGTCGTGCCGGCCGAGGGTATCAATTGGGGCTTGCTGGAGTGAGAACATGATGCGAAATGTCCTTTCAGTTATCGGTCTGATGGTGATTCTGGCCGTCATGGGCCTGCCTTCGGCAACGGCGCAGCAGTCGGTGAGTGCCGGCAAGAAGACCGCGGTGACGTCCCAGTCGGCGATCACTGCGGCAGCCCGGGCCGAATGTGGTGACGATTGCGAAGAAGCGGGATCCCGTCTCGCCGCGCCGACGGGAGGCGGCACGCGGGATTACGAGTGCGCGGGTGAAAACTGCTCCTGTGCCGGCGCCGCGGATTGCGTGGCCATGAAGAAAATCTGTGCGCCTGGCACGCTGACCTGCAATGACTACGGCTGTACCTGTGCGCAGGCCCCGGAACCGGAAGGCGATGGCGGCTGACAATCAGACAGGCAGCGATTCAAGCGAAAAGTCCCGAGGAACACGTCGATGAGCAAGACAAATATGCGACTTCTCTCCATTTTCGGCGCGGCGGCCCTGGCCTGGGTTACCGTCAGTCCGGCCGCCGTGGCGCAACAGGCATCGACCCGGTCTCAGGCGGCCGTCGCGACTGCCCCGGCCTCAGAGCAGGAATCAGTGCAGACGCGGCGTCAGGTCCAGGCCGCAACCGCGCGGATGGCTGAACGCGATTGTGGCAGCGACTGCGCGGACGCGCCGGGTGCCAAGTTGGCGAGCCCTTCCGACGGAGGTGCGACCCGTTACACATGTAACAGCGGCAACTGCGCCTGCTCCGGCGCCTGCCAGTGCGTGGCGATGGAGGATATCTGCATGCCTGACACGATGGGCTGCAGTGACTACGGCTGTACCTGTCAGAAAAAGGCCGACGCCGAGCCGGTTGAACCCAACTGCTGAGCTATCCCGATCCTTCTGTCAGATAGCGCACCACCCGGATATTCTCCAGGGTCACCAGGCCGCCGCAGTTGGCGGCCTCGAACAGTTCCGACAGCCGCGGCCGGAAAGCGTCCACCTTGGCCTCCCCGTCGACGATCTCGACGACCATCGACAGGTCGGCCGAGAGATCCAGGATCTTGGCCGTGCGAATACGAGCGCTTGCGCCATATCCCAGCACGCCTTTCAGCACGGTCGCGCCCGCCAGCCCGGCCTCGCGCGCTTCCTTGACGATCGCCTCGTACAGCGGCAGATGCCCGAGCTTGTCGCTTTCGCCGACGAATATGCGCAATAGAACCGCCTGTCCGGAAATCTCCATGGCTTACCTCATGATTGCGGCGCTCAGCAGCAGCCCGAGCGCGAAGGCCAGACCGGCACCCGCCAGCGTGGCCATGAAATAGGTCGAAGCGAAAAAGTATTCCTTGTCCTGAACGAACTGGCCCAACTCGTAGATGAAGGACGACATGGTCGTGAAGCCGCCGCAAAACCCGGTCGCCAGCAGCAGCCGCATTTCCGGGGACAGCAACTCGGTTTTGCCGCCGAAGCCGGCAATGACGCCGATCAGCAGGCACCCCGCCACGTTCGAGGCCAGCGTGCCATAGGGCAGGCTGAAGGCCGAGACGTTCTGCGTGGCCAAGGTCAGGCCGTAGCGACTGACGCCGCCGACCATGCTGCCGAGCGCTACCAGGAGAAGTGAAGGGAGCAGGCTCATCCTGCAGAGATTAGCATGATCCAGATGGGGCATTGGTCCACGAAGGCACTCACGCCAAAGAAACCACGGTGCGACTCCCTCGCGGGTCGCGAGCAGGCAACTCCGGGTCGGAAAACGTGGCCGAGAAGCGATTTGCCGCCGATAATACCCCTGGCTGCGAACACTCCTCCGGTCGCCATCGAGCCAGTAATGGATCCATGATTCAGAGCAACAGCAAATCTGATTCCTGCATTCTCGGCATGGGCCGCCAGGCCGGCGTCGGGCTGCATTTCACGTCCCTGCCGGGCCCTTACGGCATCGGCGACATTGCGGACAGTGCGATGGCTTTCATCGACCGGTTGGTCGAAATGAAACTGGGGGTCTGGCAGTTTCTGCCCCTGGGCCCGACAGCTTACGGAGACTCGCCCTACCAGCCCCTGTCCGCCTTTGCCGGCAATGCCAACCTGATCGGGCTGGAGCCGCTGGTCCGGCTCGGACTGCTGCAGCAGGGTGAGATCGACTCACTCCGGGCGCTGCCGAGGGATCATACGGACTACGGCCGACTCATCCCGCTCAAGCGGCAGGTTCTGGCGCAGGCGGCCCAGCGCTTCAGTGAGCGGCGAGGTAACGGGCTGCTGGCCGAGTACGAAGATTTTCTGCATCGCAACGCGGACCGATGGCTGGACGACTACGCGCTGTTCAGGGTGCTGAAAACAGCTCATAGCGAACGCGCCTGGCCGCAGTGGGATAAGCAACATGTGCGCCGTGAGCCGGCTGCCCTGCGGCAGACCCGGGAACGACATTCGATCGAGATCGAGCAGACGCGGGTCAAACAGTTCCTGTTCGAACGACAGTGGCGCCAGCTGAAGGACTATGCCACGCAGCGTGGTATCTGCCTGTTCGGCGATATGCCGATTTACATTGCGCTCGACAGCGCCGACGCCTGGGCCAATCGCGAAATGCTGCTCATCGACAGCGACGGGCGCCCCTCCCACGTGGCCGGCGTGCCGCCGGATTACTTCAGCGAGGACGGTCAGCTCTGGGGTAATCCGCTCTATGACTGGGGCCACCACGAGGCGACCGATTTCGGCTGGTGGGTTGAGCGCATGCGTTTCGCCATCGAGCAGGCACACCTGGTGCGTATCGATCACTTCAGGGGTTTCGAGTCGTTCTGGTCGGTGCCTTACGGTGCAACAACGGCAAAGCAGGGCAGCTGGGTACGGGGCCCGGGGGATAGCCTGTTCGGGGCGCTGGAGGGGTCGCTGGGTCAGCTTCCGATCGTGGCGGAGAACCTCGGCGTGATCACCCCCGCAGTGGAATCCCTGCGCAAGGAACACGGGATTCCGGGCATGGTGGTGCTCCAGTTCGAGGTCGGCGAGCCGGATTTCGACATGGACTCGATCGAAGAAAACAGCGTGTGCTACACCGGAACGCACGACAATGACACCACCCGGGGCTGGTTCCGCGGCAACGGGGACGACACCCGGACGGCGGAGCAGATCGAGGAAACGCGCGAACGGGCACTGAAACTGACCGGGGGCACGGCGGCGACCATTCACCACGATCTGATCCGCCTGGCTTTCTCGGCGAAATCGGCCCTTGCGGTGGCGCCCATGCAGGACTTCCTGGGGCTTGGGTCGGCGGCGCGTTTCAATACACCGGGCACTACGGTCAACAACTGGCGCTGGCGAATGGAGTCCGGAGAGCTGTCCGGGGCCCTGACCGAAACGGTTGCCGATATGGTGCAGACCGCTTCAAGGCTTCGCGGCAAGAGCTTAGACTCTGCTGCATGATACGGCCAGAGAGTTCAGGCCCGCTGGGCGCGACCTGCGACAACGAAGGCGTCACCTTCGCCCTTCACTCCGGCAGCGCTGAGGCGGTCGAGCTGTGCTTGTTCGACGAGAACCGCAACGCGTCGGAATCTCATTTTCTGCCCGAATGTGAAGGTGCCGAGTGGTCTGGCTATCTGCCGGGCTGCCGCGCCGGGCAGCGCTATGGCTACCGGGTGCACGGTCGCTGGTCACCGGAGGAAGGGCTGCGGCACAACCCGGCCAAGCTGCTGATCGATCCTTGGGCCCGCCGCCTGGACGGCGGGCCGAAATGGTCGTCCGAACTGTTCGATTACGACCGGACGGCCGGGCGGGACAGGTGGCGCAAGAGCGGCTCGGACAGCGCTGCGTTCGTGCCGCTGTCGGTCGTCGTTGCGGCGGACGGCCGCGAGGCCTTTCAGAGGCCGGGAGTTGCGTGGTCCGAGATGGTGATCTACGAGGCCAATGTGCGGGGCTACACGATGCGCCACCCGGATCTGTCGGAACCCGAACGCGGTCGCCTGGCCGGACTCAGCAACGGTAGGATACTGGCCTATCTGAAGTCGCTCGGCATCACGTCGCTGGAATTGATGCCGGTGTTTGCCATGTTGGACGAGGAGTTCCTGGTCCGGCGCGGACTAAGCAACCTCTGGGGCTACAACAGCATCCAGTTTTTCGTGCCCGACGGGCGATTTGCCGGACCCGATGCGACCGCCGAATTCCGCGAGATGGTGCATGCCATCCACGACGCGGGCATCGAGGTGCTTCTGGATGTGGCGTACAACCACACGGCGGAGGGCGACGCGCGCGGACCCAGTCTGAGTTTCCGGGGCATCGACAACCTCGCCTATTACCGCACGGAGCCGGGGTCACCGGGCGACTATGTCAACGACACGGGCTGCGGCAATACCCTGAACGCCGACAGCCCGGTGGTGCAGAGGTTGATCCTCGACAGCCTCCGCTACTGGCACCGGGACATGGGTGTCGATGGTTTCCGCTTCGACCTGGCAACCGTGCTGGGGCGCTCGGCGGAGGGCTTTTCAGGGAGTCACCCCCTGCTGGCCCGCATCGGCAGCGATCCGGTGCTCGATGGCGCGAAGTTGATCGCCGAACCATGGGATCCCGGAGCTGGGGGTTATCAACTGGGCCGTTTCCCGGCGGAATGGGCGGAGTGGAATGACCGATTCCGGGACACCGTCCGGCGTTTCTGGCGGGGTGATGAGCAGCAGGCGGCCGACCTCGCGCGGCGCATTCACGGTTCGGCAGACCTGTTCGAGCCGACTCGGCGCAGCCCCACGGCCAGCGTCAATTTCGTGACCTGCCACGACGGCTTCACCCTGCGGGACCTGGTCAGCTACCGTCGCAAGCACAATCAGGCCAATGGCGAACAGAATCGCGACGGGCACTCACACAATTTCAGCAGCAACCACGGTGTGGAGGGCGATACCGACGATCCCGCGATCGGGGCGGCCCGCCGGCAGCAGCGCCTGAACCTGCTCGCCACCCTGCTGTTTGCACAGGGCACGCCGATGCTGCTGGCCGGTGACGAATTCGGCAACGGGCAGGGAGGAAACAACAATGCCTATGCACAGGACAACGAGACCGGCTGGCTGGACTGGTCCGGGTTCCTGGAGGATCGGGAGTTCACGGATCAGGTGAGGCGACTGATCGAATGGCGCAGAAAACTGCCGCTGTTGCGGCAATCCCGTTATCTCCACAGCCGCTTGCCCAGCGACCGGGGCTGGTGCGACATCAGCTGGCTGCACCCCGATGGCCGGGCCATGCAGGACACGGATTGGGAAGGCCAGCAATGCCTGGCGCTGCTGTATGCCTGCCGTGCCGATCAGAAAGGCGACAGTGCAATTGGCGAAGCCGTCGCGATCCTGTTCAATGCCGCGCCCGCCGAAGTCCTGTTCACGATGCCTGCGGCCGGCATACCGGATTGGCGGTTGCGCTTCAGCAGTGCCGATCCGGCACCCAGGGTTCAGCAAGGGGGGCACTTGAGGTTGCCGGCGCGTTCACTGGTGCTTTTGAGCACCCCGGGCGAAAAATAACGGACGTCGGTCGGGTGACTCAGCCGGCTGCCGCCTGCAGCGCCCGACTGACCACGCGACGCGTGTCCGCCGGGTCGATCACAGCGTCGATCTCGAGGTGGCTGGCCGCTTCAATGGCCCGGCCGCGCTCATAGAGGTCGGACAGCAGTCGGTCAAACAGCGCGGCCCTCTTTTCATCATCGGTTTCCGCTTCAAGCTCCTTGCGGAAGCCAAGGCGTACGGCTCCCTCCAGGCCCATCCCTCCGAATTCGCCGGTCGGCCAGGAGACCGCGCAGAGCGGTTCGGCAAAACCGCCGCCGGCCATGGCCATGGCGCCCAGCCCGTAGCCTTTGCGGAGGAACACGGCAACGAGCGGAGCCGTGAACTGCGCGCCGGCTGTGAACAGGTCCGACATGTGACGAACGGCGGCCTGCTCTTCGCTGGCCGGGCCAACCATGAAGCCCGGCGTATCGCACAGCGAAAATACCGGCAGGCCGTGACTGCTGCACAGGCGCAGGAAACGGGCCGTTTTCTCCGCTGCGTCGGCGTCGATGGCTCCGCCGAGCACCCTGCAGTCGTTGGCGATCAGCCCCAGCGGATGACCCTCGATGCGGATGAAACCGGTCACGATCGCGGATCCGAAATCCGGCGTGATCTCAACGAAGGTACCCTCGTCCGCCAGGGTCTCTATGATGCGTCGAACGTGGTAGCTGTAGCGCCGGTCGGCGGGCAGCAACGCTGCCAGCGTCGACTGATCAGCAAACGCATAATCCGCCAGGGAGCCCTGGAAATAGCCCAGCAGCTGTCGGCAGAGCGCGGTGGCCGCTGCCTCGTCGTCACACACACAGTCGACGACACCGTTGCGCGATTGCGTCTCGACCGGACCGATGTCCGTCGGATCGAATCGGCCGAGGCCGCCGCCCTCGATCATGGCCGGACCGGCCATGCCGATCCAGGATTCGCGCGTGGCAATCCGCAAATCGGCGCAGCCGAACAGCGCGCCGTTGCCCGCGAAGCAGTAGCCGTTGTTGACGGCGATCCGCGGTACCCGGCCGGACAGCCCGGCCCAGCGGGCGAAGGTGGAAAGGTTCAGGCCGGCGATCTGCGTGGTGACGTCGGTGTCACCGGGGCGTCCGCCCCCACCCTCGGTGTAGATCACCACGGGCAGCCGCTCACGCTGAGCCAGGTGCAGGATGCGGTCCAGTTTCCTGTGGTGGAAGTAGCCCTGGGTGCCCGCCAGCACGGTGTAATCGTAGATGATCACCGCAACCTGGCCGGCTGAGGACCCAAAGCGATCCGCATTGATCGTGGCGAGCCCGGTGATGACCCCATCGGCGGCCGTGCTGCGGCGCAGGTCTTCCAGGCTGCGTCGCTGCCGCTGGGCTGCGACGGCGAGCTGGCCGTACTCGACGAATGAGGCCGGATCGCAGAGATCCTGCAGGTTCTCGCGGGCCGTACGGAAACCCTGTTCCTGGCGGCGGGCTACGGCATCGGTCCGCCCTTGGTCCAGGGTGTCCTCGAGCCGCCGGTGAAGCTCCTCGGACGGGCCGCCGGGCGAGGTATCCCGCTCAGACACGGTCGTCGTCGAGCCAGGCCGGAACGGGCAGGCCCTTGCTGCGCAGGAATTCCGGATTGTAGAGCTTGGACTGGTAACGGGCACCCGAGTCGCACAGGACGGTCACTATCGTGTGGCCGCGCCCGAGCTCGCGGGCGAGCTGAATGGCCCCCGCGACGTTGATCGCGCTGGAACCGCCCAGGCACAGGCCCTCTTCCGTCAGCAGGTCGAACAGCACCGGCAACGCCTCCTCGTCCGGTACCTGATACGCCTGATCGACCGGAGCGCTGCCGATGTTCGCCGTGACCCGGCCCTGTCCGATACCCTCGGTGATGGAGTTGCCCTCGGCGCGCAACTCGCCGTCCCGGAAATAGTGGTACATGCAGGAGCCGAGGGGGTCGGTGACGGCAATGACGACTTCGGGATTCTGACCCTTCAGGTAACGGCCGACGCCGGCAATCGTGCCGCCCGTGCCGATGGCGCAGCAGAACGCATCGACCCGGCCGCCGGTTTGCTGCCAGATTTCCGGGCCGGTCGAACGGTAATGCCCTTCCGCGTTCGACAGGTTCTCCCACTGGTTCGCGTACAGCACGCCGCACGGTTCGGCGGCAGCGAGCTCTTCCGCCAGGCGGGCTGCGACGTGGACATAATTACCGGGGTCCTTGAACGGTACTGCGGGAACCTCGTGCAGTTCCGCACCCAGCAGGCGCAACGCTTCCTTCTTTTCTGCCGATTGGGTATCGGGCATGGCGATGACGGTGCGATAGCCTCGCGAGTTGCCGACCAGGGCCAGGCCGATGCCGGTATTGCCGGCAGTGCCCTCGACGATGATGCCGCCCGGCTGCAGATCACCGCGGGCCTCGGCATCCAGAATGATGTACTTGGCGGCGCGGTCCTTGACCGAGCCGCCGGGATTCATGAACTCGGCTTTTCCGAGGATCTCGCAGCCGGTCGACTCGGACGCGCGATGCAGCCGGATCAGCGGGGTGTTGCCGATCGCGTCGGTCAGGGTGTCGCAGATGCTCATCGCGCCGGATCCATCAGAAGCCTGGTATCAGCGGGATTGTAGCGGTTTAGCCGCGGTCCTGTCCCCGGCCCATCCGGTAGAACGACCAGGCGTTCTCGAAAAACACCTTGCGGGCAGCGGCCTCGCCCAGCGTCTCGACGACCAGCTTGAAATCCCGGTCGCTGTAAGGGCGTGCCGCACGGGTCGACGGCAGGTCGGTGCCGAACATCAAAGCGTCCGGGTTGGCGGCGAACAGCGAGGTGACGGCACTGCGGACGTCGAAATCCACCCGCCCGAAGCCGGTGGCCTTGACCCGTACCCCGTGCTCGGCCAGCCGCAAGAGCAGCGGCAGACCCTCGGCGGACAAGCCGAGGTGGTCGATGGCCACGGCGGGCAGCGCGACCAGGGTGTCGTACAGGGGCTCCAGTTCGCGGGCGTCGACGTACAATTCGACATGCCAGCCGAACAATTCGTGAATGCGGCGGGCCACCGTGTCGAGCCGGCTGATGTCCTCCGAACCGCCGCGCTGCACATTGAAGCGGATGGCGCGCACCCCGTATCCATGCAGTTCGAGCAATTCCTCGTCCGTCACGCTGGCCGGCAGCTGCGTCACGCCGACGAAGGAGCCGCCCAGGCGGTGCAATGCATCCACCAGGTAATCCTGGTCGAAGGCCTGAAAGGAGGCCGAGATCACCGCTCCGCCCCACAGATCGTAGCCTGCCATTCGCTCGCGGTAATCGCTCACCGTGTAGCGATCCGGCAGGTAGCCGCGGTTCGGGACCAGCGGAAAGCGCGGGTCGATGACGTGGAAATGGGCGTCGAACAGTGCGAAGTCAGTGGTGAACATGGATCGGTTGCCTGCGGGAGCCCCAGGTGCCCGGACGGGCCTCGAATACTCCGGCCACCGGCGTCCTGCAGCTGCGGCAGACGGCCCCTGTTCCGTCCACATCCAGCTGCCAGTCCGAGAGTTCGTACCAATCGCGTCCGATCAGCCGCTGGCCGCACTGCGGGCAATAGGTGCTGGACCCTTCGGGATCGTGCACGTTGCCCGTAAAAACGTAACGCATGCCGTTGCGCAGCGCGATGCGCCGGGAGCGCGTCAGCGTGGCCGTGGGCGTGACCGAGCGGTCCGCCATCTTCCAGTCCGGATGAAAACGCGTTAAGTGCAGCGGTGTATCCGGGCCCAGATGCTCCACGATCCACTGCGTCATCTCATCGATTTCCGCCTCGGAGTCATTTTCGCCCGGGATCAGCAGGGTCGTCAGCTCCAGCCAGATCCGCGTCTCGTGACGCAGGTACTGCAGCGTCTCCAGCACCGCTTGCAGATGGGCACCGCAAAGCTTCCAGTAGAAGCGCTCGGTGAAGGCCTTCAAGTCGATATTCGCCGCGTCCATGCTGCGGAAAAAAGCGCGGCGCGGTTCCTCGGTGATGTAGCCGGCCGAGACGGCGACCGTTCGGATTCCCAGCTCGTGGCAGGCTTCCGCCGTATCCGCGGCGTACTCCATGAAGATCACCGGGTCGTTGTAGGTGAAGGCCACGCTGCGGCTGCCGCTGGTGACCGCAGCCCGTGCGATCTCCCGCGGCGTGGCCTCGGCCTGCAGGCGATCGAACTCCCGCGACTTGGTCATGTCCCAGTTCTGGCAGAATTTGCAGGCCAGATTGCAGCCCGCAGTGCCAAACGAGAGCACCGGAGTTCCCGGCAGGAAGTGGTTCAGCGGTTTCTTCTCGATGGGGTCGATGCAGAACCCGCTGGAGCGGCCATAGGTCGTGAGCACCATATGCTCGCCGGCACGGGCGCGCACGAAGCACAGACCGCGCTGCCCGTCGCGCAGCCGGCAGAACCGCGGGCAGAGATCACATTGCAGACGGCCGTCATCCATCCGGTGCCAATAGTGCACCGGAAGCCCCTCTATTCGGTCGCCCTGTTCGTTGCTTGCCTTGGATTGAGCCATATCAATACCCGAAGCCAGAGCGCCTGATCCCATCATAGCGCCCGGACTATACTGAACGTGATGACCCGGATCAGGGAAGCAGCGGTTGCCGGGTCCTTTTACCCGGCCGATCCCGGTGCCCTGCGAGGCGCGCTGGAGGGTATGCTCGACGCCGTCCAGGTCGCCCCGGAGGCCGCGCCGGCGGGGCTGATCGTCCCTCACGCAGGCTACATGTACTCGGGACCGGTGGCGGCCACGGCCTATGCCCGCCTTCGCGCGCACCGCCACCGTTACCACCGTGTGGTGCTGGTCGGACCCAGCCACTTCAGCGCTTTTCGCGGCCTGGCCCGCAGCAGCGCCCTGGTTTTCCGCACACCGCTCGGTGACGTCGCGCTTGATCCCGACCCACTGGACAGACTGGGCCACGCGGCGTTGCAGGTGAACGACGCGGCCCACCAGGACGAACACAGCCTGGAAGTCCAGTTGCCGTTCCTGCAGGTGACGCTCGAGGCCTTTTGCATCGTGCCGCTGCTTGTGGGCGAAGCGCGGGACCGCGACGTGGCCGAGGTCATCGATGCGCTCTGGGTCGGCGCCGATACGCTGGTCGTGGTCAGCTCGGACCTGAGCCACTACCTGCCGTATCGTGCTGCGAGGTCGCGGGACGCCCTGACCTGCCGGGCGGTCGAGCAGCTTGACGGACCACGGATCGGTCACGGCGACGCCTGCGGAGCGGCACCGCTGCGCGGCCTGCTGCGGGTAGCCCGGCAACGCGGCTTGCGGGCCGAAACACTGGATCTTCGCAATTCGGGCGACACCGCCGGCAACCACGACCGGGTGGTCGGCTATGGCGCCTGGTCCATAGTGGAGGAGCTGCCATGCCAAAACGCTGCCTGATGTTCCGGTTCCACGCAGCACGCCGGCTGAGAACCTGTGTGCTTCTGCTGGCTGCCGGGTTGGCCGGAGCGTCGTGGGTGGCCGGAGCCGCACTCGGCCAGGATTCCGGCTTCGAAGCCGCACACATGGCGCTGGTGAACGAAATAAAGGCCTATGGCCGAATGGATCCACCCCCCGGCCGCAGGGGCTTCAGCGATCAGATCCTCGACGTGATGGGCGCCGTGCCGCGGCATGAATTCGTCCCGAAGAAACTGTGGTCCGAGGCCTATGACAATCACCCCTTGCCGATCGGCCACGGGCAGACCATTTCGCAGCCCTACATCGTCGCGCTGATGACCGAACTGGCGGAGCCCGGCCGCCAAGACACGGTACTGGAAATCGGAACCGGTTCGGGCTACCAGGCGGCGGTGCTGGCCAAACTGGTGGGTCAGGTTTACAGCATCGAGATCATCGAACCGCTGCACCTCGAGGCGACCGCGCGGCTGGAACGGCTCGGTTACGACAATGTCGCCACGCGGCTGGGCGACGGCTACTTCGGTTGGGCTGACAAGGGCCCGTTCGACGCGATCGTCGTGACGGCAGCCGCCAGCCATGTGCCGCCGCCGCTGATCGAGCAGCTGAAGCCGGGTGGCCGGATGGTGATCCCGGTCGGCGGACGCTTCACGGTCCAGTATCTGCTGCTGGTCACAAAAAAAACGACCGGAGAGATCGTTACGCGACAAATCACCGCCGTGCGCTTCGTTCCGCTGACCGGTGAGCGCTGACCGGGCCGCGCTGGAAAAGCCGGGCCCGGACCGGGGCGGGCCGCTGTTCGCTATCCTGCTGATTTCCGCTGCAGCCATCGCCTATGAGATTCTGCTGATCCGGGTTCTGTCGATTGTCCACTGGCATCACTTCGCCTGGATGATCATCAGCCTGGCGCTGCTTGGCTATGGGGCCAGCGGCAGCGCGATCGCGCTGGCGAGGGCGTGGCTGCAGCCCCGCTTCGAACGCTGCTTCGCCGCCAGTGCGCTGCTGTTCAGTGTCTCGATGGTGGGCTGCCTGGTGCTGGGCCAGCGCCTGCCGTTCAACGCGCTCGAGGTCATCTGGAACCCGCACCAGTTTCTCTACCTGGCCGAGCTGTATCTGCTGTTCATCCTGCCGTTCTTCTTCGCTGCCGCCTGCATCGGCATGGCTTTCACTTTCGGCGGCAAGCGTGCGCATCGCATCTATTTCTTCGACCTACTCGGCGCCGGGCTGGGGGGCGGGCTCGTGATCGCCCTGTTGTTCCTGCTGCCCCCGCAGCGCGCGGTGCTCGGTCTCGCGGCGCTGGCGCTGGTGGCATCCCTCCACGCGGGCCGGGCCGGGAGGTCGCCCCGCACCCTCCGGGCGCTGCAGATCGGCTGGCTGCTGGTCCTGGTCTGGCTGGTGCCGGCCGACCGGATCGGTTTGCGGATATCCGAATTCAAGGGGCTGAGCCAGACGCTGTCGGTGACCGGTACGCAGGTGTTGGCGGAGCGATCCGGGCCGCTGGGGCTGCTGACTGCCGTGGAAAGCCCGCAGGTGCCGTTTCGGTATGCCCCGGGCCTGAGTTTCAACGCGCGGGCACTGCCGCCCGAGCAAACTGCGGTGTTCACCGATGGCGACGGCATGAGCGTGGTCACGACATTCGACGGCGACCTGGAACGCCCCAGCTTCATGCGGGACGTGACCGCTGCGTTGCCCTACCCGTTGCTGGACGCTCCGCGGGTCGCGGTGCTGGGGGCCGGTGGCGGCTATGACGTTCTGATGGCGCTTTACAACGGGGCCAGCCGGGTCGACGCGGTCGAGCTCAATCCACAGATGGCCGCACTGATGCGGGGGGAGTTGGCGGCGCGGTCCGGGCAGCTGTATGCCAACGAACAGGTCGCGCTGCACCTCGGCGAGGCGCGCGGCTTCGTGACCCGCAGCAGGCAGCGATTTGATCTGATCCAGCTGTCCATGCTCGATTCCATGGCGGTATCGGGATCCGGTGTGCAGGCCTTGAGTGAGAGCTACGTGTACACGGTGGAGGCCATCCAGCAATATCTCGATCGGCTCGAGCCCGGCGGTTTGCTCTCGATCACGCGATGGCTGCAGGTTCCACCGCGCGATGGGTTGAAGCTGGCGGCCACGACCATCGAGGCCCTGCGCAGACGCGATGCCGCGGACCCGGCGCTGGCCCTGGCGGCCGTTCGCAGCTGGAACACGTTCACGCTGGTGGCCAAAGCCGGCGAATTCACCGAGCTGGAGACCGCGCGCATTCGCGAATTCGCCCGTCAGCGCTCCTTCGATCTGGCCTGGTATCCTGGCATGGACGGGAACCAAGCCAACCGCTTCAACCGTCTCGATCGTCCCTGGTTTTACGAAGGTATTCGAGCGCTGCTCAGCGAATCGCCGGCAGCGTTCATCGAGGATTACAAGTACGACATCGCGCCGGCGACCGACCAGCGACCCTACTTTTTCAACTTCTTCAAATGGCGTGCCCTGCCGGAGCTGTACGCGTTGCGGGAACGCGGGGGCGCCGGTCTGATGGAGTGGGGCTACCTGGTGCTGGTCGCCACGCTGTTGCAGGCTCTGTTCGCGGGCAGCGTGCTGATCCTGCTGCCGCTGGCGCTCAGCCGGAGCGCACCGGCAGGCGCTCGCGCTGAGAGTGGCAGAGCACCGGTTCGCCCCCGCCTGGGCGGCTATTTTTTCCTGCTGGGCCTGGCCTTCCTGTTCATCGAGATCGCGTTCATGCAGAAATTCATCCTGTACCTGGCGCACCCGCTTTATTCGGTGACGGTGGTCCTGACGGGGTTCCTGATCTCGGCAGGCACGGGCAGCCTCTGCTCGCATTGGCTCACGCTGCGCACCGGCCGTGGCGGACGCGGTCTGGTGGTCCTGGCGGTCGCCGGCATTGCGGTGATCGTCCTGCTGTACCTGATGCTGCTGCCGGTGCTGTTCGAGCGTACGATTGGCCTCGCGGACCCCAGCCGGGTGCTTATCACCCTGCTGCTGATCGCGCCGCTCGCCTTCTGCATGGGACTGCCATTTCCGCTGGGATTGCGTCGTCTCGCGGAAGAAGACCCCGAATTCATCCCCTGGGCCTGGGGCATCAACGGCTTTGCCTCGGTGATCAGTGCGGCGTTGGCTGCGCTGCTGGCCATTCAGTTCGGATTCACTGCCGTTCTGCTGGCTTCCCTGGTGCTGTACCTTATCGCCACCGCCCTGTTTCGGGCGAAGGCGCAACCCCGGGCTGCTCCTGCCACCTGATTCTGCTACTGTTTAGCATCCCGAGTGATGCTCGCCTCCCAGGTGAGCCGGAGCGCGAGGCGCAGATGGCGAAAGCCGACCGGCAGACCGGAATCTCCGGATGAAGTCCCGCGGTGAAGAGCGGCTACTGGGCCAGGGCCGCGGTTTCGTGCTGTTTCTGCTGGTCGTGGTGTACACCTTCAATTTCATTGACCGGCAAATCGTGGGCATTCTGGCGGTGCCGATCAAGGAAGAACTCCAGCTGACCGATGCCCAGCTTGGCCTGATGGGCGGGCTGGCTTTCGCCCTTTTCTACACCGGGCTCGGCATCCCGGTTGCCATGCTGGCGGACCGTTTCAGCCGCACCTGGATCATGACCATCGCGTTGGCCGTGTGGAGCGCGATGACGGCTGCCTGTGGACTGGCTCAGAACTTCTTCCAGCTGTTCCTGGCGCGGCTGGGTGTCGGTGTCGGCGAGGCGGGTGGGGTCGCACCCGCCTGGTCGCTGATCTCGGACTACTTCCCGCAGCATCAACGCGCGCGGGCGCTGGGAATCTATTCCTTCGGTATCCCGATCGGGAGCGCGCTGGGCATTTTCTTTGGAGGGTTGATCGCCAGCAAGGTCGATTGGCGTTTCGCCTTTTTCGCCGTCGGCCTGGCCGGCCTGGCACTGGCCCCGATTTTCCGGCTGGCAATCCGCGAGCCACCGCGGGGACGCTACGACCCGCCCAGGGAGGACAGACCGGCGCCCGGCATCACCGAGGTCTTTCACACGCTCACGGGCAAACCCAGTTTCTGGCTGATGTCCCTGGCTGCAGCCTGTTCCTCGATGATGGGCTATGGCCTGTTCTTCTGGCTGCCTTCCTTCTTCGTGCGCAGCTATGGCCTGGAATTGCTGGAGGCATCACTCTTTTTCGGCGCGATTGTCCTGCTGGGCGGTCTGGTCGGGATCTGGGCCGGCGGCTGGTTCGGCGACCGACTGGGCCAGGTGCGCCGCCGCCGTTACCCGATGATTCCCGCGGTCGCGCTGTTCGCGATCGTCCCGTTTTACCTGATGGCGCTGTTTTCACCGAGTCTGGCGCTGACTTTCGTGGTGTTGCTGGTGCCGACGGCGCTCGGCCTGACCTGGCTGGGGCCGGTTGTTTCGAGCATCCAGCACCTGGTGCCGCCGGACATGCGCGCGACCGCCTCGGCCGTGTTTCTTTTCATCAACAACCTGATCGGTCTCGGTCTGGGCACCTGGGTGCTGGGGGCGCTCTCGGATTCGCTGGCGGTGCACTATGGCGATGACTCCCTGCGCTATTCCATCCTGGCCGGCTCGGTGCTGTATGTGGTGGCGGCCATTCTTTTTGCCCTTGCCTCGCGCTGGATCGAGTCGGACTGGGAAGACTGAAGCGGGGCCGGCACCCGGTCAGCAGGTTACAATGGGGCGCACCGCTGATGGCCGCCCTCCCTGAGAGCGACGGGCGGCCGGGGGCGGTGACCCGTGCGGGCAGCAGAGTAGCAGGAGCGTATGGAAGAGGGCAGCAATCTGCCGGTGGAAGTCGAGGGCCTGGAGGCGACGCTGCTGGATCATGCCGCGGAGTTCGTGGAACTGGTCATGCAGCAGGCGCCCGCCGAGTACCGCCGGCTGCTCGAATCCGCGCGCTACCAATCCGACCTCGGCGCTACCGGATCATTCAATCACGGCAAACTCTACGCCTACGCCGAGTTCTGCGTGTTTCGGAGAGAATTCGGGGAGCGTTTCCCCGCGGCGTCCCCGGCAGCCTGCATCAACGCGTTCAGCGGGCTGTTCCTGAAGAACGATATCTCGATCCACAATCTCGTGGAGTTCGTCGAAGGCCGCAACGAGCGCGAACAACTGCGCCTGAGCCGGCCCGAACTCTAAGCTCGTTCCGGCCTGCGACGGGTGGCTATTACGGCTGATGCCGCCCGGTCACCCCGCCGTCGGGTCGTTGCGCCCGAACTGGTCGTGGCTCGAGACCCAGTCGAGCGACGAGATGGCCGCGGCCAGGGAAATTTCCCCGGCCAGCACGGTGCCGGCGACGATCTCGGCGAACTTGTGCACCTTGCCGACGCCGTAGCAGCCCAATGCCTCCAGGCACTCGCGTTGCGTCGGAAGCCCCGTACCGCCCCCGCAGGTTGCCACGATCAGCGAAGGCAGCGTGACCGACATGTACAGGTCGCGTTCCGCTGTCAGGTCTGCAAACAGCAGTGCCGCTGAAGATTCGGAGACGTTGGCCACGTCCTGGCCGGTGGCGATGAACATCGCGGTGATCGCGTTCGGGGAATGGCAGCCGTTGTTGACGGCACCGGACAGCATGCTGCCGATGGTCGATACCTTGTAGTGCTCGTATATCGAGTCGGGCTCCGCGTCCATGATGTCGAGCAGTGCCTCGCGCTTGATCAGCGCTTCGGCGGTGACCCGCTTGCCCCGGGTGTGCATGATGTTCACCATCGATGCCTTTTTGTCGGTAGCGAAATTCGATTCGAGATAGAACCGTTTGATGTCGATTTCCGCGCACCGCTGGAGGATCCAGTTACAGGCAGCGAAGGTGGCCTTGCCCACCATGTTCATCCCGGCGGCGTCGCCGGTTTTGAAGTTGAAACGCAGGAAGGCAAAGGAATTGGAAAGATACGGGTCGATGTAGTCGAGCTTCACGAACGGATCGGTTGCCTCGGCTGCCGCTCTGATGCCTGTCAGGTGGTCGCGTACCCAGTCGACGAAGCGGGCGGCCGCGGCTGCGTCATCAAAAATGAACACGGGAGCCCGCTGCATGTTGTCGCCGACGACCGCGCACTTGACGCCGCCACTGCGGTGCAGGACCTTCATGCCCCGGTTGTAGGAGGCCACCAGGGTCCCCTCGCTGGTCGCAAGCGGAACATAGAATTCGCCCTGGGCCTGCTGGCCGTTGACCAGCAAGGGTCCGGCGAATCCGAGCGGTACCTGGGCAACGCCGGTAAAGTGCTCGATGTTGCCGCGGGTCACACCCGGTTCGATGGAGTAGCGGCCTACATGATCGAGCTTTGCGCCGGTTTGATCGAGAATGAACTGTTGCCGCGCCCGCACGATCTTTCGGCTGTAGTCGTCGGCCGTATCGCGCGGCAGTGTGCCCGGGGCCCGGACGCCGGAGTTCAACGCATCGTGAACGGACAGTTTCAATTCGCCGAAGGGCTGACTGTCGAAGACCACCGACAGCTGATGCTTGCCCTCTTCGATCGGGGGGATGTTCAGGACAAAAGTCACCTCGGTGCCCAGCGGGAAATCGACGGGCTGCTTGGGGGTGAGTTGAGCCACCGGGAAGGCGCTGCCGCCGTCGATGGCCACGCTAATCTGTTCGGATTCGATTAGGTTGTTGTCCAGTTCCACCCGGGTAATCTTCCGCAGGGTCGCCGGGCTGAGGCGGTTCTTGACGGAGAAGCGCACGCTGTCTTCAACGTTGCGCAGGCTGGTACGGTTG
Organism: Lysobacterales bacterium; assembly: GCA_041571375.1. Taxonomy (GTDB): domain Bacteria; phylum Pseudomonadota; class Gammaproteobacteria; order Xanthomonadales; family SZUA-36; genus CALKKN01. The sequence goes on along the minus strand of JBFFUJ010000001.1, from coordinate 11,180 downwards.
TAGAGTTTGCTGAGAATACTGCTGGGGATGATCGACATGACTTACCTCTTGACCGCTGGGTCATCGTTCACATGTTAAGTCACGCTTTACCGGGGGCAATTGACCTGCGGCAGCACCGCGTCGCGTTGGCGCGGAAAATCATCTGAAACAGCGGAGGCCGCAGCCAGAGTGACCGTCAGAAGTCCGCTTATTGAAGATTTTTCTGGCGGGGAAAGGCCCTCGATGCCGGGCTGTCGAACGATTCTGAAGCCGCCGCCCGGATCACCGCCGGACGCCGCGGAAAGGCTCGGTCTGTCTCGGCTGGGCTACGGAGCCTTGGCCAGAATCCAGACGAAAACCCCGATGAATGACAGCACGCCCAGCACCAACGCCACCATGAAGCTGGTGTAAGCGATCTGCAGCAGGGCGAACTTGCGGTTCAGCACGCTGCCGATCCCGTGCAGGTTGCGAATCATGGTCTCGTAGAGGACGGTCTTCTCCTCCATCAACTCTTCCATGCCCGTGACGAACTCGTCCTCGGGCATGTTGGCGAAGTTCCCGAAGAACAGGATATTTCCCTTGCTGTGCCGCAGGTCGGCGAGGCTGATGTAGTCGTGGCTGACCCTCGGGCGTGCGGCGATGATGGCGTAGACCATGGAAACCATGGCGCCCACCAGCAGCAGAACCGTCGGCAGAAGCAGCCAGGGGTTGGCGTCCAGTTTCGGGGCCACCGCGGCAATGATGATCGAGATGATGATGCCGTTGATGCTGATCATCATGTTGGCCTTGTTGTCCGCCAGGCCGGTCAGGTCCATCTGCACGCGGTAACTGGCGCGGAACATGGTTTCGATGCCGCGCGCGGTGCCGGGCTTCTTGACCGGGGCCTTGCCGTCCTCGGCCGATTTCTTCTCGGCCTCGATGGCCGCTTGCAGAGCCTGTGTCGTTTCCTGGACCTGTTTTTCGATTTCGCTGGGAAGATTGCTCATGTTCTCTCTCCGCCGGGGAGCAAAAGCCGGCGCTTAACGATGCTCCCGCGCTTCAGTGGCACTCATTCTATACCTTTGAGGCAGACTTTTCCGAGGCCTTGGGGTATGTTGGCTGTCCAGATGAACCCCGTGGGGAGTGCGCTGCATGAAATTCGCCGCCATCGTGATCCTGGTCGCCCTGCTGCAATATCTGTACTTCACCCTCCGCGTCGGCGCGGGCCGGGCGAAATACGGCGTCCAGGCGCCCGATACGAGCGGTAACGAGGCGTGGGAGCGGTTGTTCCGGGTGCAGCAGAACACCCTGGAGCAGCTCATTGTCTTCATTCCTGCCCTGGCCCTGTTCAGCATGTACCTGAGTGATGTCTGGGCGCTCGCCCCTGGAGCGCTGTTCCTCCTCGGACGCCAGCTCTATGCCTGGGAATACGTCAATGACCCGAGCAGCCGCGGGCCGGGCATGGGGCTGACCTTTCTGGCCAATGCCGGCCTGATCGTCGGGGCCGCGGTCGGTTGGGTGCTGAGGCTTGCATGACGGGACCGGGCCGTCCCGCATCCGAGTCCTGATGGATATCGCCCAGTGCCGCGATGAGAGAGTGTGCCTTCCTCACCCTGGATCAGCGTGGCGATTTCGTCATCGACGACGAGTGCGCGGTTGGGCCATTGGCGGAGCGTGGCTGGAACGTCACCACCCTGTCATGGCGGCAGACGGACATCCCCTGGAGCTGCTTCGAGGCGGTGGTCATCCGCTCCACCTGGGACTACTGGAACGACGTGCCGGCCTTCCTCGAGGTCCTGTCGCGGATCCATCGCGAGACCCGCCTGGCCAATCCGCTCGACCTCGTGCACTGGAACCTGGCCAAGTCCTACCTGCGTGACCTGGCGGGCCGCGGCGTGGACGTCGTGCCCACCTGGTGGCTGAATGGCCTGACGGACCGGACCGCGGAAGAATGCTCGGATCATTTGCAGAGCCGGGAACTGGTGGTGAAGCCGGTGGTCGGCGCCAACGGCGAGGATGCTTTTCGCTTTTCCCGGGACGAGGAGCCGCGGCGCTGGGCCGAAATCACCGAGTGCTTCCGCGGACGGGCGTGCATGGTCCAGCCGTTCATGCACCGGGTGCAGACCGAGGGCGAGTACTCGCTGTTCTTTTTCAACGGGCATTTCAGCCACGCGATACTGAAGGTCCCGGCCCCCGACGAATTCCGCTCCCAGGAGGAGCGCGGTGCGCAGATCCTGGCAGTCAGTGCCGAACCGGGGTTGCTGCGATCCGGGGAGCGGGCCATGGCCGCAGTCAGGTCCAGGTCGCTGTATGCCCGCATCGACTTCGTGCGGAATGGCAGCGGCGGTTTCGACCTGATGGAGCTCGAGCTGATCGAACCGTCACTCTACCTGCGCACGGAACCCGAGGCGCCGGCGCGGTTCGCGGAGGCACTCGACAGGTGGTTTGGGCAAGCATCAGAAGCCGAGCAAACCGGCTGAGGAAACGGAACATGGACCGCAGGGCCCTTGACCTCTACAACGAATACATTCACGGAAACATGCCGCGCCGCACCTTTTTGCGGCGGCTGGCCGGCATCGCGGGCAGCGCGGCCGCAGCCAGCGCCGTGCTGCCGCTGCTGGAGCCGAATTACGCCTGGGGGCGCCAGGTCGCGGAGGACGACGGGCGCCTGAATTCGGGCCATGTCGAGTACGCGGCCGGTGCCGGGCCGGTGCGTGCCTACCTCGCCCGTCCCGCTGACGCGGCCGGCCCGCTGCCCGGGGTGCTGGTGATACACGAAAACCGCGGGCTGAACGCCCACATCGAGGACGTCGCCCGGCGTGCCGCTCTGGCGGGTTACGTCGCGCTGGCGCCTGATGGCCTGACTCACGCAGGCGGCGCGCCAGCCGACCAGGAGGCGGCGCGTGACCTGTTCGCGCGGTCCGACCGCGCCCGGATCACGGCGGACGTCGTCGCCGGTGTTCCCTACCTGGCGGCGCGTGAGGATTGCAGCGGCCGTATCGGCACGGTCGGGTTCTGCTACGGCGGTGGGGTGTCCCTGCTGTGCGCCGCCCGCGAGCCCGCGACGGCGGCCTCGGTCTGCTTTTACGGCAGCCCCCTGAGCGCGGAGGACGTGGCCCGGGTGCGGGTGCCGCTGATGATGCACTACGCCGGTAACGACGAGCGCATCAACCGGACCATCGCCGCATTCCGGACGTCACTCGACGAGCACCAGGTGGCTTACAGCCTGCACATGTACCCCGGCACCGGCCACGGCTTCCATAACGACTCCAGCGAGGCCCGTTACGCACCGGAGGCCGCCATGCTGGCCTGGCAGCGCACCCTGGCCTTCTTCGCCAACTATCTGGCATAGCCCGGCCTGCGAATCATGCCGGCTCCCGGGATGACCTGTCGTCGGCTTCGGCGACGTGCGTCCTTGGGATCAAGGCGATCCCGGTTTATATTCAGTTCTGTGTCAGTTGCACGACGGGGGCGAACCATGCGTGGAGAGCGATATGGCTGGGCGCTGGTGATTGCGTTTTTCATGGTTGGCCCCGTCCAGGGGCAGGAGGTGGCCGGGCTGGTCAGTGAGTGCGAGGCCTGTCACGGCCCCGGCGGCGTCTCCACCGAGGCGGACGTGCCCTCGCTGGCCGGCAGGGGCACAACCTACATCCGCGAAAAGCTGGACCAGTTCCACAACTACGAGCGGCACTGCTCGACCACCACCTATCGACACAGCGACCGACCGAAAACCCCGACGAGCATGTGCAACGTGGCCAACAGCCTCAGCGAAGAGGACAAGCAGGCGGTAGCGGAGTACTTTGCCCGCCAGTAGGAGCGGGGTGTCGCTGCGGCCCGGATCGGACACGCTTCCGCGCGGAAGCCCGGACTACTCCCGTAGCAATTCGTCCTCGGGATGCCCGTGTGTGCGGAACATCAGGATCACGAGCAGCAGCAGAAACACCAGTAGACCCTTCAGCGCGTAATTCTGGGCCCAACTGGTCACGTCCGCCACCATGCCGTAGAACATCGAGCCCGCCGAGGCGCCGAGGTTCGAGACGGACATGTAAATGGCGAACTGGGTCGCCGATTCCCCATGCGAGCAGATACTCATCGCCAGCGCCAGTGCGCAGACCATGATCACCGGCAACAGCAGGATCCAGGCCGACATCATGAACAGCACGTAGGTGTCGTTGGACCACATCTCCTGCGTCCCCGCCAGTGCGAAGGCATGGACGCCGGTCAGCAGGATGGTGAGCCCCATCATGGCCTTGGCGCCAAAGCGATCGATCAGGGGGCCGAGGCCCAAAGCGATGACCGCGCCGGCAAAGCCCATTACCGCATTCAGATCGGACCATTGCGGCGTGGTGAAGCCGAACAGCTCCACGGCCGCGATCGGCATCAGGGCGCGGCCGTAGCCGCTGACCAGACCGTCGATGAACATGATGCCCATGATCACGAGGCTGGCGCGGGTCCAGAGGACATGATTGAGGTCCGAAAACACCTTGCGGAAGGACGGTGGCGGTTCGTTCTTGGGTGAAGCTTCGCCCGCGCTCCATGGGAGCAGGCGCTCGCTGTGGCGTTCCCGCACCAGGACCAGGTACAGGAACACGGCGGCGGCACCCAGGCCGCAAACCAGTGCGGTGGCCTTCATGCCGAACATCACCAGCATCGTGCCGGTCACCGCCGAGGTGACGGCCCAGCCCACCGACTTGCCGAAACTCCTGAACGCGTTGAGGCGGCCTTCCTGCTCGAGGGGCACCAGGTCGATGGACATGCCGTCGACCGCCACATCCTGGCTGGCGGTAAAGGTATTGATGACGAAACCGATGGCAGTCAGCAGCCCGATCTGTGAGACCGGGTCATCCACCCAGGCCAGTGCCAGCAGGCTGGCCACCATGCCCAGTTGCGCGCCGAGCACCCAGGGCCGGCGCTTGCCCATGGGTAGGTACTCGAAATGGTCCATCAGCGGACCGACCAGCAGTTTGAAAGCCCAGGGCAGCATGATGATGCCGAGGTAGGCGGCGATCTCGGAAGCGGAAACGCCCTCGGTGGCGAGCCAGGCGGGCAGGGCGATATGCAGCAGGCCCATCGGAATGCCCTGAGCGAAATAGGCGAGGGCGCCGGTGGAGTAGCGTACGCGGGCGCTGGTCGATAGGAACCAACCGATGCGCGACCCGCTGTCTTCGGCGAACTGCGGCATTCTTTTTCTCCCCTCGCTTGTGGGAAAATGGACGGCCTATTGTACATATCTGGAGCCGTGCCGAAGAGGCCCCGGCGAGCAGCCTACAACCGACGGCGATAAACATGATCCGAACGCTCTCAACCGTGGCGCCGCTGCTGCTCGGAGTGGCCATTCTGCTGACCGGGCAGGGGCTTCAGGGCACGCTGCTGCCGGTGCGCGCCAATCTCGAGGGTTTCCCGACGCTGTCCATCGGGCTGATGGGCGGTGCGTACTTCTTCGGGTTTACGCTCGGTTGCCTGCGGGGTTCGAGATTACTGCGGCGCGTCGGGCATATACGCGTGTTCGCAGCCATGACCGCCACTGCCTCCGCGGTGCCCCTGCTGCACGGGCTGTGGGTGGAAACCTGGCTCTGGTGGCTGTTGCGGTTCATCACGGGCTATTGCTTCGCCGTGCTGTACGTGGTGATCGAGAGTTGGCTGAACGAGCAGTCAACCAACGAGACCCGGGGCGCGGTGTTTTCCGCCTATACCCTGATCACGCTGACGGTGCTCGCCGTGGGCCAGATGCTGCTGCTCTACGATCCCCAGCAGATGTCGCTGTTCGCCATCGCTTCGGCCATCGTCTCGATGGCCGCCATTCCCGTGGTGCTGTCGGCCGCTCCGACCCCCGAGCATGCCGAGCACCGCGTCCGACTGGACCTGCGCCGACTGTTCCGCATCTCACCGGCGGGCGCGCTGGGCTGCCTGGCGTCCGGCCTGGCCAACGGGCCGTTCTGGGCACTGGCCCCGGTGTTCGTGGCCGGCTACTCCCAGGACGTTTCGTTGGCCGCCTGGTTCATGACCGCGGCTGTACTGGGTGGCGCCTTGGGGCAGTGGCCGCTGGGGCTCTGGTCAGACCGCGTCGATCGGCGCTGGGTGATCGCGTTCGCCTCGCTCGCCGGCCTGGTGGTCGGCCTGCTGATCTGGTCTTTCTTCACCCGCATGAGCCCCGTATTGCTGATGTCGCTGGGCGCTGCCTGGGGCGCCGTCGCCTTTCCGCTGTATGCGGTCTCGGTGGCGCACAGCAACGATCATGCCCGGCCGGGGGATTACGTGATGATCTCCAGCGGTCTCTTGCTCATGTACGGGGTGGGAGCGATCGTCGGCCCTTTCCTTGCCTCCCTCGGCATGCAGGTGACCGGCCCTGGCGGCCTCTTCCTGTACAGCGCGATCATCCACCTGCTGCTGATGAGCTACATTACCTTCCGGTTCTTCAGGCGGGTGCCGGAGCCGGACGAGGAACATCGCAAGTTTGTCGATGCGCTGGCCGCCACGCAAACGGCCTCGCGGATCTACGAGGACGAAATCGTCGACCAGGGGCAGAAACCGTCAGGATAGCGGCAAATGCATGAACCAGCTTGCGTAAGCTTCCCAGGCCGGCCAGCGCAGCACGAAAAAAGTCGGTATCTGAGTTGCGACAAGCACCACCAGCACGGCCAGGAAAACGTCCCGCCGACGGTGCGCCCGCCAGTCCCAGAGCGCCAGCCCAAGCAGGATCAGGTCCGTGAAACCGTAGGTGATGTACTGGATGATCCCGCTGGTAAACTCGACGGGAATGAAATGGATGGCCAGGATGCGGGCAAAGATCGGGTCCAGCAGCGGCAGTGCCGTGCAGACCATGTAACGTGCGTGCAGGTCCGCGGTCTTGCGGTGGCGGATCGCCTGGGCGTAACAGAACAGAAACTGGATGAGAATGAAGGTCTGCAGTGAGAAGATGTAAAGGCCTTCGGGGCTCAGGCCGCGCCGGTTGAGCTGGTAATTGGCCAGCATGACGGTTGAAACCACGATCAGCGGGACCAGGGCATAGGACAGCGTTCCGAGCTTCCGGTGGGCCGTGCGGCGGTTGTTGCGCATCAGCCAGGACTGGAGCACGAGCAGCAGGCACCAGCCAAACATCGCGAAGCCATGCAGGTGCTCGAGGAAATGCACGGTGCCCGACGGCCGGGCGAAGTAAGTGACCCAGAATCCCCAGATCGCGAAGAGCGGAATGAGCAGAAGAAAGAAAACACTGTGCTTGAAGAGCGCCCGGGTAAGGCTCATTGGCAGGCCTCGATTTTCGTACTGCTTACGATGATTTTCAGATCGCAAACGGTGGTTCAATTGACGGGATTCTCCCATACCGCAGCGCAGGAAACAAAACGGTTCCATGCGCGGCCCGCGATGTTGCTGCCATGTGCCTGATCCTCTTTGCCTGGCGGGCCCACCCCCGTCACCGCCTGGTGCTGGCTGCCAACCGGGATGAGTTCCACGATCGGCCGACGGCAGCCGCCGGATTCTGGGCCGACCGGCCCGGACTGCTGGCGGGGCGCGATCTGCAGGCCGGGGGCACGTGGCTCGGCATCACCCGGCCCGGTCGGGTGGCGGCCGTGACCAACTACCGTGAACCGCTGGAGCCTGAGGTTCCGCTGGAACGCTCCCGCGGCGAACTGGTCACCGATTTCCTGGCCGGCGAACGGTTGCCGCTGGCGCATGCCGCGGGCCTGTTGGACGATGGTTCCGCGTACCGGGGCTTCTCGTTGCTGCTCGGGTGGAGGGACAGCCTGGTCTATGCCTCGAACAGGCACCCGGACGTGATCGAAATTGAGCCCGGAATCCACGGCCTCAGCAATCATTTGCTGGATACGGACTGGCCCAAGGTGCGGGCCGGGCGCGAGCAGTTGCAGCAACTGTTGCAGCGGGACTCCGTGGCCGCCGACGACCTGCTGCAGCTGCTGGCGGACCGCAGCCTGGCGGCCGGTGACATGCCCCTGGACCAGGGCGATGGCGCGATCCGCCGGCACCTGATGAACCACCAGTTCATCGTTTCCCCGAGCTACGGAACCCGCTCCTCCTCGGTCATACTGATGGACTACGACGGGCGGGTGGAGTTTGTCGAACGTCGTTTTACGGCGGATGGAGAGGAGAGCGGCATCAGCCGATTCACGCTCGACGGGCGGGGTGAAACCTGAAGGAGCCGTCAATGGGTCAGAAATCAGACCGGAATCTGCAGGGTCGCTGCACATGCGGCAGCGTGCGTTATCGCCTTCACGCGCGACCTTTGTTCGTGCACTGCTGCCACTGTCGCTGGTGCCAGCGCGAGACCGGCAGTGCGTTTGCCCTGAACGCCCTGATCGAGAGCGATCACGTCGCCATCCTGTCGGGCTCGCCGGCGTCGATCGACACGCCCTCGAACAGCGGCAAGAGCCAGAAGATCATTCGCTGCCCACGCTGCCAGGTGGCCCTCTGGAGCCACTATGCCGGAGCCGGCGAAGCCGTCAGTTTCATCCGTGTCGGCACGCTGGATACGCCCCACGAGGTCATGCCGGACATCCACATCTACACGGGTTCGAAGGTTCCCTGGGTCGCGCTGCCGGCGGACGTGGCTGCGGTCCCGGAGTATTACGCTCAGAGGGATCACTGGCCGCCCGAGAGCATCCAGCGGCTGAAGGCGGCCAGGGAGCGTCATGGCCGCTGAGCAGCGGGCCTGCTGCTACAGCTCGCTGCAGCGCATCGGAAAGGTATTATTGCGCCACGCCTTCGAGAGCGGTTGAGACGATGCGGCGCGCCTCCTCCTGAATCCGCTGCAGGTGATCCGGACCGAGGAAACTCTCGGCGTAGATCTTGTAAATGTCTTCGGTGCCGGAAGGCCGCGCGGCGAACCAGCCGCTCGCCGTGACGACCTTGAGGCCGCCGATGGCCGCGCCGTTGCCCGGCGCCCGGGTCAGCCGCGCAGTGATGGGTTCGCCGGCCAGTTCGGTGGCGGTGACCTGGTCGGGTGACAGGTTCGACAGTACCGCCTTCTGCTCGCGGGTCGCCGGCGCATCGATCCGCTCGTACGTGGGTGCACCGAAGCGCTGTTCGAGGTCCCGGTAGTGCTCTCCGGGGTCGCGCCCGCTGCGGGCGGTGATTTCAGCGGCCAACAGGTTCAGGATGATGCCGTCCTTGTCGGTGACCCAGGTGTCCCCGTTGCGCCTCAGAAAGGCGGCGCCGGCGCTTTCTTCACCACCGAAACCCAGGGAGCCGTCCAGCAGACCGTCCACGAACCACTTGAAGCCTACCGGTACCTCGCACAGCGTCCTTCCGAGGCTGGCTGCGATCCGGTCGATCATGCTGCTGCTGACCAGGGTCTTGCCGATCGCGGCCGTCGACGGCCAGTCCGGGCGGTTGCTGAACAGCCAGGCAATGGCGACGGCCAGGTAGTGATTCGGATTCATCAGACCGACGCTGGGCGTGACGATGCCGTGGCGATCGAAATCAGTGTCGTTGCCAAAGGCGATGTCGAAGCGGTCCTTGAGTTCGATCAGCCCCGCCATGGCCGCGGGTGACGAGCAATCCATGCGGATCTTGCCGTCCTTGTCCACGGGCATGAAGCGGAAGGACGGGTCCACGGTCTCACGGACCCGCTCCAGGTTCAGGCCGTAGCGCTCCGCAATCGGCTCCCAGTAGGCCACGCCGGCGCCGCCCATGGGATCGGCGCCGATACGGATACCGGAATCGCGGACAGCATCCATGTCGATTACGCTGCCGAGTTCCGCGATATAAGCCCCGAGGTAGTCGTGCCGGCGTACGTTCTCCGCCCGACTGGCCCGCTCCCACGGCCAGCGGCGAACCGTTTCGGCGCCGGCCAGCAGTTCGTTGGCGCGTCGCTCGATCCAGGTCGTGGTTTCCGTGTCGGCCGGACCGCCGCTCGGCGGGTTGTACTTGAACCCGCCATCGGATGGGGGGTTGTGGGAGGGTGTGATGACGATGCCGTCGGCAAGTCCACCACCTCCGTTGCGGTTATGGGTGAGGATCGCGTGAGAAACCACCGGCGTCGGTGTGTAGCCGAGCGTTTCGTCGAGCATGACCTCGGCGCCATTTGCCGCCAGCACCTCGACGGCGGTGATCAGGGCGGGTTCGGACAGCGCATGGGTGTCCATGCCGACGAAGATCGGCCCGTCGATCCCGCGGCTGCCGCGGAATTCGGACACCGCCTGTCTGATGGCCAGAATGTGGGCTTCGTTGAAGCTGCAGGTATCGGCCGAACCCCGATGTCCGGAGGTGCCGAAAGCCACGCGTTGCGCGGGCAGCGATGCATCCGGCCGCAGGCTGTAGTAATTGGCGACCAGTCGGGCGACGTTGGTCAGAATCGATTGGGGCGCCGGCTTGCCGGCCAGGGGGTGCAGTGCCATGCGCGTTTCAACCTGGGGAAGCGTGTACGTTCGCGGGATGCTTCCTGCCGATGGTAGAAGAGCCTCCGGCCCCGGGCAAGTTCGCCGCTACAGGTAGTCCGTGGCGACCTCTTCCGAGAACTCCCACAACCGGGTGGCCAAGTCGCGATCGCGGGCGTGGATGCTGGTGTGAGCCGGGTTGCAGTCGGCAAAGTATTGGCCGTTGACGGCGTTGAGTTCGGCGGCCGCGGCGACATAACACTGGGTGGCGGCGCCCTGCTCGACGCTGCGGGCGAACGGCCAGCTCAGTGCGCTGGACAGGCCGAACAGCGCCGTGGACAGGTGGCGCATGAGCGGCGTTTGGATGATGCCCGGGTGCAGGGCATTGGAACTCGCTGTGCGGCCCTTCAGGCGCCGGGCCAGCTCGTTCGACATGAGCAGGTTGGCGAGCTTGGACTGGCCGTAGAATGTCCAGGGATGGTAGTGCTTCTCGCCGGACAGGTTATCGAAGTTGATGCCGCCCGGGACCGACAGGAAGTGCGCCATGCTCGAGACCAGGACGACTCGCCCGGCGGGCGCCTCCAGCACCAGGTCCAGCAGGCGATTGACCAGCACGAAATGCCCCAGGTGGTTGGTGAGGAACTGCATTTCCACACCGTACTTCCGGTCGGGTTCCGGCAATCCCATCACGCCGGCATTGCACAGCAGCACATCGATGGACCGGTGCTGTCGCCGGATCTCCTCGGCGCACCTGGCGACGGAATCGAAATCGCTGAGTTCGCAGGCCACGGGCGTGGCCTCGGCCGCGACCCGCCTGGCCGCGTCTTCGGCCTTGCGGCGGCTGCGCGCCGTGGCGATGATGTGGGCGCCGCGTTCGGCCAGCACGCGCAT